>NZ_BAAAIF010000056.1:0-70513 GCF_039525925.1 Streptomyces javensis | reverse complement strand
CGGGAGCGGTGGCCTTACGGGTCGCACGACGGCGCGTACGGGCGGGGGCCGGGGGCACGGTCTCGGCCTCCGCAGCCGCCGCGGACTCCTCGGTCTCTGCCGGCTCCTTCGGCGCCACGACCTCCGCGGCCGCCGCCTCCGCCGGCGCACCGGCCGGAGCGGTCACCTTACGGGCCGCACGGCGGCGCGTACGGGCACGCGGGGCCTCGTCGGCCTCGGCCGGGGCGTCGGCTGCGACTGCGGCTGGGGCCGTGGCCTCGTCACCACTGCCACCAGCGGCCGCCGCAGACGACGCGTCCGCGTCGGCGGCCTCCGCCTGCGGCGCGCCCTCGGGAGCGGTGGCCTTACGGGTCGCACGACGGCGCGTACGGGCGGGGGCCGGGGGCACGGTCTCGGCCTCCGCAGCCGCCGCGGACTCCTCGGTCTCCGCCGGCTCCTTCGGCGCCACGACCTCCGCGGCCGCCGCCTCCGCCGGCGCACCGGCCGGAGCGGTCACCTTACGGGTGGCACGGCGCCGCGTACGGGCGGGCGGAGCGGCATCGGCGGCGGCCTCCACCACGGGCTCCGCGACAGGCTCGGCGGCGGCCTCGGTCCCCTCACGCCCGGCGTCGGCCGGGACCACGGTCTCCGCGGCCTCCGGCGAACCCGCCGGGGCGGTCGCCTTACGGGCGACCCGGCGCCGCGTACGGGCGGGCGGAGCGGCGGATTCGGTGTCGGATCCGGATACGGACCCACTCGCGGCGGCCATGACGGCACCGGCGGCTACGGGCTCGGAAGCGGCCTCGGCGGCGACGACGGCACCGGTCTGCTCACCGGCTATGGCCGGTACCGAGGGCGTGGTGACCTCGGCCTCGCTCACCGCGCCGGGCGGCGGACCGGCCGGGCGGGAGGCCGCGCGGCGGCGGCGCGGCGGCAGCGTGTCGCTGGGCGTGTTCTCGATGGATTCCCCGGGCACCGCGGCACGCGGCGCGGATGACCCCAGGGGCTGGACAGGTTGGGTCGGCTCAATAGGTTCGAGCATGCGGGCGTTTCTCCCGTCACGCTCCCGGGCGCCGCGCCTGCTTCCGGCCGGCCACCCGCGCACTGTGCGCGGGTGCCGCCGTCCGGGGCGCGGGCGCCGCACGGGAGCTGTCGTCTCGCTCGCCGGGACCGGATCTGCCGGGACCGGCGAAAGTCTTCTGGTCAGTGCGCCAGCCGGACCCGGGTGGCTCCCAAGTGCATCGGCGGCGCATCGACGGCGGCCCTACGCGGGACCTTCCGGCGCCATCGCGGCGGTCAGCTCGGCGGCCGTGGATGGAGCGGCCTCAGCTGCCTCGCGATCGGGCGCGAGCGGGTCGGTCACCGTGCCGGACTCCTCATCGAGCAGCCCCTGCGCCAGCCTGGTCACCGCTGCGGGGACCGGCGGCGCCAGGTCGGCCGTAGCGCGGAGACCGGACAGGACGTCGTCGGGTCGCACGGCAGGTGTCAGATGCCGTACCACCAGCCGCAGTATCGCACAGCCACCGTCGCCGGGCCTATCGGCCCGAGCCGGAAGCGTCTCCAGCCGGGCCACGGCGGCACGGGCGTCGAAGGTTCGCAACCCGTTTTTCGTCCGGCGTTCCACCTCGACCGTGTCGGCCTCCAGGAAGGCCACGACGGCCCGCTCGGCGTCCGCCGGGGCGACCTGGTCGAGCCGGATCTCCCATACGGACGCCTGAAGCCGGTCGGCGAGCCCCGAGGTGCGGGCCTCCACGGATTCGATCACATCGAGACCCGTGGGCAGCGACTCGTCGAGGACCGCCCGCAGCTGCTCGGGGTCGCGCGCCTCGGCCAGCTGGATCTCCAGGTACTCCGCCTCGCTGCCAGTGCCGGTGGGTGCGGCATTGGCGTAGGACACCTTGGGATGCGGGCTGAAGCCCGCCGAGTACGCCATCGGCACCTCGGCGCGGCGCAGCGCCCGCTCGAAGGCGCGCTGGAAGTCGCGGTGGCTGGTGAACCGGAGGCGGCCGCGCTTGGTGTAACGCAAACGGATGCGCTGCACCGCGGGTGCGGGCGGCGGGCCTTCGGGCTGTCGCTTGCCCAGGGGACTGTCTCCTTGTACTTCCTTGCGGTCGAACACCAGGGCCACGGGGGCCCTGATGTCTTCCAGCCTACTTTGTGGGCGCCGGGGGCGGCCCGGTGACGGCGGGCCGCCGGACACCGCCGGACGGCTATGCCGCCGTCCGACCAGCTACGTCGCCACCGGTCGGCTACGTCCCCGCCCGTCGGCTACGTCACCGCCATACGGCTACTTCCCCGCCATACGGCTATTTCACCGCCGTGCGGCTACTTCACCGACAGCGGCAGCAGCTTCCGCCCGGTGGGGCCGATCTGGATCTCGGTCTGCATCTGCGGGCAGACGCCACAGTCGAAGCAGGGGGTCCAGCGGCAGTCGTCCACCTCGGTCTCGTCGAGGGAGTCCTGCCAGTCCTCCCACAGCCAGTCCTTGTCGAGGCCCGAGTCGAGGTGGTCCCAGGGCAGGACCTCCTCGTAGGTGCGCTCGCGGGTGGTGTACCAGTCGACGTCGAGGCCGAAGTCGGGCAGGGTCCGCTCGGCGCACTCCATCCACCGGTCGTAGCTGAAGTGCTCGCGCCAGCCGTCGAACCGGCCGCCGTCCTCGTAGACGGCGCGGATGACCGCGCCCACCCGGCGGTCGCCGCGCGAGAGCAGGCCCTCGACGATGCCGGGCTTGCCGTCGTGGTAGCGGAAGCCGATCGAGCGGCCGTACTTCTTGTCGCCGCGGATCTTCTCGCGCAGCTTCTCCAGCCGGGCGTCGGTCTCCTCGGCGCTCAGCTGCGGGGCCCACTGGAAGGGGGTGTGCGGCTTGGGGACGAAACCGCCGATGGAGACCGTGCAGCGGATGTCGTTCTTGCCGGACACCTCACGGCCCTTGGCGATGACCCTGGTGGCCATGTCGGCGATCTGGAGCACGTCGTCGTCGGTCTCGGTGGGCAGACCGCACATGAAGTACAGCTTCACCTGCCGCCAGCCGTTGCCGTACGCGGTGGCCACCGTACGGATGAGGTCCTCTTCCGAGACCATCTTGTTGATGACCTTGCGGATGCGCTCACTGCCGCCCTCGGGGGCGAAGGTGAGACCCGAGCGGCGCCCGTTGCGGGTCAGCTCGTTGGCGAGGTCGATGTTGAAGGCGTCCACCCGGGTCGACGGGAGGGACAGGCCGATCTTGTCCTCCTCGTACCGGTCGGCGAGACCCTTGGCGATGTCGCCGATCTCGGTGTGGTCGGCGGAGGACAGCGACAGCAGGCCGACCTCCTCGAAGCCGGTGGCCTTCAGCCCCTTGTCGACCATCTCGCCGATCCCGGTGATCGACCGCTCGCGCACCGGGCGGGTGATCATGCCCGCCTGGCAGAAGCGGCAGCCCCGGGTGCAGCCGCGGAAGATCTCCACCGACATCCGCTCATGGACGGTCTCGGCCAGCGGCACCAGCGGCTGCTTGGGGTAGGGCCACTCGTCGAGGTCCATGACGGTGTGCTTGGACACCCGCCACGGCACGCCCGAGCGGTTCGGCACCACGCGCGAGATCCGCCCGTCGGGCAGGTACTCCACGTCGTAGAACTTCGGGACGTAGACGCTGCCGGTGCGGGCGAGCCGGAAGAGCAGCTCATCGCGGCCGCCCGCACGGCCCTCGGCCTTCCAGTCGCGGATGATCCCGGTCATGTCGAGCACGGCCTGCTCACCGTCGCCGATCACCGCGCAGTCGATGAAGTCGGCGATCGGCTCGGGGTTGAACGCGGCGTGGCCGCCCGCGACCACCACGGGGTGGTCCTCGGTGCGGTCCACGGCGTCCAGGGGGATGCCGGCGAGGTCCAGCGTGGTGAGCAGGTTGGTGTACCCCAGCTCGGTGGAGAAGGAGACGCCGAGGAAGTCGAACGCGGAGACCGGGCGGTGCGAATCCACGGTGAACTGCGGCACCTTGTGCTCGCGCATCAGCTCCTCGAGGTCGGGCCACACGCTGTAGGTGCGCTCGGCGAGCACGCCCTCGCGTTCGTTGAGCACCTCGTAGAGGATCATGACGCCCTGGTTGGGAAGCCCGACCTCGTAGGCGTCCGGGTACATGAGCGACCAGCGGACGTCGCAGGAGTCCCAGTCCTTGACGGTGGAATTGAGCTCACCGCCTACGTACTGGATGGGCTTCTGCACATGCGGCAGCAGGGCCTCGAGCTGTGGGAAGACCGACTCGACAGACATCGCGGACTTTCGTGAAGCTGACAGGGGTGACCCTCAAGCGTACCTGCCCCGCCGGGCGCCCTCGCCCCGGATCAGATCTCCAGGTCCCCGGATCAGATCTCCAGGCCCCCGGTCAGCTCCCCAGGTCCCCGGTCAGCTCTCCAGGTCCGCCCGGTGCTTCTTGCGCGAGGTCTCGGCCCACAGGTCCGGCAGCTCGCGCTCGCGGGCGGCCGCCCGCTCCTCCTCCCTGCCGTACAGCAGCCCGAAGGTGAAGTCGCTCTCCCCCGCCACATGGGCCTGGGTGGCCAGCTGCCGCAGCGCCTCGCGGGCCACGACGCTGTCCTGGTGGTCGCCGAGCACGTCCTGCACGGCCCGCATGCGCCGGGCGAACCGCTTGGCGGACTTGCCGAGCGCGGGCCGTGCCGTCTCGGCGGCGTAGCGCACGCGCTTGGCGGCCTTACGGGCCTGGTGGATGGCGATGTCGCGGTCCGGCCCCGGGGGCGTCTCGAGTGCGGTGGCCATACGTCCCGCCAGCCGCTCGTAGTCGCGCAGCACGGCCTTGGCGACCACCGGCGCGGCCGGCTTCGTGGCGTCGCGGCGCAGCGGCGGATCGGCCACCAGGGCGTCGAGGGTGTCCAGGAGCGTCAGATAGCGCTCGCTGTCCAGGGCGCCCAGGACGGTGGCGCGGGCGCCGTCGCGCCGCCCGTGCGACCAGTGGTGCAGCCGTTCGCGCACCGGGCCGCGCCGGAGCTCCTCCGGCAGCTCGGCGAGACGGCCTTGGAGCCGCTCGGTGAGCACCTCGCGGTCGCGTTCCACGCCGAGCTCACCGGCCAGCCACTTCAGCTCGTCGCCGATCGGATCGGTCACCGAACGGTCCAGGACCTTGCGGTAGGAGCGGAACGCGCTGCGCAGCCGGCGGGTGGCGACCCGCATCCGGTGCACCGCGTCCGGCACATCCCCGCGCACGGCCGGGTCGAGCCGCACCAGGGCGTCGATCTGACGGCGTATGTAGTCCAGGACGACGTCGTCGGCGCCGAGCGGCCGCCGGGGCTCCGACGCGGCCTGTGCGACCTGACGGGCGGTCTTCGCGGGCTTGCCGGGCTTGGCGGGCCCGCCTCCACCGCTCTCGACCGCGCCCGCGGCCCGCTCCGTCTCGGCCAGGGCCTTGGCGAGCTTGGAGGGGGTGTCGGCGCGGTGCAGACCGCCGTCGCGCAGCCGCACCTCGACCGCGTCGAGCAGCCGCTGGTCGTGGCCGCGGCCCTCGGCGAGCTCGACCTCGACCTCGGTCCACCGGGCCGGCTCGCTCTCCCCGGGCGCCAGCCGCCGGGCCGTCACACGGTCGACGGACACCTCGGCGAGCACGGTGCCGTCGGCGTCCACCAGATCCTTGCGGTCCCGCTCGGTGTGCAGATGGGCGAGCGGGCGCAGCGGCTCGTGGCGGACCCGCGAGCGCAGCAGCGTGGCCATCTCGGCGGGCACCTCGTCACCGAGCGGCGCCCGCAGCTCCTCCCGGGTGTCCGGGCCGACGGGCAGCTTCAGATGCCAGCCCTCGTCGTCGCCGCCGGTGCGGCGGCGCAAGGTGATGCCGTCGGCCAGCAGCCGCCGCCCGGGGGTGTCGTAGTAGGTGGCGTCCAGGGTGGCGACTCCCCTGCTCACCACGGTCGCGACCGGCCCCGCTCCGGTCAGTTCGGGCAGGCCCGGCAGGTCGGGTCGCCCGGCCGGACCGGCTTCCTCGGCGGTGGCCTCGTACTTCCGTTCTATCTCCTGCTTCGTGTCCACCATGTGAGTCACGTACCCAAACTCGGGCTTATCAGCCCCAAGCGGAGACGTGACGCCCGGCGGACCCTATGCGGAGACGGGCCTCTGCACCCGGATGGACTGGAGCAGTCCGATCGCGATCCATACGGCGAACATCGAGGATCCGCCGTAGGAGACGAACGGCAGCGGCAGACCGGCCACCGGCATGATGCCCAGCGTCATCCCGATGTTCTCGAACGACTGGAAGGCGAACCAGGCGATGATCCCGGCCGCGACGACGGTCCCGTACAGCTCCGTGGTGTCGCGCGCGATGCGGCAGGCGCGCCACAGCACGACCCCCAGCAGCAGGATGATCAGGCCCGCGCCGAGGAAGCCGAGCTCCTCCCCCGCGACCGTGAAGACGAAGTCGGTCTGCTGCTCGGGGACGAACTGACCGGTGGTCTGGGTGCCGTGGAAGAGCCCCTTACCGGTGAGCCCGCCCGAGCCGATCGCGATGCGCGCCTGGTTGGTGTTGTAGCCGACCCCGGCCGGGTCGAGCGCGGGGTTGGCGAAGGCGGCGAAGCGGTCGATCTGGTACTGGTCGAGGACGTGCAGCTGCCAGACGAGCAGCGCACCCACCACGGCCGTGAGGATGAGCCCCGCGATCCAGCGGTTGGACGCGCCGGAGGAGAGCAGCACGGCGAGCACGATCATCGCCATGACCATCACCGAGCCGAGGTCCGGCATCAGCAGCACGATCGCGATGGGCAGCCCGGCCAGGCCGAGCGCCTGGACGACGGTGCGGTGGTCGGGGTTGAGCCGGTCGCCCGCGTCCACGCGTGCGGCCAGCAGCATCGCCATCCCCAGGATGATCGTGATCTTGGCGAACTCACCCGGCTGGAGGGAGAATCCGCCGCCGACCACGATCCACGCGTGGGCGCCGTTGATCGTCGAGCCCAGCGGGGTGAGCACGGCGAGGACGAGGATGACGGACAGCCCGTAGAGGACCGGGACCGCGCCCCGCAGGGTGCGATGGCCCAGCCAGATGGTGCCGATGGCGAGCAGCAGCCCGATGCCGGTGTTGAGGGCGTGCCGGACCAGGAAGTAGTACGGGTCGCCCTGGTTGAGCTCGGTGCGGTTGCGGGTGGCGGAGTAGACGAGCGCCCCGCCGATCGCGGACAGGGCCAGCGCGGTGAGCAGCAGCACCCAGTCGAGGCGGCGGACGATCGAGTCGCGCGCCATGAGCTTGCTCCAGGCGCCGCGCTCCGGGGTGAAGCGGCGTACGGAGTACCCATGCGTGGACGCGCTCATGAATCAGCTCCCCGCCGCCGCTCCCGCGCGGCCGCCTCGAACTGCTTGCCGAGCGGCTGGGCCTCGATGGAGCCGTCCGACGAGATCTTCGGCAGTTCGGCCTGCGGCTGGGGCAGCAGCGCCTTCTTCTTGTCGATGCCGCCCTTGGCGTCCACCCCGTACAGCGCGTTGTAGATCTTGCGCACGGCGGGGCCGGAGGCGCCGGAGCCGGTACCACCCTGGGAGATCGTCATGACGACCGTGTAGTCCTTGGTGTACGTGGCGAACCACGAGGTGGTCTGCTTGCCGTAGACCTCCGCGGTACCGGTCTTGGCGTGCATCGGGATCTTGCTCTGCGGCCAGCCCTGGAACCGCCAGGCGGCGGTGCCCCGGGTGGCGACGCCCGCGAGCGCGCTGTCGATCTTCTCGCGGGTCTGGCCCTTCATCGGCAGCTTGCCGTGCGCCTTCGGCTTGATCTCCTGGATGTCCTTGCCGTCGGGGCTGACGATCGCCTTGCCGACGGACGGGTCGTGGAGCGTGCCGCCGTTGCTGATGGCCGCGTAGATGGTGGCCATCTGGATCGGGGTGACGAGGGTGTCGCCCTGGCCGATGGAGTAGTTCACGGAGTCACCGGCGCGCATCTTCATGCCCTCGAGGCAGTTCTCGTAGGCGATCCGCTGACCGTAGGAGCCGTCCTTCTTGCCGGTCTTGCACCAGGCGTCCTTGTTGGCCTTCCAGTAGTCCTTCTTCCACTGGCGGTCCGGGACCCGGCCGGTGACCTCGTTGGGGAGGTCGATGCCGGTCTCCTTACCGAGGCCGAACTGGTGGGCGGTCCGGTAGAACCAGTCCCCCGGCTTCTTCTTCGGCTTGTTGCCGCCGTCCTTCTTCCACTCGTCGTAGGCGATCCGGTAGAAGACGGTGTCGCAGGAGACCTCCAGCGCGCGGCCGAGGCTGATCCCGCCGTAGTTCTCGGACTCGAAGTTCTTGAAGACCTGGCTGCCGATGTTGAACGAGCTGGTGCAGGCGTAGGGGCCGTTGAAGTCGTAGCCCGCGTTGACCGCGGCGGTCGTCGGGATGACCTTGAAGATCGAGCCGGGGGCCGCCTGGCCCTGGATCGCCCGGTTGAGCAGCGGGTAGTTGGACTTCTTGCCGGTGAGCTGCTTGTAGTCCTTGCCGGAGATGCCGCCGACCCAGGCGTTGGGGTCGTACGTCGGGTTGGACGCCATGGCCACCACCCGGCCGGTCTTGGCCTCCATGACCACGACCGCGCCGGAGTCCGCCTTGTAGTTGGTGCCGGTGTTGCGGTCGTGCTGCTTGCGGGCGTCCCGCATCGCCTGGTCCAGCTCCTTCTCCGCGACGGCCTGGACCCGGGAGTCGATGCTGGTGACGACGTTGGCGCCGGGGCGGGCCCGCTGGCTCTCCCGCTGGCCGATGACCCGGCCGAGGTTGTCGACCTCGTAGCGGGTGACCCCCGCCTTGCCGCGCAGCTCGCTGTCGTACTGGCGCTCGAGGCCGTTGCTGCCGACCTGGTCGGAGCGGAGCAGGGGCGACTTGGTGTGCTCGGCCTCCTTCACCTGCTCGTCGGTGACCGGGGAGAGATAGCCGAGCACCTGGGCGGCGTTGGAGCCGGCGGGCGCGGCGTAGCGGCGCACGGCGGTGGGCTCGGCGCTGATACCGGGGAAGTCCTCTTCGCGCTCGCGGATCTGGAGCGCCTGCTTGGCGCTGGCCTCGTCGGTGATCGGGATGGGCTGGTACGGGGAGCCGTTCCAGCAGGGCTGCGGGGTCTTGGCATCGCACAGCCGGACCTTGTCCAGGACGTCCTTGGGCTTCATGCCCAGGACGTCGGCGAGGCGGGTGAGGACGGCCTTGCCGTCGTCCGGCATCTTCATCAGCTCGGTGCGGCTGGCGGAGACCACCAGACGGGTCTCGTTGTCGGCCAGCGGCACCCCGCGGGCGTCCAGTATGGAACCGCGCACGGCGGGGTGGACGACCTGCTGGACGTGGTTGTTGGCGGCTTCGGCGGTGTACTCGTCACCGTTGCGGATCTGGAGGTACCACAGGCGTCCGCCGAGGGTCAGCAGCAGCGAGAAGACCAGGATCTGGAGGCCGACGAGCCTGATGGTGACCCGGGAGGTCCGCCCGGTCTCGGGAATATTACTCATGGCGTCCCCTGAGGGCGGTGGCGGGCGACGGGCGGGCGGCGGGCGACAGGAGGGCGGTGGGCGACGGGAGGGCATTGCTCACAGGCGCTTGACCCCCTTGATGCGTGCCGTCCTGTTCTTCCCCGTGCGGGCCAGCAGCCCGCCGCGCTGGCTGCCGATCCGGGGCGCCCGGCCCGGGCGCCTGAGCCGGCTCATCCGGCCGATCCGGCCGGTGCTGACGCCGCCCGCCGTGCTGATCCAGCGGGACGGGCTCTCGCCGCCACCCGCGCTGTCGGCCATCGGATCGTTCTCACTCCGTCTGGCGAGCCCCATGATCAGCGGCACCGTGAAGGGCGCCAGCAGCAGGTCGTAGAGGGCCGCGGTGAACAGCAGCTTGCCCAGGCCCACCTGACGGGCCGCGTCGTCGCCGACGAGGATGCCGACCCCGGCGTACAGCAGCGTGGCGCCGATGGCCGCCGCCACGACCACCAGCATCGGTCCGGTGGCCGACCTGAGCTGGCCGCTCTCGGGCTTGGCGAGCCCGGCCAGATAGCCGATGACGCACAGCACCAGGGCATAGCGGCCGGCGGCGTGGTCGGCGGGCGGGGCGAAGTCGGCGAGCAGCCCCGCGCCGAAGCCGATGAGCGCGCCACCGGTGTGGCCGTAGACGAGCGCGAGGCCGAGCACGACGAGCAGCAGCAGGTCCGGCACGGCGCCGGGCAGTTGGAGGCGGGCCAGTACGCAGATCTGGACGACGAGGGCGAAGACCACCAGGCAGGTCGACAGGACGATCCGGTTGAGGTGCAGCATCGGTCAGCTCCTGTTGGCGGCCGGGCCGGTGGCGGAGGCGGAGGGGTTGGCCGTGACGGTGACCGTGGGCGTCGGCTTGGGCTTCGCGGGCTTGGGCGGGAGCACGCTGTCCCGCGGGTTGACGCGCGGCGGCTGGACGACGACCCCGACGATGTCCAGCTTGCTGAACCGGACGTACGGGCGCACCCGGAGCGTGCGGGTCAGATCGCCCCCGGTGGGATCGACGCCGACGACCTTGCCGACCGGGACCCCGGGGACGAACGGCTTGTCCGCCTGGGAGCCGAAGGTGACCATCCGGTCGCCCTTCTTGATCCGGGCCTTGCCATTGAGGAGCTGCACATGGAGCGAGCGGTCGCCGCGCCCGGTGGCGAAACCGAGCTCGCCCGATCCCTCCATACGGGTGCCGACGGTGAAGTCCGGGTCGATGGCGAGCAGCACGGTGGCCGTCGAGGAGCCGACGGTGGTGACCCGGCCGACCAGCCCGTCCCCGTTGATGACGGTCATGTCGCGGCGGATGCCGTCGCCGCTGCCCATGTCGATGGTGACGGTCCAGGAGAAGCCCTGGGCGGCGCCGATGCCGATGACCTGGGCGCCCTTGATGCCGTACTGACCGGCGCCGGCGGTCTTGAGCAGCTTGTCGAGCTCGGCGGAGCGGGCACGGTCACGGGCGTTGTTGCCGAGCCGCTGCTTGAGCTTGGTGTTCTCCTCCTCCAACCGGCGGACCCGGTCGTGCCGGTCACCGGATTCCCGTACGGCGGCGACCGCGTTGCCGACCGGGTCCACTGCGGAGGCGACGCCGTCCTCCACGGGCCCGAAGACGGAAGCGGCGGCGTGCCGGGCGCCGTCGAGGGGTGAGTCCTCGCCGCCGCGGATATCCACCGTGATCAGCGCGAACGCGATGGCGACCAGCAGCACCAGGAGCAGCCGGCTCTCTCGTGTGTCCCTCACGTGCGGCGACGTGCCTTCCTCGTCGAAGTCGGACCGCTGCGGGGGATGTGCTGACCCGGTCGGTCCTGGGGAGCCTTATGCCTGTATATCAGCGTTCCGCCGCACGGGCAGCCAACCACCCGCACGGCCGGTCCGCCGGGTTGTCATCTGCGGGGCTGGGCGTCCAGCACCTGCTGGAGCGCCTCGAACTCCTCCACGCACTTGCCGGACCCGAGTGCGACGGAGTCCAGCGGGTCCTCGGCGATGTGGATCGGCATCCCGGTCTCGCGGCGCAGCCGCTCGTCCAGGCCGCGCAGCAGCGCACCGCCGCCGGTGAGCACGATGCCGCGGTCCATGACGTCGCCGGAGAGCTCCGGGGGGCACTTGTCGAGAGTGGTCTTGACCGCGTCGACGATCGAGTTGACCGGCTCCTCCATGGCCTTGCGGACCTCGGCGGCGGAGATCACCACGGTCTTGGGGAGGCCGCTGACCAGGTCACGGCCGCGGATCTCGGTGTGCTCCTCCTCGTCGCTCTCGTACGCCGAGCCGATGGTGATCTTGATGTTCTCGGCGGTGCGCTCGCCGAGCAGCAGGCTGTACTCCTTCTTGATGTGCTGGATGATCGCGTTGTCCAGCTCATCGCCCGCCACCCGGATGGACTGCGCGGTGACGATGCCGCCCAGCGAGATGACGGCGACCTCGGTGGTGCCGCCGCCGATGTCCACGACCATGTTGCCGGTGGCCTCGTGGACCGGAAGGCCGGAGCCGATGGCCGCCGCCATGGGTTCCTCGATGATGTGCACCTGACGGGCGCCCGCCTGGGTGGACGCCTCGATGACGGCACGGCGCTCGACCCCGGTGATACCGGACGGCACACAGACGACCACTCGGGGCCGGGCGAGATACCGTCGCTTATGGATCTTGAGGATGAAGTACCGCAACATCCGCTCGGTGATCTCGAAGTCGGCGATAACGCCGTCCTTGAGCGGACGCACAGCGACGATGTTGCCAGGGGTGCGGCCGATCATCTTCTTCGCCTCGGCGCCCACGGCGAGAATTCCGCCGGTGTTGGTGTTGATGGCGACGACGGATGGCTCGTTGAGGACGATCCCGCGGCCCCTGACGTACACCAGCGTGTTGGCGGTCCCGAGGTCGACAGCCATGTCACGGCCGATGAACGACATGTTGTTCCCCATGAGGATACGTCAGGCCTTCCCTGCTGGAGCGATTGCTTGCTTGAGGTCGGCAGGATGGGTGTGCGCTGCGAGGCGCGGAAGCTTCATCGTAGTCACGCCCGCTCGAACACGCTGCGGGGGTCCTCCGCCATTGTCAGCAGAACACGACCCCGCCTCCTCTAATGGTGACGTCGTGTCGCGGAGATGCGTTCCCCCGATCGGCTCGCATATGCCGAAGGGCGGCCGGGTAATTCGGCCGCCCCCAGGTCAGCAGGGGTGTGGCAAGCAGACGATCAAACTGATGGCCGATCAGTAACGATCGGATCGGGATCAGGCGAGCCCCGGAAAGAAAATCTTGATTTCCCGTTCGGCGGACTCCGCCGAGTCGGAGGCATGGATCAGATTTTCCCGAACGATGGTGCCGAAATCGCCACGGATGGAGCCAGGCGCCGCGGCGATCGGGTCGGTCGGCCCGGCCAGCGCCCGGACGCCCTCGATCACTCGCTCCCCCTCGGCCACCAGCGCCACGACCGGGCCGGAGGCCATGAACTCCACCAGCGGCTCGTAGAACGGCTTGCCGACGTGCTCGGCGTAGTGCTGCTCGAGGACCTCACGGTCCAGCCGGCGCAGCTCGAGGGCGCTGATCGTCCAGTCCGCCTTCTTCTCGATCCGCCCCAGAATCTCGCCCACCAGTCCACGTCGGACGGCGTCGGGCTTGAGCAGGACGAGCGTGCGCTGGCTCACGGTGGGGGCTCCTTCGGGAAAAGACCTGCGGCGGGGCTGTGAGGCAGAGGCTACATGGGGGAACGAGGGCCACGTCACGCAGTGTCAGGCGAGGCGGCCGAGGACGCCGCGAACCGCGCCTTGGCCTCGTCGACCTTGCGGCCGAAATGGACCGAGGCCCACCACAGCGCGGCGAAGACCGCCCCGAGGAAGAACATGGTGGGCACCACGAAACCGCTCAGCACCAGCCCGATCTGGAGGGCCCAGCCGATCTGCACCGCACCCGGACGGCTCAGCAGCCCGCACAGCAGCACACACAGCCCCATGGCGATTCCGCTGACCGTCCAGACGGTGCCCGTGGACAGCCCGGACGTCTTCATCGCGACCAGCCCGGCGAAGCCGATCACGAAGAACTCGCCGATGAGGGTGGAAGCGCACAGCGTTCGCATATCAGCCCTTTCCCAGGAGGAGCCGGGCCTCGCCGACCGTGATCACCGACCCGGTCACCAGAACGCCCGCTCCGGCGTATTCGCCCTCTTCCTCCGCCAGGGTGATGGCGGCCTCCAGAGCGTCGTCCAGCCGCGGCTCGACCTGGACCCGGTCGGAGCCGAAGACCTCGACGGCGATCGCGGCCAGCTCGTCCGGGTCCATGGCGCGGTGGCTGGAATTGCCGGTCACCACGACCTCGGCGAAGATCGGCTCGAAGGCTTCCAGCAGACCGCGGACGTCCTTGCCGTCACTCGCCCCGACCACCCCGATCAGCCGGCTGAAGTCGAAGGACTCGGTGACCGCCGCCGCGGCGGCACGGGCGCCCGCGGGGTTGTGCGCGGCGTCCAGCACCACGGTGGGGCTGCGGCGCACGACCTCCATCCGGCCGGGCGAGGTCACGGAGGCGAAGGCGGAGCGGATGGTGTCGATGTCGAGCGGACGGGCGTGCTGGGAGCCGACGCCGAAGAACGCCTCCACGGCCGCCAGCGCCATCGCCGCGTTGTGCGCCTGGTGGGCGCCGTGCAGCGGGAGGAAGACATCGGTGTACTCCCCGCCGAGGCCGCGCAGGGTCAGCAGCTGACCGCCGACCGCCACCTCCCGGGACAGCACACCGAACTCCATGCCCTCACGGGCGACCGTGGCGTCCACCTCGACCGCGCGCTTGAGCACCACCGAGGCGGCCTCCACCGGCTGCTGCGCGAGCACCACGGTGGCGTCCTGCTTCACTATCCCGGCCTTCTCGACGGCGATCTGCTCCGGAGTGGTGCCGAGCCGGTCGGTGTGGTCCAGCGAGATCGGCATGATCACCGCGACGCCCGCGTCGATCACATTGGTGGCGTCCCAGGAGCCGCCCATGCCGACCTCGACCACCGCGATGTCGACCGGCGCGTCCGCGAAGGCCGCGTACGCCATTCCGGTGAGCACCTCGAAGAAGGACAGCCGGTGCTCCTGCTGGGCGTCGACCATCTCGATGTACGGCCGGATGTCCTGGTACGTCTCGATGAACCGCTCGGCGGAGATCGGCGCCCCGTCCAGGCTGATCCGCTCGGTGATCGACTGGACATGGGGGCTGGTGTAGCGGCCGGTGCGCAGCTCGAAGGCGCCCAGCAGCGACTCGATCATGCGGGCGGTGCTGGTCTTGCCGTTCGTACCGGTGATGTGGATCGACGGATAGGCCCGCTGCGGCGAGCCGAGGATGTCCATCAGCGACTCGATCCGCACCAGCGACGGGTCCAGCTTGGTCTCCGGCCAGCGCCGGGCCAGCTCGCCCTCCACCTCCCGCAGGGCGCGGTCCACCTCGGGGTCGGCCGGGCGGGCCGGGATGCCGTCCCCCTGCGGCGGCCCGGACTGCGCACGCAGCGTCCGGCTGCCGGCCTCGATCACCGCCAGATCGGGGTCGCGGTCGGTCTCGGCTCCGATGATCTCTTCGAACTCATCGGACTCGTTCTGGGGGCGCTCCTCGCTCACGCCGACCAGTCTACGAGGGAGGGGTGACAACCCGGCCCAGCGCCATCCCCACGGTCACGAGCCGGTATCGGCCAATGCCGCCTTCATCATCGACTTGGCGATCGGCCCCGCAAGACCGCCGCCGGAGATGTCGGCGCGGGCCGCGTCGCTGTCCTCGACCACCACCGCGACCGCGACCTTGTGGCCGCCGCCGGCGTCCGCGTAACTGATGAACCACGCGTACGGATTGGCACTGTTGTTCTCACCGTGCTGGGCGGTGCCGGTCTTGCCGCCCACCGTCACCCCGGGGATCTTCGCGTTGGTCCCGGTGCCCTGGTCGACGACCGTCCGCATCGCGGACTGGAGCTCGGACGCGGTGTGCTCGGACATCGCCCGGCTGTAGGTCTTGGCCGAGGTCCGGTCCAGGGCGGACGCGCTGCCGTCCGTGGTCCGGTCGACCTCGTACGGGGTCATCAGCTTGCCGTCGTTCGCGATGGCCGAGGAGACCATCGCCATCTGGAGCGGAGTGGCCGTCACATCGAACTGCCCCATACCGGTCAGGGCCGTCTGCGAGTCGTTCATCCCGCTCGGGTAGGTGCTCTTCGCGGCGCGCACCGGGATGTCCAGCTTGGCATCGTCGAAGCCCAGCTTCTTGGCCTCCGCCGCCACCTTGGACTGGCCGAGGTCCACGGCCATCTTCGCGAAGACCGTATTGCACGAGTACTGCAAAGCGGTGCGTATGTTCGCGTTCTCGCAGGGCGCCGACCTGTTCTCGTTGTGCATGTCGGTGACCGTGCCCGGCAGCCGGTACGGATCCGGGCTCTTGGTCGGCTCGTCCACCGACGAGTACAGCCCGTTCTCCAGCGCCGCGGCGGCGACCAGGACCTTGAAGGTCGAGCCCGGCGGGTACGTCTGGCGCAGCGCGCGGTTCAGCATCGGCTGCTTGTCGTCCTTCTGGAGCGCGGTCCACGCCTTCTGGTCCTCCGTGGAGGAGCCCGCGAAGGTGCCGGGGTCGTACGAGGGGGTGCTGGCCAGGCCCAGGACGGCGCCGCTGGTGGGGTCGATCGCCACGGCCGCGCCGGTCTTGTTCCCCAGCCCCTCGTAGGCGGCCTTCTGCACGGCGGGGTTGATCGTGGTGATCACGTCGCCGGGCTTGGACCGCTCCCGCGTCACCGCCTCGAGCGGGTTCTTCAGCCGGCTGTCGGAGCCGTCGAGCACCTGCCGCTCCAGGGCCTCCACCTGAGTGCTGCCGTAGGACTGGGAGGCGTAGCCGGTGATCGGCGCCCAGAGCTTCCCGTCCGGGTAGGTGCGCTTGTACTTCAGGTCGCCCTTGGTGGCGGCCGAGCCGGTGACCGGCTTGCCGCCGGCGATGATGTCGCCCAGCGGCCCGGCGTACTCGGAGATCGCCACCCGGGCGTTGCGCGGGTCTTCCCGGAGACTCTCGCCTCTCGCCAACTGCACATAGGTGGTCCAGGCGAGCAGGGCCAGGACGAGCAGCAGCGAGAACACCGATGCCCTTCTCAGCGGCTTGTTCATGGAGGGGGAGCTCCTTCCGGGACGTACGGCCGGATAACTCCCTGAAGGCAGTGTTTGGTTCCCGGTGGGGCATTGCTGTGTGGTGCCTGTGAGGCGTCTGTGGGGCTTCTCCGGGGCGCCTGTGGCACATCGCACACACCGGTCGCGCCGCGGCGCCCCTGCCGGATTCCGGCGGGGGCGCCGCGGTGCGACCGGTGCTCCTCGGTGGTCGGCCCTTGGCCCTCGGTGGTCAGCCCTTGGTCCTCGGTGGTCAGCCCTTGGGGAGGGCCGCCAACTGGGCGGTGATCCGGGCGATATCGGCATCGGCGGTCGCCTGCCGGGTGCGGATCTTCTCCACGACATGGTCGGGGGCCTTGGCCAGGAAGCCCTCGTTGGACAGCTTCGCGGTCGTCTGCGCCTTGTCCTTCTCGGCCGCGGCGAGGTCCTTGGCCAGCCGCTTGCGCTCGGCCTCGACGTCGATCGCGCCGGACAGGTCCAGGGCCACGGTCGCGCCCGCCACCGGCAGCGACGCGGTGGCCGTGAAGTCCTCACCGGCCGGCTGGAGGCGCAGCAGGGAGCGCATCGCGTCCTCATGGGCGGCCAGCGAGGTGCCGGAGAGCTCGAGCCGGGCCGGGACCCGCTGACCGGGCTGGAGGCCCTGGTCGGCGCGGAACCGGCGGACCTCGGTGACCACCTGCTGGAGGTTCTCGATCTCCCGCTCGGCCGCCTCGTCCCGGAAACCGCTGTCGCCCGGCCAGTCCGCGATGACGACGGACTCCTGGCCGGTCAGCGAGGTCCACAGCTTCTCGGTGACGAACGGGACCACCGGGTGCAGCAGCCGCAGCGTGACGTCCAGGACTTCGCCGAGGACGCGCCGCGCGGCGTCGGCCTCCGCGCCGCCCTTGGCGAAGGTGGTCTTGGACAGCTCGACGTACCAGTCGAAGACCTCGTCCCACGCGAAGTGGTAGAGGACGTCGGAGAGCTTGGCGAACTGGTAGTCCTCGTAGTACGCGTCGACCTCGGCGACCACCGCGTTCAGCCGGGACAGGATCCAGCGGTCGGTGGCCGACAGCCGCTCGGGGGCGGGCAGTTCGCCCTCGACCGTGGCGCCGTTCATCAGCGCGAAGCGGGTCGCGTTCCAGATCTTGTTGGCGAAGTTGCGGGACGCCTGGACCCAGTCCTCGCCGATCGGGACGTCCACGCCGGGGTTGGCGCCCCGGGCCAGGGTGAAGCGGACCGCGTCGGAGCCGTACTGGTCCATCCAGTCCAGGGGATTGACGACATTGCCGAACGCCTTCGACATCTTCTTGCCGTTCTCGTCCCGCACCATGCCGTGCAACGCGATGGTGTGGAACGGCGGGGTGCCGTCCATCGCGTACAGGCCGAACATCATCATCCGGGCGACCCAGAAGAAGAGGATGTCGTAGCCGGTGACCAGGACCGAGTTCGGATAGAACTTCTCCAGACTCTCGGTCCGATCGGGCCAGCCGAGCGTGGAGAACGGCCACAGGCCGGAGGAGAACCAGGTGTCCAGGACATCGGTCTCCTGGTGCCAGCCCTCGCCGCTCGGCGGCTGCTCGTCCGGTCCGACGCAGACGACCTCGCCGTTCGGCCCGTACCAGACCGGGATCCGGTGGCCCCACCACAGCTGGCGCGAGATGCACCAGTCGTGGAGGTTGTCGACCCAGTCGAAGTAGCGCTTCGACATGTCCTCCGGGTGGATCTTCACCCGGCCGTCACGGACCGCGTCGCCCGCGGCCTTGGCCAGCGGGCCGACCTTGACCCACCACTGCATGGACAGCCGCGGCTCGATGGTGGTCTTGCAGCGCGAGCAGTGGCCCACGGAGTGGGTGTACGGGCGCTTCTCGGCCACGATCCGGCCCTCGGCGCGCAGCGCGCCGACGACGGCGCTGCGCGCCTCCAGCCGGTCCAGACCCTGGAAGGGACCGTGGGCGGTGATGACCGCGTGCTCGTCCATGACGGTCAGGTTCGGCAGGCCGTGCCGCTGACCGATCTCGAAGTCGTTGGGGTCGTGGGCCGGGGTGACCTTGACCGCGCCGGTCCCGAACTCGGGGTCGACGTGCTCGTCGGCGACGACCGGGATCCGGCGGCCGGTGAGCGGCAGTTCGATCTCGGTGCCGACCAGGTGGCGGTAGCGCTCGTCGTCGGGGTGGACGGCGACCGCGGTGTCGCCCAGCATCGTCTCGGCGCGGGTCGTCGCGACGACAATGGAAGTGCCCGCCCGTCGCCCGCCACCACCCTCAACCGAGGCGCTGCGCGCCGCCCCTTCTTCCAGGTCGCCGTACCGGATCGAGACGAGCTCGCCGTCATCGTCGTCGTACTCCACCTCGATGTCCGAGATGGCCGTAAGACAGCGCGGGCACCAGTTGATGATGCGCTCGGCGCGGTAGATCAGCTCGTCCTCGTAGAGCCGCTTGAAGATCGTCTGGACGGCCTTGGAGAGCCCCTCGTCCATGGTGAAGCGCTCGCGGTTCCAGGCCACGCCGTCGCCCAGGCGCCGCATCTGGCCGGAGATCTGCCCGCCGGACTCGCTCTTCCACTGCCAGACGCGCTCGACGAACGCCTCGCGGCCCAGGTCGTGGCGGGAGACGCCCTCCTTGGCCAGCTCGCGCTCGACCACGTTCTGCGTGGCGATACCGGCGTGGTCCATCCCCGGCTGCCAGAGCGTCTCAAAGCCCTGCATTCGCTTGCGCCGGGTGAGCGCATCGATGATCGTGTGCTCGAAGGCATGGCCCAAGTGGAGCGAGCCGGTCACATTGGGGGGCGGGATGACGATGGTGTAGGGCTCTTTGTCGCTCTTCGCGTCCGCCTCGAAGTAACCGCGCTCTACCCAGCGCTCGTACAGCGGCCCCTCTACATCGGCCGGCGCGTACTGGGTCGGCAGTTCGGGGTGGCTGTTCGGCCCGCTCGCGGGGCGCTGCGAAGAGTTCTCGGTCACGCCCGCAGTCTAAAGGGCCGCGGCCTTCCGTTACGAACCCGTTGTGGCCCCGGCGCCGAGGCGCCCGAGGGCGTCGGGAAGGATGTTTGGTACCTGTCATGCGCATAAGGAGAGGCACATGAGCCATCAGCAGCCGCCGCCGCAGCCCGGCCCCTATGGGGGCCAGCCAGGGCCGTACGGCGCCGGTCAGCCTCCCGTGCCCAATCCGTACGCGCAGCAGCCCGGTCCCTACGGACAGCCGCCGCAGCCGCCCCAGCCCGGCTACGGCTACCCCGGGCAGCCGCAGGGCCAGCCGAACCCCTACGGACAGCCGCCGAACCCGTACGGCCAGCCGCCCCAGCAGGCCCCCGCGCCCCAGCAGGGCCCGGGCTACTACGGCGGGCCCCAGACGCCGCCGCCCCCGGGGCCGGCGGCCGGTGGCAACGGTAAGGGCAGGAAGGTGGGTCTCGCGGTCGGCGCGGTGGTGGTCGTGGCGGCGCTGGGGGCGGGGGCGTTCGCGCTGTTCGGCGGCGGCAGCGGCGGCCCGTACAAGCTGACCACGCCCGAGACCGTGGCCTCGGACTACGAGCGCCAGGGCTCGGGCACGGACGACAGCGATCTGTCCGCGGCGGGCCGGAAGGACCTCCAGCAGGTGCCGGTGGTCAAGGACCCGCATCTGGTGGCGGCCGACTACCAGACCTCCGGTAAGGAGATGCTGAAGTTCACCGGCGTATGGGGCGAGGTGACCGACCCGGAGCGGGGCGCGGACCTCGCGCTGGCGGTCATCGTCAAGACGCTCCAGGACAACGGCACCGCGCAGGCCAAGGGCAGTCCCCAGACGTTCTCCCCGGACGGTTTCGACGGGGACGTTTTGAAGTGCCAGTCCATGAAGTTCACCTCGGATCAGGGATCCATGGAGGCCCCCGCGTGCGTCTGGGGCGACAAGGACACCCTGGGCGTCACGGTCATGGCGGATCCGGCGGCCGCGGTGCTCGGTGGTGGCATGTCCCTTGAGGACGCCGCCGGCATCACGGCCAAGGTGCGCAAGGACGCGCGCGTCGAGGTCGAGGGCTAGCCCGCGGTCGGCGCACAGCAACACAACAGCACGATTTCTAACGAGGGATACAGATGAGCTACAACCAGCCGGGCCCCTACGGCCAGCAGCCCCAACAGCCGGGTCCCTACGGGCAGGGTGGAGCGGCCGGCCAGCCCGGCTACGGCTACCCGCAGCAGCCGGGTCAGCCGGGTCCCTACGGACAGCCGCAGCAGCCGCCCCAGCCCGGCTACGGCTATCCCGGGCAGCCGCAGGGCCAGCCGGGCCCCTACGGCCAGCAGCCGAACCCGTACGCCCAGCAGCAGCCGTACGGCCAGCCGGGCATGCCGGGGCCGTACCAGCCGGGCCCGGGCCAGGGCGGCGGCAACAAGAAGGGCCTGGCGATCGCGATCGGCGCGGTGGTCGTGGTGGCCGCGGTCGTCGGCGGTGTCCTGATGTTCAAGGGCGGGGACGACAGCGGTGGCGGCGGTAAGGTCGCCGACGACGGCAAGCGGTACAAGCTCACCACCCCCGCGACGGTGGCCGGCGACTACACCAAGAGCTCCTCCGGCGGGGGCGGGCTCACCTCCTCGGACGCGGATGACTTCGAGAAGTTCGGCGTCACCAACCCCAAGACCGAGAGCGCCGAGTACAAGTCCGGCGAGGGCATGAGCGCCAAGCAGTTGCAGCTCAACGGCGTCTGGGGCGAGGTGAAGGACCCCGAGGCGGTCGTCGACGGCGCCTTCTCGAAGATCGCGCAAGAGGCCGAGAAGGACCCCTCCACCAGCAATGGGATGAAGGCCGAGCTCGTGGGCGACCCCGAGACCGTGACGCCCAGCGGCTTCGAGAACGCCGTGATGAAGTGCCAGAACACCAAGTTCACCCCGACCGGGGACTCCGGCTCCAGCGGCATACCCACCAAGGGCTTCTCGATCCCGATCTGCATGTGGGGCGACAACAGCACGGTGGCCTATGTGGTCGTCTCCGACGCGGCCGCGGCGCTGTCCGGCAAGAGCATGTCGCTCGACGAGGCCGGTGAGATCACCGCGAAGGTCCGCACCGACGCGCGCGTGGAGATCAAGTAGCCGAGCGGGCCGCGCAGTCCACAGGCCACAGCCGATCCGGAGGGGGACCCCCACAGCCATGAGCCACAACCAGCCACCGCCGCCGGGGCCCTACGGCGGCGGACCCGGCCCGTACGGGGGCGCCCAGCCCCATCCGTACGGCGGGGGGCAGCAGCAGCCCGCGGGGCCCAACCCGTACGCGCAGACACCGGGGTACGGCTATCCGCAGGCGCAGCCCCCGCAGGGCTACGGCTACCCGCAGCAGGCGGGTCCCTACGGCCAGCCGCCCTACCCCGCGCCGCCCGCGGCCGGCGGGGGCGGCAACCGCACCAAGATCATCGCGGTGACGGTGGCCGGGCTCGTGGTGGTGGGCGCGATCGTCACCGGCGCCGTGGTGCTGTCCGGCGGTGACGACGGCCCGAAGGCGATGAAGCTGGTCACGCCCAAGGAGCTCGCCGACGGCACCTACACGCTGGACAAGGGCACGGACGACCTCGACAACGAGGGCACCAGCGTGCAGGGCAGCATGCCCGAGGGCGCGACCTCGGTCCTGGCCCAGTACAAGCGGTCGGACGACGACAATTCGGGGCTCGCCTTCTCCGGTATGTACGGCGACATCAGCGACCCGGACACGGTCCGCGACGAGATGTTCAAGGGCTTCGCGGGCGGCGACGGCTCCCCCACGGTGGAGCGGAAGCGCAAGCGGTTCCAGCCGAAGGGCGCTGACGGCCCGTCGGTGGAGTGCGAGGTGGTCAAGCTCTACGACCGGATCTACGCCCCGGCCTGCGTCTGGGCGGAGGAGACGGACGCGGCGATGGTGCTCGACGTCAACGCGGAGAACACCTCGGCGTCCGACGCCGACATGGAGTCCTTCGCCAAGGTGACCGCGGGCATCTACCAGGACACCCGCAAGCCCGCCTGAACCGCCCGCAAAGCGGCCACAGGGCGCGTACGACACGAAGAGGGCCCCGGGGGACCGGGGCCCTCTTCGTATGCCCTCAGCGGGGCGGCTACGCATCCGGCCGCCAGGGGGCGGCTACGCGTGCGGGTGCGGCTATGCGCTCTTCTCGTGCCGCTCGCCCGGCTCGGTGCCGCGGGTGCGGGGCACCAGCGTGGGGTTCACATTGGAGTGCACGACGTCCTCGGTGATGACGACGCGGGCCACGTCCTTGCGGGAGGGCACCTCGTACATCGCCGACATCAGCACCTCCTCGATGATCGCGCGCAGGCCCCGGGCCCCGGTGCCGCGCAGGATCGCCTGGTCGGCGATGGCCTCCAGGGCCGGGCGGTCGAAGTCCAGCTCCACCCCGTCGAGTTCGAACAGCCGCTGGTACTGCTTCACCAGGGCGTTCCGCGGCTCGACCAGGATTTGCAGCAGCGCCTCGCGGTCGAGGTTGTGGACGGAGGTGATGACCGGGAGACGGCCGATGAATTCCGGGATCATTCCGAACTTCACCAGGTCCTCGGGCATGACCTCCTGGAACTGGTCGCTCGCCTCGATCTCGCGCTTGGAGCGGATCGTGGCGCCGAAACCGATGCCCTTGGCGCCCGCCCGCGCCTCGATGATCTTCTCCAGACCGGCGAAGGCGCCGCCCACGATGAACAGCACATTCGTGGTGTCGATCTGGATGAACTCCTGGTGCGGGTGTTTCCGGCCGCCCTGCGGCGGCACCGACGCCGTGGTCCCTTCCAGGATCTTCAGCAGCGCCTGCTGAACGCCCTCGCCGGACACATCGCGGGTGATCGAGGGGTTCTCGCTCTTGCGGGCCACCTTGTCGATCTCGTCGATGTAGATGATGCCCGTCTCGGCCTTCTTGACGTCGTAGTCGGCGGCCTGGATCAGCTTGAGGAGGATGTTCTCCACGTCCTCGCCGACATAGCCCGCCTCGGTGAGCGCGGTGGCGTCGGCGATGGCGAAGGGCACGTTGAGCATCCGGGCGAGGGTCTGCGCGAGCAGGGTCTTGCCGGAGCCGGTGGGGCCGAGCAGCAGGATGTTGGACTTGGCCAACTCGATGCCGTCGTCCCGGTTGTGGCCGCCGTTCTCGCCCGCCTGGACCCGCTTGTAGTGGTTGTAGACGGCGACCGAGAGCGCCTTCTTGGCGGCCTCCTGGCCGACCACATAGCCCTCGAGGAATTCATAGATCTCGCGCGGCTTGGGGAGTTCCTCCCAGCGCACTTCGGAGGTCTCGGCGAGCTCCTCCTCGATGATCTCGTTGCAGAGATCGATGCATTCATCGCAGATGTACACGCCCGGGCCCGCGATGAGCTTCTTCACCTGCTTCTGGCTCTTCCCGCAGAACGAGCACTTGAGCAGGTCGCCGCCGTCACCGATGCGTGCCACGAGGTGCTTCCCCTTCGCCTTGGATCCGCTTTGCTCCGCGGAACCGGGTGCTTGCGCTGCGCTTTCTGCTTCTTTCCCGTGGGCCGGGGCCCTCAGCCCTCTATGACGGTACCTTGCCGGGCCCCCGGTTCGGGCCCCCCTTGGACCTACTCGGTCCAAGGGGGGTGTTTCCACCGAAGATTCAGCCGAGACCGACCGAGGTCTTACGGGTGGAGACGATCTGGTCCACAAGACCGTACGCCAGGGACTCCTCGGCCGTGAGGATCTTGTCCCGCTCGATGTCGTCGCGGATCTTCTCGATGGGCGTCGTGGAGTGCTTGGCCAGCATCTCCTCGAGCTGCGAACGCATCCGCAGGATCTCGTTGGCCGCGATCTCCAGGTCGGAGACCTGACCGCGCCCGGTCTCACTGTACGGCTGGTGGATCAGGATCCGGGCATTGGGCAGGGCCATCCGCTTGCCCGGCGTACCGGCGGCGAGCAGCACGGCCGCGGCGGACGCCGCCTGGCCCATGCACACCGTCTGGATGTCGGGCTTGACGAACTGCATCGTGTCGTAGATGGCGGTCAGCGCGGTGAACGAGCCGCCGGGAGAGTTGATGTAGACCGAAATGTCACGGTCCGGGTCCATCGACTCCAGGCACAGCAGCTGCGCCATGACGTCGTTGGCCGAGGCGTCGTCGATCTGGACACCCAGGAAGATCACGCGCTCTTCGAAGAGCTTGGCGTACGGGTCGTACTCGCGGATGCCCTGGGAGGTGCGCTCGACGAAGCGCGGAACGACATAGCGGGATTCGGCCATCGGGCCGGTGTACAGGCCGCTGCCGGGGAAGTTGCTCATCTGGGTCTTCACCATCCTGTGGCGATCTGAGGGCTGGAGGTCGGCTACGGGACGGCGGGCCTCAGGCCCCGGTGCCGCCCCCGCCCGGAACGCTGGAGGCGGACGTCATGACGTCGTCGACCAGGCCGTACTCCTTGGCCTCGTCGGCGGAGAACCAGCGGTCGCGGTCGGAGTCACGGACGATCTGCTCAACCGTCTGACCGGTGTGGAAGGCGGTCAGCTCGGCCATGCGCTTCTTGGTGTGCAGCAGCCGCTCGGCGTGGATCTTGATGTCCGAGGCGGAACCCGCCAGACCCGCGGAGGGCTGGTGGATCAGGATCTCGGCGTTGGGGAGCGCGAAGCGCTTGCCCGGGGTCCCCGCGCTCAGCAGGAACTGACCCATGGAGGCGGCGAGGCCCATCGCGATGGTGACCACGTCGTTCTGGATGTACTGCATGGTGTCGTAGATCGCCATGCCCGCCGAGATCGAGCCGCCCGGGGAGTTGATGTAGAGGTAAATGTCCTTTTCAGGATCGGCGGCGAGCAGGAGCAGCTGAGCCGTGATCTTGTTGGCGATGTCGTCGTCGACCGGCTGGCCGAGGAAGATGATCCGCTCGCCGAGCAGCCGGTTGTAGACCTGGTCGCCGAGGCCACCGACGGTCGGCTCGCCGGCGGCGGAAGGCATGGTATTCGTCACGTATCCACCTGCTCGTCTCTGACGGCTAACTGGCCGTCTCAGCGTCTTCTTCTGGGGTGTGGGAGCCTGGCCGCCGATGTGGTCGGCGGGCTCGCGAGACTCCCCTGCCCTCGTATCTACGGACCCTAACGCGCTGGTCGGCGGGCGCCATCCCGCATCAGGAACTGTTCGCTCTGAGCGCATGTCCCGGCGCCGGACCGGCGTCGCGGAACACGAACGGGCCCGGACGCGTGCAGACGTTCGGGCCCGTTCGTACGGGCTGTGGAGCGGACCGGGATCAGCTCTCGGCCTTGTCCTGCTTCTCCTCGGACTCCGCGGGCGCCTCGGCGGCCTCCGCCTCGGCCGCGGCGGGCTCCTCGGCGGTCTCGGAGGTGGCCTCGACCGTCTCGCCGGTCTCGTCCTCCTCGTCGTCCAGGTCCACGGTCTCGCCCTTGTCGTCGACGACCTTGGCGGCCTCGACCACCACGGCCAGCGCCTTGCCGCGGGCGACCTCGCCGACGAGCATCGGCACCTGGCCGCCCTCGACGACGGCCTGGGCGAACTGGTCAGGGCTCATGCCGGAGGACTGCGCACGGCGCATGAGGTGCTCGGTGAGCTCCTCCTGGCCGACGGACAGCTGCTCCTTGTTGACCAGCTCGTCGAGGACGAACTGGGTCCGGATGCCCTTCTCGGCCTGCTCCTTGAGCTCGGCGTCGAACTCCTCGGCGGTCTTGCCCTGCATCTCGAGGTACGAGTCGAGGTTCAGGCCCATCTGGCCGAGCTGGTGGTGCTCGAGGTTGTGCTTACGGGTGTTGATCTCGTCCTGGAGGAGCTTCTCCGGGATCGGCACCTCGACCAGCTCCAGCAGGGCGTCCAGCACCTTCTCCTGGGCCTGGGTGGCCTGCTCGAACTTCTTCGACCGCTCCAGGCGGGTACGGCTGTCGCCGCGCAGCTCCTCGAGGGTGTCGAACTCGCTGGCCAGCTGGGCGAAGTCGTCGTCGAGCTCGGGCAGCTCACGGGCCTTGACCTCGGAGACCTTGACCGAGACCTCGGCCTCCTTGCCCTGGGCGGAGCCGCCCTTGAGCTCGGAGGTGAAGGTGGCCTCGCCGCCCGCCTCCAGGCCGGTCACGGCCTCGTCGATGCCGTCCAGCAGCTCGCCCGAGCCGATGGTGTAGGTGACGCCGGTGGCGACACCGTCCTCCAGGACCTCGCCGTCGACCTTGGCCTCGAGGTCGATCACGACGATGTCGCCCTCGGCGGCGGCGCGCTCCACCGGGCTGGTGGTGGCGAAGCGCTCCCGCAGCTGCTCGACGGACTTGTCGATGTCCTCGTCCGAGACCTCGACGGCGTCGACGGTGACCTCGATGCCGGAGTAGTCCGGGATCTCGATCGCCGGGCGGATGTCCACCTCGGCGGTGAAGGTCAGCAGCTCGTTGTCCTTGAGCTCGGTGATGTCGACCTCGGGCTGGCCGAGCGGGTTCAGCTCACCCTCGTTGACCGCGTCGGTGTAGAACTTCGGGAGCGCCTCGTTGACGGCCTCCTCCAGCACGGCGCCACGACCGAACCGCTGGTCAATGATGCGGGCCGGGATCTTGCCCTTGCGGAACCCAGGCACCGTGACCTGCTGGTTGATCTTCTTGTACGCCGCGTCGAGGCTGGGCTTGAGCTCCTCGAAGGGCACCTCGACAGTGAGCCGAACCCGGGTCGGGTTCAGGTTCTCCACGGCGCTCTTCACGGTTCGGTCTCCTTGGGGGCTGACGTGTGGTGTTCAGCTGCGGTGCGCTGTCGCGTCGCAGCGGATTCGCGTCCGGTTAAAAAGACACAGACACGCAGCTTGCATAGTAACCGCAAGCATGTCGGGCCCCACAACGCGATCTTGACGTCTGTGGCTGGTCGGGGTGGCCGGATTCGAACCGACGACCTTCCGCTCCCAAAGCGGACGCGCTACCAAGCTGCGCCACACCCCGTCGGTGCGACACGTAGGGTACATGCCCGCGGACGCCCCGGCTGCCGGTTATTCGACTGGTGGGCAAGGGTGTGCGGGGAACGGTCGGGAACCGCTACGATGCATGCCGTGCCGCGAACCGGGTGATCATGCCTGGGCGGGGGTGTCCGGGAGACCGGTGCATCCGCGTACGCGGCGTGTGCGGGCGTAGCTCAATGGTAGAGCCCCAGTCTTCCAAACTGGCTACGCGGGTTCGATTCCCGTCGCCCGCTCCATGGCTTTCGGCCCGGCCCGGGGTTTTCCCGGAGCCGGGCCGTTCGCTTTCGCGCACACTCGCGCGCGTCACGGGCACCCGCTCCCCGGGACGCGGGGGCGGATGCCTCGGGAGTCGATGCCGGGGGTCGGCGATCGGATGCCGGGGTCGGCGATCAGGGGTTGATGTCGGCGATGGCCTCGGCGGCCGAGTCGAGGAACTTCTGGATGTCCGGTGCGACATTGGACGAGGCGAGCAGGAACCCGAAGAGGATCGCGACCAGGGCCGGCCCCCACTTGACCCGGCCATTGCGGATCATGAACACCAGGATGATGCCCACCAGCAGTACCAATGACAGGGAAATGGCCACAACATCCCACCCTCGGTCGCACACGTCTCACAGGCCCCGGAAGCACGCGACCCCGCACACCCCCGCAGCCACCATCGTGCCATCAACTCCCGCCGCTCAGCAGTGGGGTGGAGCGATAAACGGTCACATGTGCACACGGCACCCACCCCTCCGGTACCCGTCCGGGAACCGTTCATTCAAAGGGTTACGGGTGACACTCCCCACAACTCGGCGAGCCGCCCGAGCGGTGAATTCCGATCACTCCGGATGGCCCCGGGCAGGAATTCGGAATTCACTCGGTGGTCACTCGACAGGGTGACAAAACATCAATGAATCAGACATTCCGCCAGAGCCTCCTGCGGGGCATATGCCCCAATTAAGCGGGATGAAAGCCATCAGAACGGACAGTCTGCGTCCGGATATCGAATGATCGCATCGCTTTGTCGACTCCTCGGTCGACTTACCGGGAACGACTATCGGCCGCGATGCGAAGACTATGAACGGAAAGCAAACTCAACGAGGTTTTACGCAATACAGGTTTCGGCGCTATCGTGCCTCAGATGTTTCACGCTGCCATGACTCCCCCACGCGCGGTGAGGTGTCGGGTGGTCTCCCCCAGTTCCTGGTGGGAGGGCCTGTGACCAACTCCCTGCGCCCGCACGGTTATCAGCGGACCCCGCTCCCCCAGGAGGCGGCGCCCACTCCCCCCTCGCCGCGGGCCGACGAACCAGGGCAGCAGGCGACCACCCCGCCCGCCGCCTCCCCCGCCGGGCAGCAGCCCAAACAGCGGGACGCGTTCTTCGACAACGCCAAGTACCTCGCGATCGTGCTGGTCGCGATGGCCCACTCCTGGGAGCCGCTCACCGACACCAGCCGCACCGCGGAAGCGCTGTACATGGTCGTGTACACCTTCCACATGCCGGCCTTCATCGTGATCTCCGGCTACTTCTCGCGCAGCTTCGACATGCGGCCGGACCGGCTCAAGCGCCTGATCACCGGCATCGCGGTGCCCTATGTGATCTTCGAGGTCGCGTACACGCTGTTCAAGCGCTGGGCGGACGACGATCCGACATATGACTTCAGCCTGCTGGACCCCTGGTACCTCACCTGGTTCCTGATCGCGCTGTTCGTATGGCGGCTGACCACTCCGATCTGGAAGCTGGTCCGCTGGCCGCTCCCGCTCGCGCTCGCCGTCGCCACGCTGGCCGCGGTCTCGCCCGACATCGGCGACGACCTGGACATGCAGCGGGTGCTCCAGTTCCTGCCGTTCTTCATCCTCGGCCTGTGCATGAGGCCCGAGCACTTCCAGATGATCCGGCGCCGCTCGGTGCGGATCGCGTCGGTGCCGATCTTCGCGTGTGCCCTCGTGTTCGCCTACTGGGCGGCACCGCGGATGAACTCGGCGTGGTTCTACCACCGCGACAGCGTCCAGGAGCTGGGTGCGCCGCCGTGGACCGGCCCGGTGATGACGCTCGCCCTCTTCGGCTGCTCGGTCGTGCTCGTCAGCTGCTTCTTCGCCTGGGTGCCACGACGCCACATGTGGTTCACGGTGCTGGGCGCCGGAACGCTGTACGGCTATCTGCTGCACGGCTTCCTGGCCAAGGGCTCCCGGTTCTGGGGCTGGTTCGACGACTACCAGTGGCTGCACAAGCCGCTGGGTGAGATCGCGGTCACGATCATCGCCGCCAGTGTGGTCACCGTGCTGTGCACGCCCCCCGTTCAGCGCGCCTTCCGCTTCGCCATGGAGCCGAAGATGGCCTGGGCCTTCCGTAAGGACCCCGCCGAACAGGCCCGCAGCCGTACGACGACGGCGGCCTAGCGCGCCAACGGCCGCCACGACACGAAGGGCTGGACCGCGGATCCCCACGGGCCAGCCCTTTCTCGGCTCCGGCGCCGGGCCGGCGCCTTTCACGGCTTCGGCGTCGTGCGGCGCAGCGCCGCGCGGGCCGGGAGTGCCGTCGCCGCGAGGCCCAGCGCCACGGCGGTGCCCGCGAAGCCCGCGTAGGTGAGCGGCGGGACGTACGGGTCCTCGCCGGTCAGGCCGCGCATCATCGGCACGAGCGTGGCCAGTGCGATAGCCGTGCCCAGGCCGATGCCCGCCGTGGCCACCAGCAGCGCCTCCCAGCGCACCATCCCGAGCACCTGCCGCCGGGTGGTGCCGATCAGCCGCAGCATGCCCAGCTCGCGGCGGCGGTCCAGCACGGTCATCACCAGGGTGTTGACGGCGGCGACGGCCGCGAAGCCGCCGAGAACGCCCGCCATGACGGTGTTGGCCCAGGCGTTCAGCTTCCGCTCCTCGTCCTGGGCCGCCGCATAGCCGTCCCGGTCCGTGACGTCCTCGCCGAGCCGCCTGCCGAGCGCGGTGGCGACGGCCTTACGGTCGGCGCCTTCGGTGTCCCGCACCAGCACATCGCTGTCGAACGCCGATGTCACATGGCCGGACAGCGCCGTACGGGGCAGCGTGAGCTCGGCGATCCCCAGACCGCGCCCGTAGATCGCGACCACGGTGGGCGAGACCGTCGTACCGTCCGGGAGATGGAGGGCGAGCCGCTGGCCGATACGGGCGTGCGCCGCCTTCGCCAGCAGCCCGTCCACGGCCACCCGGCCCGGTCCCAGGGCGTCCAGGCGCCCCTTACGGACGTCCAGGTCCTGTACGGCCGCCAGGTCACGGCCGCTCCCGGAGACGCCCTGCGCCGACGCGGTCCGCAGCCAGCGGCCGTCGCCCGAGCCCACCGGGACCAGCACCCCGGTGCGCAGCAGCCCCACGGACGCGGCCACGCCCCGTACGGAAGCGGCGCGGGCCGCCGCGCCGGACGGCAGCCCCTCCGGGGCGGAGATCACCTGGTCGGCGACGATGCCCGCCCGCCGCTGGCGGGCGCCCGTGTGGTCCTCACTGGTGTGCATGAAGACCAGGGTCGAGGCGAACGCCATGGCCAGCACGATCGGGGTGATCGCCGAGGCCAGGCGGCGGGCGTTGGCCCGGCTGTTGGCCGAGGCCAGATGGGCGGGCGCCGACCCGGCGCGCAGCGGCAGGCCGATCAGCCAGGCACACAGGCGGGCGATGACCGGGCCGAGCAGGGCCACGGCGAGCATGAAGAGCATCACGACCCCGAGGGCCGCGTTGGCCGCGTCGTCGCCGGAAGCGGAGGCGGCGACGCCGGTCATGATGATGCCGCCGACCAGGGCCGCGACGCCGAGGACCGTACGGATCACACCGGGCCGCAGCCGCTCCACGGCCGCCTCGCCGAGCGCCCGCCCCGGCGGGATCCGCGCCGGGCGGCGAGCGGCCATCAGGCCGGCCAGGAGCGAGGTGAGGAGGCCCGCGCCGACGGCGACGAGGAGCGGGATCCAGGAGACCGAGAGCTCCACGGGCCCGGGGACGGCGCCCTTCGCCTTGAGCTGTCCGAACCACCAGCGGGCGAGCGCGTAGCCGGGCAGCAGACCGGCCGCGCCCGCGAGCGGGGCGACCAGCAGCGCCTCGGCCGCGACGGAGCGGCGGATCTGGCGCGGGGTCGCGCCGATCGCCCGCAGCAGGGCCACCTCGCGGCCGCGCTGGCCAACCGAGAGGGCGACGGTGCCCGCGGTGGTGAAGACGGCGACGGCGGTGGCGATGCCGCCGAAGGAGCCGCCGAGCCCCATGAGCGTCTCCCTGGCGTTCGCGAGCGCGGGCTCCTCGATGGCGCCGCGGCCGCCGCCGGTGTGCACGCGCGGGGAGTGCGCCGCGCCCTTCACGGCCCGCTCCAGTCGGTCGGCCAGCCGGTCGGCGGTGGTGCCGGGGCGGGGGCGGACGAGGACGGCGTCCACGGTGGTGGGATGGCCGCTCAGCGCCCGGGCCCGGTGGTCGGTGAACCACGCCGTAAGGCCGTCGCCGTCGGCGCCGCCCGCCTTACGGGTCACACCGGAGACCCGGAACGTGTGGCGGCCGTCCGGCGCCGTCACCGTGATCCGGCCGCCGACGCCGGTACCCGCCGCACGGGCGGCCCCGGGGCTGAGGACCGCCTCGCCGTCCCGGGGCGCCGCGCCCGAGGCGAGCGCCACCCCCGTGAACGGCGCCGCGCCCCAGCCATGGCCGGTGAGCGCCCCATGGGCGGTGCGGAGCGGGAAGGTCACATCCGGGGCCGCGGCCGCGGCCCCGGGAGTGCGGGCGGCGGTGGCCACCAGGGAGGCATCGAGCCGGGCGCGGTCGGGGACCTGCTCGGATTCGTCCGAGCGGCCGTCGCCGTGGCCGATGACGTAGTGCACCCGCTGGTCGGCGGCGACCACGACCGGGGCGCCCGCATAGCGCTGCGGCGGGACGGAGGCCCGGATCCCGGTCTCCAGCAGGATGCCGCACGCGGACACGATCGCCGCGGCCACGGCCAGGGCGACGAAGGTGCCCGCGAAGGCGGACGGCTTGAAACGGACGGCGGCGCGGGCCAGTCCGTTGGTGAACGGCCTCACCGGACCACCTCCGCGGCCCAGGCCGTGGCGGGGGCCGGAGTGCGGGCGGTGAGGCGGGTTATCCGCTCGGCGATCTCGTGGGCCGGGGAGCGGAGGAGCCGGTCGGCGATCGCGCCGTCGGCGAGGAAGAGCACGCGGTCGGCGTAGCTCGCGGCGACCGGGTCGTGCGTGACCATCACCACGGTCGCGCCCAGCGTGTCCACGGCCTGCCGCAGGAGGGTGAGCACCTCGGCGGCGGTGTTGGTGTCCAGGGCGCCGGTCGGCTCGTCGGCGAAGACCACGTCGGGGCGGGTGACGAGGGCCCGGGCGATGGCCACGCGCTGCTGCTGGCCGCCGGAGAGCTCACCGGGCCGCCGCCGGGCCTGCTCCCCAAGACCGACCTGGGCGAGCACCTCATGGGCCCGGCGGCGGTCGGGGCGGGCGCCCGCGAGCCGCATCGGGAGCAGCACGTTCTGCTCGACGGTCAGGGAGGGGAGGAGGTTGAAGGACTGGAAGACGAACCCGAGGCGGGCGCGGCGCAATGCGGTGAGCTTGTTCTCACTCATTCCGGTGATGTCGGTGCCACCGAGTTTGACGGTCCCCGCGGTCGGCCGGTCGAGCCCGGCAGCGCACTGGAGGAATGTCGATTTGCCGCAGCCGGAGGGGCCCATGACGGCGGTGAAGCTGCCGTGCGGAAGGGCCAGGTCGATGCCGCGCAGGGCGTGGACGGCGGTGCGGCCCCGCCCGTAGCGGCGCTGGACGCCGTGGAGTTCGATGGCATGGGCGTGGTGCGGGGGCGGTGCCGCCGCTGTCTGTCGCCGCTTGCGCAGCCCCATGGTGGTGACCCTTCCGAGGAGTTCGCCCGATTCCCCTCGAACGTACGGATCGCGGCCCCTCGGCAGCCATGACGGCCACCGGCGTATCCGGGGTGGGGCTAACCCCCGCCGGGCGGGCCGATCGGGCCGTAAGGCGTCATGGGGCAGTCCGGCGCGGCCGTAAGGCGGCCGCACCGGCCGCGGAGAGCCGCCCTTACTGGCGGCAGATCAGCAGCAGGGCCCGGTCGTCGTTGACGTCCTTGGCGACCGTCTCGATGAGGTGCCAGGCCGCGCCGTGGAAGCCCGACCCGACATAGCGGTCCGCCTCGCCGGTGAGCCGGTCGATGCCCTCGCTGATGTCCCGGTCGGCGGTCTCCACGAGGCCGTCGGTGAAGAGCATCAGGACGTCGCCGGGCCGCAGCGTGCCCTTGGTGGGGTCGAATTGGGCGCCGTCGTAGACGCCGAGCAGCGGGCCGTCGGCCGACTTCTCCTCCCACTTGCCGGTGCCCGCGCTCAGCTGGAGCGCGGGCAGATGTCCGGCGGAGAAGAGCTCGAAGTCGCCGCTGTCGAGGTCGAGGACGAGGTGGATGGAGGTCGCGAAGCCCTCGTCCCAGTCCTGGCGCAGGAGATAGCCGTTGGCGGCCGGGAGGAAGCCGTGCGGGGGCAGGGAGCCGAGGAGGCCGCCGAAGGCGCCGGAGAGCAGCAGGGCGCGCGAGGCGGCGTCCATGCCCTTGCCGGAGACGTCGGTGAGGACGACCTCGAGGGTGCGGCCGCCGCCGGTGCGGGCGGCCACGACGAAGTCACCGGAGAAGGACTGCCCACCGGCCGGGCGCAGCGCCATCTCGCGGTGCCAGCCGCGCGGCAGGTTGGGCAGCTTGCTCTGGACGCGGATGCGCTCGCGCAGGTCGAAGAGCATGGTGCCGCCGCGCCGCCAGGGCACCCCGACACGGCTGCGGAACTGGGCGATCAGCAGGCCGAAGAAGCCGACGGCGGCGACGACCAGGATGGTGCCGGGGGTGACCCGGGAGGAGGCGTCCTCCTCGGTGTACGGGCCGAGCACCGCGGACTCCACGATCAGGGCCGTGGCGGCCGCCGCGTACAGGGCGAGCAGGCTGGCGGGGCGCAGCAGCAGCCCGCCCGCGACGATGGGCAGGACGAGGGCGGACGGGGAGCACCAGTCGGGCTGGGCGATGGTGCCTCCGGCGATGGCGGGGACGCCGAGGAGCAGCGCGGTCAGGGCGAGCCGGTCGGAGCCCTCGCCCCGGAAGTAGTCCACTCCGGCTTTGCGCACGCCTGTGCGAGCCCGGTGCAGAACTCTGCGCATCCGGGCCCACGGAGTGTCCACGCCGCCATTCATTGCATCGGGACCCTACCCACCCGTTCGGACGCGCGTCGATTCGTGGCGCGTTGAACCACCCAGCCAGGGGGGCAATCGTAAGCGAAATTCGTTCGCGTGTACGGGAAACGGCTGCTAGGGATGGGAATATGAGGACTGAGCTGCGTGTGCTCGACCCATCGATTTGGGATGATTGGTACGGAAAACTGGTACTCGCATTCGGCGGAGTTCCCGAAGCGCCGGAGGAATCCGCGCTCTGGCGGGAGTTGACCGAATGCGAGCGCTCGATCGGCGCCTGGGACGGCGCCGACATCGTGGGCACGGCGGGGCTGTTCAGCTTCCGGCTGTCGGTCCCGGGCGGCGGGATCGTCCCGGCGGCCGGGGTCACGATGGTGAGCGTCCAGGCCACGCACCGGCGGCGCGGGGTGCTCCGGGCCATGATGCGGCGGCAGTTGGACGACATCCGCGCGGCGGGCGATGAGCCGCTGGCCGTCCTGACCGCGTCGGAACCGGACATCTACGGACGGTTCGGCTATGGGGCGGCCACGCAGAACGCCTACGCCGAGATCGACACCACCCGGGTGCGGCTGACCGTCCCCGAAGGCGTGGACGACGTACGGCTGCGCGCCGTGCCCCTGGAGTCCGCCGTCGAGGCGTGCGAGGCCGTCTACGCCCGGCGGGTGCGCACCCGGCCGGGGATGCTCGAGCGGATCCCCGGCTGGGAGCGGGTGCCGCTGCTGGACCCGCCGGGCGACCGCGAGGGGGCGTCCCCGCTGCGCTGTGTGCTGGCCGAGTCGGGCGGCGAGGTCAGCGGCTATGTGCGGTTCGCGGTGAAGCCCGACTGGGATCTGGCCGGGCCGAAGGGCACGGTCGTCCTGCGCGACCTGGAGGCCCTGGACCCGGCGTCCTACGCGGCGCTGTGGCGCTTCCTGTTCGACCTCGACCTGACCTCGGTGATCCGGACCGGTCCCCGCCCGGTCGACGATCCCTGGCAGCTCCTGGTCTCGGACATCCGGCGGTGCGCCGTAAGGCTGCGCGACTCGCTGTTCGTCCGTCTGGTGGATGTGGGGGCCGCGCTCGAGGCACGGACGTACACCACGCCCGTGGAGACCGTCCTGGAGGTCACCGACCCCTTCTGTCCCTGGAACGAGGGGCGCTGGCGGCTGAGCGGCGACGCCAAGGGCGCCTCCTGCGAGCGCACGGACGACGCTGCCGACCTCCGGCTGGGCGTGCGGGAACTGGGAGCGGCGTACCTCGGTGGCGTCTCGCTGACCGCGCTGGCGGGTGCGGGGCGCGTCCAGGAGGTCCGTCAGGGCGCCCTTACGGAGGCCACGACCGCGTTCGCCACCCCGGTCGCCCCGTGGCTGCCCCACGGCTTCTGATGCCTCAGGCGCTCTGGCAGTCAGGGCACCAGAAGAGATTGCGGGCGGCGAGATCGGCGGTGCGGATCTCGCCACCACAGATATGGCAGGGCTGTCCGGCGCGCCGGTAGACATAGACCTCGCCGCCGTGGTCGTCCACGCGCGGCGGGCGGCCCATCGCCTCGGGGGTGTGCTCGGGGCGGACCGTGTCGATCCGGTTGTTCCGCACCCCCTCGCGCATCAGCGCCACCAGATCGGCCCATATCGCGTCCCATTCGGCGCGGGTCAGCGCGCGGCCGGGCCGGTAGGGGTCGATCCCGTGCCGGAAGAGCACCTCGGCGCGGTAGACGTTCCCCACCCCGGAGATCACCTTCTGGTCCATGAGCAGCGCGGCCACGCTGACCCGGCTGCGGGAGATCCGGGCCCAGGCCCGCTCGCCGTCGTCCGCCGGACGCAGTGGATCGGGGCCCAGCCGGTCGTGGATCACCTGCTTCTCCCCGTCGGTGATCAGGGCGCAGGCGGTCGGGCCGCGCAGATCCGCGTACCCCCCGGGGTTCGCCAGCCGCAGCCGGACGGTGTCGGTGGGCGGCGGGGCGGGGGCCGGGCCGAAGGCGTACGTGCCGAAGAGCCCCAGGTGGACATGGACCCAGCCGGTGGCCGCGAAGTCCAGGAAGAGGTGCTTGCCGTGCGCCTCGGCGTGGCGCAGCGGCTGGCCGTCGATCAGCCCGGCGCCGTCGGCGAACTTCCCCTGTGGGCTGGTGGCCCGGACGGGCCGGCCGCCGAAGGTCTCGAGGTGATCGGCGGCCAGCCGGTGGATGGTGTGCCCTTCGGGCATCAGTCGCCTTGCGGATGGTGGGCCGGGATGGGCGGCAGCTCGCCGGTGGCCTCGTAACCGCTGAGCATCTCGATGCGGCGGGTGTGCCGCTCCTCACCCGAGTACGGGGTGTTCAGGAAAATCTCGACAAACTTGGTGGCCTCGTCCTGGGTGTGCATCCGGGCTCCGACGCTGACCACGTTGGCGTTGTTGTGCTCACGGCCGAGGGCCGCGGTCTCCTCGCTCCAGGCCAGCGCCGCGCGTACCCCCTTGACCTTGTTCGCCGCGATCTGCTCACCATTGCCGGATCCGCCGATGACGATGCCGAGGCCCTGCGGGTCGGCGGCGGTCCGCTCCGCGGCGCGCAGGCAGAACGGCGGGTAGTCGTCCTGGGCGTCGTAGATGTGCGGGCCGCAGTCGACGGGCTCATGGCCGGCCGCCTTCAGCCACTCCACGAGGTGGTTCTTGAGTTCGAAACCGGCATGGTCGGAGCCGAGGTACACGCGCATGTACCGAGTGTGTCATGGCCGTGTGACCCGCGCCGCCCAGGGTAGGCATCGCATAAATCTCTGTAATGCCAAAGAACCTCATGAAAACCTCAAGTAACAATCTGGATTCAAAGGTTCAACTGGCCGACCTCCTGAGATTCACTGGCGTCGCTCGTAACGCGAGAGCAAAGGAATCGAGCACATGAGCGCACAACCTGCGACCACGCCGGAGCAGCAGCGGCCCCCCGGCGACCCGGGCTCGCCCGACGGCCTCAAGGCGGGACTCAAGAACCGCCATCTTTCGATGATCGCGATCGGCGGCGTGATCGGCGCCGGCCTCTTCGTCGGCTCCAGTGCGGGTATCGCCAAGGCCGGCCCCGGCATTCTCGTCTCGTATGCCCTGGTCGGCCTCATGGTCGTTTTCGTCATGCGGATGCTCGGCGAGATGTCCGCCGCCAACCCCACCTCCGGCTCCTTCTCCGCCTACGCCGACCGGGCGCTCGGCCGCTGGGCCGGTTTCTCCATCGGCTGGCTGTACTGGTTCTTCTGGGTCGTGGTGCTGGCGGTCGAGGCCACCGCCGGCGCCAAGATCCTGGAGGGCTGGTGGCCGGCCGTCCCGCAGTGGGGCTGGGCGCTGATCGTGATGGTGGTGCTCACCGCGACCAACCTGGTCTCGGTCGGCTCCTACGGTGAGTTCGAGTTCTGGTTCGCCGGGATCAAGGTCGTGGCGATCGGCGCGTTCATCGTGGTCGGCGGGCTCGCGGTGTTCGGGCTGCTGCCGCATTCGGACAACGAGGGCGCGGGCCTGGCCCACCTCACCGACCACGGCGGCTTCCTGCCGAACGGGCCGGGCGCCATCCTCACCGGTGTGCTGCTGGTGGTCTTCTCCTTCATGGGCAGCGAGATCGTCACCCTCGCGGCCGGTGAGTCCGAGGACCCGCAGCGGGCGGTCACCAAGGCCACCAACAGCGTGATCTGGCGTATCGCGGTCTTCTACCTGGGCTCGATCTTCGTCGTGGTCACCCTGCTGCCCTGGGATGCCAAGGCGATCGCCGACAAGGGCAGCTATGTCGCGGCGCTCGACTCGGTCGGCATACCGCACGCCGGCGACATCATGAACGTGATCGTGCTGACCGCCGTGCTCTCGTGTCTGAACTCCGGCCTCTACACCGCCTCCCGCATGGCCTTCTCGCTCGGCCAGCGCGGCGACGCCCCGGCCGCCTTCGCCCGCACCAACTCCCGCGGCGTCCCGCAGGCCGCGATCCTCGGCTCGGTCGTCTTCGGCTTCGTCGCGGTGTGGTTCAACTACCAGTGGCCGGACACCGTCTTCACCTTCCTGCTGAACTCCTCGGGTGCGGTCGCGCTCTTCGTCTGGCTGGTGATCTGCTTCAGCCAGCTGCGGATGCGCGGGATGATCCTGCGCGAGAACCCCGAGAAGCTGATCGTCCGGATGTGGCTCTTCCCGTATCTGACCTGGGCGACTATCGCGATGATCTCGTTCGTCCTGGTCTATATGCTCACCGACAAGGACGGGCGCGAGCAGGTGATCCTCTCCGCGCTGGTGGCCGTGCTCGTGGTGGCCCTGGCCCTGGTCAAGGAGCGCCTCACCGCGGGTCGCTCCACCGCACCGGCCGCCTCCTCGGAGCCCGCCCCCAAGGAGCGCGCGGCCCCGTAGGAACGCGCTCAGCCGACTCTGATTCCCCTGTGCCCCCGGGCGGCCGATGTGTCGCCGCCCGGGGGCAGCCATATCGCCGCCCGGGGGCGCGGCCGTGTCCGTGGGCGTATCGGGCCCACAGGGCTCAGACGACGCGCGGGAGGACCCGCTCCGCGAAGCGCCGGACCGCGTCCAGCACCCCCATCCCCCGGTGCCCGACCCCGGGCACGATGTCGAGGGTGACGTCGATGCCCAGCTCGGTGTAGTTGTCCCGCAGCGCGGTGATGCGCTCCACGCGGGTGCGCCCGACGGCGTCGGCGCCGTCCATCCAGTTGGAGTCGCCGGGGTTGTTGATCTCCCAGGTCTCGGTGTCCTCCGCCCCGACCACCATGTGCACCGGCACCTTACGGATGTCCTCCAGCCGCAGCGGGGCCCCGAAGCGCTGCTCGAACCCCTTCGTGCCCAGCCACCACTCGCGGTCCGGGTCGATCAGCGTGACCCGGCCGGGCGCCCCGATGGACACTCCGCACAGCCGGTCGGGGTGCAGATACAGGAAGCGGTGCGCGAACTGCCCGCCGCCCGAGAAGCCCTGGAGCAGAAAGCGCTCGGTGTCGATGTGGAACCGCTCGCCCGCCTCGGCCACGATCGCGAGCAACTGCTCGTCGTAGCGGATGCCGCGGTATTCGATGAACTTGAAGTTGTGCAGGTCCTCCGGGTCGTCGATGCCCGCCGGGAACATCGGGGTGAGCACCACACAGCCGTGCCGCTCGGAGAACTCGGCCATCGCGTCCCGGTACTGGGACGCGGTGCGCCCGGTGCCGTGCTGGATCACCATGAGCGGCAGCGGGGTGTCGGTGGTCTCGTGGACGGACGGGATGTGCAGGCCGTACGAGAACCGCTGGTCGTGCCGGGAGGCGAACCAGGTGGTGGAGCCGGTGCGGTAGAACGCCTTGGTGGTCTTGACGCGGGGGGTGGTCACGTATCGCTTCCTTCTGCCGTCGCGGGTGCCGCCACGATCCGCAACGGTCGGCGCACGCTCAAGATGATTGCCGCCTGAGCGTCAATACCTCCGCCGGTACGCCCATCGCCCCCTCCGCCGATATCTCTCACCGGTGCAGCGCGGAGAGCAGGTCGACGCCGAGATTGCGCACCGCCGCCTCGTCCAGCTGGTAGTGCACCCGCGCGCCCTCCCGGTGGGTGTGCACCATCCCGGCCTCCCGCAGCTTGCGCAGATGCCGCGACATCTGCGGCGGTGTCATCTCGAACTGGGTGGCCAGCTCCGTCGTCGTCATCGACTGCCGCAGCAGCGCCCGGCACATCCGGATGCGCAGCGGCTCGTCCAGCGCCCGCAGCCCGCGCATCACCACGTCCAGGGCGGTGGGCTCCGCGCCCGCGCCGTCGCGCACCGGGTACTGCACCACGACCGGGTAGCCGGGGTAGTGCTTGATCGCGAGATGCGGGTTGATGTGCAGCGACGGCACCAGCAGACAGGGGCTGTCGGCGAGGCTGGCCCGCGCGTTGTAGAGCTTGTCGAAGACCACCCGGGGCGGGTCCTGCTCCATGCGGGCGGTGGGGAATCCGGCCAGCACCGCCGCCCCGTAGCGGGAGTGTTCATGGGAGCGGACCCGGGCGTCGGCCTCCAGGGTGGGGCGCAGCCGCGTCCACTCCGCCTCGAAGACCTCCTCGGCCACGGCGGACAGGAAGGCGAGGAGGCCGTCGCGGAATCCGGAGGGATCGGCCAGCAGCCGCAGCCCCAGGGCGAACCGGCGCTCGGAGAGCTGCCGCAACCGGGCCAGGAAGCGCTCCGGCGCGCGGCCGCCGCGCCGGGACCCGGAAGCCGGGCGGTGACCGGGCCCCGGACCGTGGCCGGAGCCCAGGCCGTGACCGTGACCGGAACCGGGCCCCGGACCGTGGCCGTTCTTGCCGACGAGCGCCTGCTCGGTCATGGTCGTGAACGTCTCCTCGTCCAGCCGAGCGACCGCCGCCAGCTCCTCCTCCAGCTCGCGCTCCGGACCCGGGGCGAGGGGCAGCAGATAGCGGGCGCGGAAGGCGCCCCACAGCGGCGCCCATCCGCCGGCCCGCTCCAGCAGCCGCTCGTCCGCGCCCTGAAGGACCGCGCTCACCCAGCGCCTGCTGGCCGGATGGTGGCGTGGCCCGTCCAGCGCGTGCAGACAGGCGCACAGCTCGGCGAGCGGGGACAGACGGGTGCTGATGCGGTGCTCCGGGGCGGACCCCAGCTCGATCACGACGGGCATCCGGGCAGCGTCGGCCATTGATGCCTTCGAGTCAATCGTCTTGTACGGGCCGTCGGCGGAGGCGCAAGCTCCAGCCCACTTCGCTTCCCCTCCCTCCGCCTGGAGCGTCCCCCATGCCCCCTCTCCTCAGGAACGGCCCTCGTCTGGCAGTGGTGGTCGCCCTCGTGGCCACGGTGAGCAGTGCGTGCACCATCGGTTCGCTGGACGACTCGGGCGCCGTCGCCGACTATCCGTCCCGGGGACTGTCGATCCTCGCCCCCGGGAGCGTCGGCGGCGGCTGGGACTCGCGGGCGCGCGGCGTCGGTTCCGCGCTCACCAGCTGCGAGGTCATCGACGAGGACGTCACGGTCACCAACGCCCCGGGCGCGGGCGGCACCATCGGGCTCGCCCGGATGGCGGGGCGTAAAGGCGATCCGTACCAGCTGATGACCATGGACACGGTGACCATGATCGGCGGCGCCATCCAGAACCACTCCCCCGTGAAGCTGTCCGAGCTCACCCCCGTGGCGGGGCTCACGGTGAGCACCTCCGCGATCGTGGTGCCCGCCCGCTCCCCCTTCCACGACCTGCGCTCGGTGCTGGCCGCCATGCGGAAGGACCCCAAGCGGACGTCCTGGGTGGGCGGTTCGCTGGGCGGCCCGGACCACATCACGGTCGCCGGGCTCGCCAAGACCGAGGGCATCTCGGCGCGCAAGATCACGTACGTGCCCACCGGTGGCGGCGGGGAGGTGCTCAACCTGCTGCTGAGCGGGGCCTCGAAGGTCGGCCTCTCCACGCTGACGGAGCTCAGGCCGCAGATCGAGGCCGGGAAGCTGCGGGTCCTCGCGGTCAGCGGCGACAAGGCTCCCGAGGGCATCGACGCTCCCACCCTCGGCGCACTCGGCTACGGGGACGAGTCCGTGGTGAGCGTCGGCGGGGTCATGGCCACGCCCGGGCTGAGCGACGACGAACAACGGGCGATCGTGAGGGTGGTGGACCGGATGCGCCGGACTTCGTGCTGGAAGCGGGCGTTGCGGCAGAACGACTGGAAGGACGTGTGGGTGCCGGGGAAGAAGTACGGCGCCCTGATCGACAAGCAGCAGCGCCAGGTCGGCCAGGCGCTCACGTCCGTGGGGCTCGGGTCATGAGCGCGCGGGACGAGGCGAAGACGATGCGGCCGAGGGATGCCACGGCGAACCCGGCGAACGACGCCGCGGACAGCACGGCCCCGCCCGACGAGCGGCCCTGGAGCCCCCGGATAGCCGCGCTGCTCTTCCTCGCGGCGGGCGTTGCCGTGCTGGGCTGGGCCTTCGCCATCCCCGAGGGGACCATCGATCAGGACGTGGGCCCCCGGGCGTTCCCCCTGCTGGTCGGCGTGGGGCTGTGCGTGGCGGCTTCGGTCGCCGTCGTCCAGGCGTTCCGCGGCAGCGACCCGGCGCTGACCGAGCAGGCGCGCGAGGAGGCCCGGCTGACCGAGTGGCGCCCGGTGGCGGCCCTGCTCGCGCTGCTGGTCTGCTATCTGTTCGCGCTCGCGCCCTGCGGCTACTGGCAGTCGACCGCCGTGCTCTTCACGCTGGTCGCGCGGGTGCTCGGCAGCCGGCGGATCCTCCGTGACGCCCTGATCGGCCTGGTGCTCGCGCTGGCCGTGTACTTCCTCTTCGACCGTCTGCTGGGCATCCATCTGCCGCCCGGCATCGTCCGATTGGCGTTCTGACCATGGATGTCCTCAACGACCTCATGGGCGGTTTCGGCAGCGCGTTCAGCCCCCTGCACCTGCTGCTGGCGTTCGCGGGCTGCACGCTCGGCTCGCTGGTCGGCGTGTTGCCCGGCCTGGGCCCGGCCACCACGGTGGCGCTGCTGCTCCCGCTCACCTTCGTCTTCGACCCCACCGGCGCGCTGGTGCTCTTCGCCGGCATCTACTACGGCGGGATGTACGGCGGCTCCACCACGGCCATCCTGCTGAACGTGCCCGGGGAGACGGCGTCGGTCCCCACCACCCTCGAGGGCCATCCGATGGCCCGCTCCGGGCGCGCCGGGGCCGCGCTCGCCACGGCCGCCATCGGCTCGTTCGTGGCGGGCACGATCTCCACCGTCGGGATCACCTTCGCGGGCCCGGCCATGGCGCGGATCGCCGAGAAGATCCAGCCCGCGGAGTACTTCGCGGTGATGGTCCTCGCCTTCGCCACCGTCACCGCGGTCGTGGCCGACGCCCCCGCGCGCGGGCTGTGCAGCCTCTTCCTGGGCCTGGCCATCGGGCTCGTCGGCATCGACAGCCTCACCGGCCAGGCGCGCTACACCTTCGGGGTGCCGGAGCTGTACGACGGCGTCCAGATCGTGGCCGTCGCCGTCGGCCTCTTCGCGATCGGGGAGGCGCTCTACACCGCGGCCCGGATGCGGCGGGCGCCCGAGGAGCGGATGCTCCCGGTGGGCGGCAGGATCGGGATGAGCCCGGAGGACTGGCGCCGGTCCTGGAAGCCGTGGCTGCGGGGTACGGCGATCGGGCTGCCGATCGGCGCCCTGCCCGCGGGCGGCGCGGAGATCCCCACGTTCCTCAGCTACAACGTGGAGAAGCGGCTGTCCCGGCACAAGAAGGAGTTCGGCAAGGGCGCCATCGAGGGCGTGGCCGGCCCCGAGGCCGCCAACAACGCCGCGTTCTCCGGGGTGCTGATGCCCCTGCTGACGCTGGGCATCCCCACCTCGGCGACCGCCGGTGTGCTGCTGATCGCGTTCCAGATGTACGACGTGCAGCCCGGCCCGCAGCTGTTCGAGACCCAGTCGGCGCTGGTCTGGACGCTGATCGCCAGCCTCTACATCGGCAATGTGATGCTGCTGGTGCTCAACCTGCCGCTGATCCCGCTGTGGGTGAAGCTCCTCCGGCTGCCCCGCCCGCTGCTCACCGCGGGCATCCTGGTCTTCGCCGCCCTGGGGGTGTACGCCCTGTCCCAGAACGCGGTCGACCTCGGCATCGCGGTGCTCTTCGGCCTCCTGGGCTTCGGCATGCGCCGCACCGGCTATCCCGTCGCCCCACTGATCCTGGGCGCCGTACTGGGCCCGATGGCGGAGACCCAGTTCCGCCGTGCGATGGCCTTCAGCGAGGGCGACTGGACGATCTTCTTCACCCGTCCGCTCTCCGCGGCGATCCTGTTCCTGTCCCTGATCGCCCTGGCCGGCCCGGTGGCCGCCCGAGCGCTGCGCCGCAACCGGGGACGCGAGCCGGAACCGGTGGGCTGAGCCCCGAAGCCGCCAGGCTGAACCCCGCGAGCTGATGCCGGGCCCCGCGCGAGTCGACCGCGCGGGGGCCTTTTCTGACATGACTGCCTTCGGACTCAGCCGCGCGACCGCCGCCCGCCAAGCCAGCGGATGACCTGCCCCTCGTCCGGCGTCACGGTGATCTCGAAGCGGTCCAGCCCCGGTGCGCCGTCTGCGCACCAGCGCGCGACGTGGCCCTCCACCGCGTCCCAAAGCCGGGTGGGCCCACCCTGCCGGACCTTCCAGCCTCTGTCGGCCTCCGTCAGTACCGCCCAGGCTCCGGCCTGCACGTCGATGAGGACCTGGTGCGTCCGCCCCTCGCCGGACAGGGTGATGTGCTGGGCGCGGGGTGCCGCCAGCTGGGCGACGAACCGGGTCGTCCAGTCCGACGTCAGCAGGTCCGGGCCGAGCGCCGTCAATCGCTCCTCGCCACTGCCGATATCAGGGAGCAGACCAAGCGGCGGGGGCAGGTGCGAGCGAGCCAGCATGAAGGAGATCTGTCCGCCAAGGAAGCGGCCGGACGCCGTGCCATCGCCGTGAACGGTGAGCCGGGCCAGCTCCGAGGCGTACAGCCAGCCGCCCACCGTGGCGAGCACGATCCCGCCGGGCTTGGTCTGAGCGATCCAGCTCTCCGGCACGGTCAGAACCCCGCATGTGGCGATCACCCGGTCGTACGGAGCGGCATCCACGTGCCCGGCCAGTCCATCGCCGACCACAAGGTTCGGCCGGTAGCCGCAAGCGGACAGGGAAGCGGCAGCCCGCCCGGACAGCTCACGGTCCACCTCGACCGAAACCACCGATCCGTCGCCAAGCCGATGGCACAGCAGGGCGGTTGAGTAGCCGGTGCCGGTGCCGATCTCCAGGACGTGGTGTCCGTCCTCGACCTGTAGCTCTTCCAGCATCTGCTTGCCGGACGCGAAGAACAACGCGTCACGCTCCTGGTCAACCCGCAGACTGCGAACCGTCGCCTGAAAGCGGTCTACGAGTCCTGGGGATACCGCCAGATCGGGACGCAGCAACCGTTTCCCGACTCTCAGGTGTTCGCCGCCATGATGCGCGACCCGATCCGCCCCTGACCGCAGGTCCGCCCTCGACACTCCGGGCCCCATCAGTCCCGGTGGTCGGGTGCGATGCGCTCCACCAGGCGGAGGAGAGCGGACCAGGCGAGGGTGTACGCCTGATCGTCGGCGAAGTCGGAGCCGTGGTCCTCGCCCGACAGCTGGCGGGCGGTGAGCTCGCAGATGTCCGGGTGGGGCGTGGTGAGCTTCGCGCCGCCCGCCATGGCCGTGGTCTGGATCTCGCACGCCTTGTCCAGGTAGTACATCCGCAGGAACGCCTCGCCCGGGGTCTCGCCGACGGTCAGCAGACCGTGGTTGCGCAGGATCATCGCGGGGTGGCCGGCGAGGTCGGCGACGAGGCGGCGCTGTTCGGCGAGGTTGAGGGCGACGCCCTCGTAGTCGTGGTAGCCGACCCTGCCGTAGAACTCCATGGAGATCTGGTTGAGCGGGAGCAGACCGTCCTCCTGCGCGGCGACGGCGCAGCCCGCCCTGGTGTGGGTGTGCAGAACGCAGTGGGCGTCGGGGCGGGCGGCGTGGATGGCGCTGTGGATGACGAAACCGGCGGGGTTGACGGGGTGCGGGGTGTCCTCCACGGGCTGGCCGGAGAGGTCGACCTTGACCAGGTTCGACGCGGTGATCTCCTCGAAGAGCAAGCCGTACGGGTTGATCAGGAAGTGGTGCTCGGGCCCGGGGACGCGGGCGGAGATATGCGTGAAGATCAGGTCGGTCATCCGGAAGTGGGCCACCAGGCGGTAGACGGCGGCGAGCTCGCGGCGCAGCCGCCATTCCTCGTCGAGGGGCGCCTGGTCGGCGGGGCGGGGTGAAGCGGGCACGGTAAGGACTCCCTCGGGGCGGGGTGACGTCAGGGGACAGTTTCCCCACGCACACCTCTTGTCACCGAACGACGGGATCCACAGAATCCTTCGGAGACCAGCTACGGCCCATATCGCGAACACGGTTCGACATATCGAATGGGAGTGGTTCCTGATGCGTCTCGTCCTCCGCCGCCTGTCGCGCTTATCCCGCCCCGAACGGCCACGGCCCAGGCGCCTGGCCGGGGCGCTGCTGGCCGCTCTGCTGACCGCCACCGGGGCGGGCTTCACCGGGCCGGGCACCGTGGCGTACGCGGCACCCTCGGCCGACGCGGTCCCCACCGCCGATGCCGCTCCCGCCACCGGAAGGACCCTGGCCGCCGCCCCGCAGATCGACGTGCCCGCCGCGCCCATGGGCTGGGCCTCCTGGAACAGCCTCGCCAGCCAGATCGACTACGACACGATCAAGGCCCAGGTGGACGCCCTGGTGTCGTCCGGCATGGCCGAGGCGGGGTACGAGTACGTCAACATCGACGAGGGCTGGTGGTGGGGCACTCGCGACAGCAAGGGCAACATCACCGTCGACACCGAGCAGTGGCCCGGCGGGATGAAGGCCATCGCCGACTACATCCACGGCAAGGGGCTCAAGGCCGGGATCTACACCGATGCCGGCAAGAACGGCTGCGGCTACTTCTACCCCACCCCGCCGGGCACCCCGCCCGCCCCGGGCAGCGGCAGCGAGGGCCACTACGAGCAGGATCTGCGGGCCTTCCAGGAGTGGGGCTTCGACTACGTCAAGGTCGACTGGTGCGGCGGCCAGGACGAGGGGCTCGATCAGGAGACCACCTACCGGGCGCTCAGCGAGGCCAACAGGGCGGCGACCGCCGTCACCGGCCGCCGCCTGGTGCTGTCGCTGTGCGAATGGGGCTCGGGGCGGCCGTGGAACTGGGCCGCGGGCGTGGGCGATCTATGGCGTACCAGCACCGACATCATCTACTGGGGCCAGACGCCCTCGGCCACCGCGATGCTGTCCAACTTCGACCAGGGTCTCCACCCCGCCGCCCAGCACACCGGCTACTACAACGACCCGGACATGCTCATGGTCGGCATGAAGGGTTCCAACGCCACGCTCGACCGCACCCATATGAGCCTGTGGGCGGTCTCCGGCGCCCCGCTGCTCGCCGGGAACGACCTCACCACCATGACGCGCGAGACCGCGGGCACCCTCACCAACCCCGAGGTCATCGCCGTCGACCAGGATCCGCGCGGACTCCAGGGCGTGAAGGTCGCCGAGGACGCCGCTGGGCTCCAGGTGTACGCCAAGGTGCTGTCCGGCACCGGGAAGCGTGCCGTGCTGCTGCTCAACCGCACCTCCGCCGCCAAGCCCATCACCGCCCGCTGGACCGACCTCGGGCTGACCGGCGCCGCCGCCTCCGTCCGTGACGTCTGGAAGCGCGCATCGGTGGGCACCCACAGCGGCGGCTACACGGCCACCGTCCCGGCCGGGGAGGCCGTGCTGCTGACCGTCTCGGGCACGGAGGCCCCCGGCACCGCGTACCAGAGCACCACCGGCTCCTTCACCGTCACCGCCAAGACGGCGGGGCTGAAACTGGCCGACATCACCTACGCCAACGGCGGCACCGCCCCGCGCACCGCCACCCTCCGCGTCGGCGGCCAGTACGCGACCACGCTCGCCCTGCCGCCCACCGGCTCCGCCACCGCCCGCCGCACCGTCTCCGTCCTGCTCTCCCTGGCCAAGGGCGCCAACAACGTGACCGTGAGCGGGGGCCCGGACACCATCAGCGTCCAGGACCTCCCGGGCACCGACGGCGTCCAGATCGTCGGCGCCGGCTCCGGGCGCTGCGTCGATCTGGACCAGAACACGATCGCCAACGGCGCCCAGGCCCAGCTGTGGGACTGCCACGGCGGCCAGAACCAGCTCTTCCGGCACACCTCGCGCGATGAGCTGACCGTCTACGGCAGCAAATGCCTGGGCGCCGAGAAGGACGGCACCGCCGACGGTACGAAGGTCGTGATCGGCGACTGCACGGGTGCCACCGGCCAGAAGTGGACGGTGAACGCCTCCGGGACCCTTGTCCACCAGGGGTCCGGCCGCTGTCTGGACGCCTACGACAACGGGGTGGGGAACGGCACCCGGCTGGTGCTGTGGAGCTGCCACAACGCCCCCAATCAGCGCTGGACCCTCACCTGACCGAGGAAGGGGCGGGCCCCCGCGCGAGTCGACCGCGCGGGGGCCCCTTTTCCGCCTGCCCGGTGTTCGGTGAGAAGACGATCACGCAAGCAGGGGCCTGGTGGGCGCTCCGGGCTACGGGGCGAGCAGCAGGTTGTTGGCGCGCTCCTTGGCGGCCGTGTAACGGCGCGCGACATCCTGCCAGTTGACGACCTTCCACATGGCTTCGATGAAGTCCACCTTCTGGTTCTTGTACTGCAAGTAGAAGGCGTGCTCCCAGGCGTCGAAGACCAGGATCGGCACCGAGCCCTGCCCCACGTTCCCCTGGTGGTCGTAGACCTGCTCGACCACCAGCCGCCCGCTGACCGGCTCATACGCCAGCACGCCCCAGCCCGAGCCCTGGGTGGTGGCGGCGGCCTTGGACAGCTGCGCCTTGAAGCCCGCGAACGAGCCGAAGTGCTCGGCGATGGCGTCGGCCAGCTCGCCGACCCCGTCCCGCTCCAGCGGCTCGCCGCCGCCGTCGCCGGTCATGTTGTGCCAGTAGATGCTGTGCAGGATGTGGCCGGACAGATGGAAGGCCAAGTTCTTCTCGAGCCCGTTGATCGAGCCCCACTGATCCTTGTCCCGCGCCTCCGCGAGCTGCTCCATCGTGTCGTTCGCGCCCTTGACGTACGCGGCGTGGTGCTTGTCGTGGTGCAGCTCGATGATCTCGGGGCTGATGACCGGTGCCAGCTCCGAGTAGTCGTACGGAAGTTCAGGAAGTGTGTAGATGGCCATGCGAAGCCCTTCGGACCGCTTATTGCAATTGACTTGCAAGTACACGCTAGCAGCAAGAGCGATTTCCGCCACAGCGGGCGGCCGGGCGGGCACCGGGTGCCATGCGCCGGGAGTGGCCTGATCCGATCCCTGCGCGGGGAAAGCGGCGGCCCTATGATCAAAGGTCGCTCGAAGGGGGAGGGCATGGATCCGCAGATCGCCGATCTCGCCAGGACGGCGGGCACCACCATGGTCACGCTGATGGCCACCACTGCCTGGGAGTCGGCCAGGGACGGCCTGGTCTCGCTCTGGCAGCGGTTCCAGCCCAACAGTGCGGACGGCATCGGCGAGGAGTTCGAGGCGAGCCGCGACGATCTGCTGCTCGCGCGCGAGACGGGCGACGCGGAGTCCGAGGCGGAGCTGGCCGCCGAGTGGCAGGGCCGGGTGCGTCGACTGCTGCTGGCCCAGCCGGAGGTGGCGGACGAACTGCGCCGCATCCTGGGCGAGTTGAGCCCTCACCTCGCCGATCAGCGCCCCGCCGTCGGTGAGATCCGCATGACGGCCGAGGCGTCCGGCAGCGGCCGGGTCTACCAGGCAGGCCGCGACCAGCACATCAGCGAACGGTGAGCGACCCCATGCCGATCGACGGCCGCGCGTCCGGTCAGGGCCGGGTCTTCCAGACCGGCGGCGACCAGTACATCGAGGAGCACCACCACCACTACGGGGCCGGAACGGGGTCCCTCCTCGCACAGCCGGTCGGCCCGCGGCCGCCCCAGGGCGCGACGGTCCCCGACTCCGTAAGGGTGCCGCTCGTCGGCCGGGCACCGGGCATCCTGCGGGACCGCGCCGACCTCATGGAGCGCCTGCGAGCGGCCGTCACCGGGTCCGGTGGCGACGTCCACGTCCTGCACGGCCTGGGCGGCTGCGGCAAGACGGCGGTGGCGCACGAGCTCTTCACGGAAGCCGTAAGGGACCACGGACGCGTCGGGCTCTGGGTGAACGCCTCGGAGCGGATCTCCCTGCGCGCGGGCATGCTCGCCGTGGCGGGCGACCGGGGCGCGACCACCGGTGAGCTGGCCGCCGCGGCCGGCGGCCAGCGCGCCGCGGCCGACCTGGTCTGGCACTACCTGGACCACTCCGCGCAGCGCTGGCTGCTGGTCCTGGACAACGCCGACGACCCGACGGTCCTGGAGGAGGGCGGCTGGCTGCGCACCAGCCCGCTCGGCACGGTCCTGGTGACCACCCGGCACGCGACCTCGCCGCTGTGGCGGGGCGCCGGATCGGCCCGGCACCCCGTCGGCGTCCTTCCGGAGGCCGACGCCGCGCAGGTCCTGTGCGACCTGGCCCCGGACGCGGGCACCGCCGAATCGGCGCGGAAGGTGGCGCGACGGCTGGGCTGTCTGCCGCTGGCCCTGACCCTGGCGGGCTCGCATCTGTCGCACCAACTTCTGGAGTCGTGGTCCATGGACGAATACGACCGGAAACTGAGCGAGGACTCGACGGCACTCGTCGACCAGGGCGCGGCGAGCACCGGCAGCGGCCAGTCCCGCCACCTGGTCGGCCGCACCTGGCAGCTGTCCCTGGACGCCCTCGCCGGACAGGGCCTGCCGGAGGCCACGACCCTGCTACGGCTGCTGTCCTGCTGGGCGGCGGACCCGGTGCCGCTCTCTCTGCTCATGCCGGTGGCCCGGGGTGAGATGGATTTCGGCCACCTCGACCCGCCGCTCGCGCCGGACCGGGTCGAGCCGGCGCTGCGCGGGCTGCTGGACCACTCGCTGATCGGGATGGTCGAGGCGGACGGGCGTCGGTGCGTACAGGCTCACGGGGTGCTGCTGGACAGCGTCGCGGCGGGGATTCCGGACGCGCGACGCGCGGCGCTGGCCGAGGCGGCGGGGCGGTTGCTGGAGGCGGCGCTGCCACCGGACGAAGCCGTGCCGTCCGAGATATACACCGGTTGGGAACTGCTTGCCCCGCACGTCACCCAGCTGCTGCGGGCAGCCCCGGGGGAATGGTCGGCCGGACTGATGGTGCGCATCGCACGGCAGATGCAGCACGCGGGAAACTTCGCGGGCGCTGCGCGGCATGCCCGATACGCCGCGGACGTCGCCGAGCGGAGTTTGAGCGAAGAGCACTCCGTCACCCTGGCCGCGCACGACGCCGAGGCGCGGGCGTTGCTCTTCCTGGCGCGGCGCGCGGATGCCGAAGCGCTGCACCGACGGATTTGGACCACGCGCAAGCGCGTGCTCGGCGGGGATCACCCCGAAACGCTGTGGAGCTGTGCGGGCCTGGGGATGTCGCTGAGGCTACTCGACCGCCTGGAAGAGGCTGAGCAGCTGCTTCGTCAGGCGACCGCCGCCCAGCGCCGGGTGCTGGGCCCGGACGCGCTGGAGACCTTCGTCAGCCGGTCCATGCTGGTCCTGACGCTATCCGCGCTCGGCAAAAGGGAGGAGTTCGACGAGGAGGCCCGTGTCGTCGAGGACTGCGAGCGGTTCCTGCCGCCGGATCACCTCACGGCCCTCCTGGTTCGCCATGACTACGGCGACGGGCTACGGGCGCTCGGTCGCTACGCGGAAGCCGAACCGGTGGCTCGCCGCGTGTTGACCGACCGCGCCCGCGTCCAGGGAGCAGATCACCCCTTGGCACTCGCCGCGCTCAGCCTCACCGCCAGGGTCGCGCACGGGCTGGGCAAGTACGACGAGGCCATCGCGGCGCTCGAGGAACTCATCGAACGCCGCGAACAGGTGCTCGGATCCGAGCACCTGTTCGTCGTCGAGAACCGCGAGTGGCTCGCGGAATGGCAAGCCCAGGCCCAAGCCCAGCCCTGATCAGCCCTCCTGTCGGGCCACCGACATCCGCTGCCGCGCGAAGCCGATGATCGCCAGGGCGATCGCCATCACGGCCGTGGCGTACAGCTGACTGCGGGTATCGGCCTCGCGCAGCATCAGCAGCAGGACCCCGACCGTGGCGGCCAGCGCGACCCAGGTCAGATACGGGAAGAGCCACATCTTCACGACGAGCTTCTCCGGGGCCTCGCGCTGCAAGCGGCTCCGCATCCGCAGCTGGGCGGCGGCGATGAAGCCCCAGACCACCAGCACCGCGGCGCCGACCATGTTGAGCAGCCACTTGAAGATGGTGTCCGGCCACCAGTAGCTGAGCAGCACCGCGACGAAGCCGAAGAAGGAGGAGGCGAGCACGGTGAGGCGGGGCACGCCGCCGGTGACGCGGCCCAGGAAGGCGGGGCCCTCGCCGCGGGTGACCAGGGAGTAGGACATCCGGGAGGCGCCGTAGATGTTGGCGTTCATCGCGGAGAGCAGCGCGATCAGCACAATCACGTTCATGATGTCGCCGGCCGCGGGGATGTCGAGGTGGTTGAGCACCGCGACGTACGGGCCCTTCTCGACCACGGACTTGTCGTTCCACGGGATGAGCGTGACCACGACCAGCATCGAGCCGACGTAGAAGAGGGCGATGCGCCACATCGCGGTGCGCACCGCGCCCGCGACGCTCCTGACCGGGTTCTCGGACTCGGCCGCCGCGATCGTCACCGTCTCCAGGCCGCCGTACGCGAAGACGGAGGCCAGCAGGCCGACGACCAGGCCGTTCACACCGTTGGGCAGGAAGCCGCCGTCACCGCTGAGATGGGCGCCGCCCGGGGCGTCGGTGCCCGGGAGGACGCCGAGTATCGCGAGCACGCCCAGGACGAGGAAGATCGTGATCGCGGCGATCTTCAGCGCGGCGAACCAGAACTCGAACTCGCCGAAGTTGCTGACCGCCGCGAGGTTCGTGCCGCAGAACATCGCCATGAAGAGGGCGACCCACATCCAGGATTCGCTGCCCGGGAACCACTGGACCATGATCCCGGCCGCGCCGATCGCCTCGGCGGCGATGCCCACGCACAGCAGGATCCAGAACATCCAGCCCACCGTGAACCCGGCCCACGGCCCGATCGCCCGCTCGGCGTGCACGGAGAACGAGCCGGAGGCCGGGTTGGCCGCCGACATCTCGCCGAGCATCCGCATCACGAGCATCACCAGCAGCCCGGACACCGCGTAGGCGACCACGATCGACGGACCGGCGGCGGCGATTCCGGCGCCGGAGCCGACGAACAGCCCCGCTCCGATCACACCGCCAAGGGCGATCATCGACAGATGGCGCTGCTTGAGACCGTGGGAGAGCGGCGGCGTGGCGGTCGCGCCCGTGCCGGTCGCCTCGGCGGCGCCGGATGGCGCCGAGGACGCGGATGTCCGGTTCATTCTTCTTCTCTGTCCCTTACGAGCGCCGGTGACGGATGCAAAACGTCCCTAGTGTGAAGGGCGTGCCCTGTGGGGACAACATCGCGGACAATCTTTTCTGGATATCGGACACCCGCGTCACGCTCCGTATCAAGGAGCTCTGCAAGAAGCTGCCAAGCCGATGCGTCCGGCTTTGTGGCCATCCGACGGTGTCCGCGGCCCCCACGCTGGGTTAGCGTCGCGGTATCCACCCCCCTGACCTGGGAGCATCGCTGATGAGCACTGTTTCTGCCGCCGCCACACCCGGTACGGTCCTCGCGGACGCGGTCTTTCCCGCCCGGCGCGTCCTGGCCCGCGACACCGCGCTGGTCATCGGGGGCGCCGTGCTCACCGGCCTCGCGGCGCAGATCTCGGTGCCCGTCCCCGGCTCGCCGGTGCCGGTGACCGGTCAGACCTTCGCCGCCCTGCTGGTGGGCACCTCGCTGGGCGCCCGCCGCGGCTTCCTGTCGCTGGCGCTGTACACCCTGGTCGGCATGGCGGGCGTGCCGTGGTTCGCCGAGGGCAGCTCCGGTGCCGCCATGCCGTCGTTCGGCTATGTGCTGGGCATGCTGCTGGCGGCCACCGTGGTGGGCGCGCTCGCCCGGCGCGGCGGCGACCGCGGGGTGCTGCGCACCGCGGGCACCATGGCGGTCGGCTCGGCGGTCACCTACGCCGTGGGCGTCCCCTACCTGGCACTGGCCACCCACATCTCCCTCAGCGAGGCGATCGCGGCCGGGCTCGCCCCGTTCCTGATCGGTGACGCGCTGAAGGCCGCCCTGGCGATGGGCGCGCTGCCGGCCGCCTGGAAGCTGGTGGGCCGCCGCGGCTGAGCCCCGGAAGCCGGCAGAGAAGCCCCCGGAAGCCGCCAACGGCAGGGCCCCCGCGCGGTCGACTCGCGCGGGGGCCCTGCCGTTGGCGGCGGCGGACAGAGGGTCAGTCGAAGATCGGGCCGACCGTACGGGTCCGCTTGATCTCGTAGAAGCCGGGGATCGAGGCGACCATCAGGGTGCCGTCCCAGAGCTTGGCGGCGTCCTCGCCCTTGGGGGCCGGGGTGACCACGGGGCCGAAGAAGGCGATCTGCTCGCCGTCCGCGCCCGGGACGGCGATGACGGGGGTGCCCACGTCCTGGCCGACCAGGTCGATGCCCTCCTTGTGGGAGGCGCGCAGCTCGGTGTCGTACGCGTCGGAGTCGGCGAAGTCGGCGAGCTCGGCGGGGAGACCGGCCTCCTCGAGGGCGGCCACGATCGTCTCGCGGTTCTTCTCCAGGCCCTGGTTGTGGAAGCGGGTGCCGAGGGCGGTGTAAAGGGCCCCGAGGACCTCGCTGCCGTGCTTCTGCTCGGCGGCGATGCAGACCCGGACCGGGCCCCAGGCGGTCTTCAGCAGCTCGCGGTACTCCTCGGGCAGCTCATCGAGCTTGGGCTCGTTGAGCACGGCCAGGCTCATGACGTGCCAACGCACCTCGACCGGGCGCACCTTCTCCACCTCGAGCATCCAGCGCGAGGTCATCCAGGCCCAGGGACACAGCGGATCGAACCAGAAATCGGCGGGCGTCTTGGCAGTCTCGGTCACGGTTTCTCCTCAAGCGGGCGTGTTGGTATCGCAAACGAATAGAGAGCTGGTTGCTTCAACCAACGCACGCGGAAGTGGGCTCATTCCCCGATGCCGCGTGTCGGTGCCCCGTGACATGATTCCCGCTGTCCGATATCCGAGATGCGAGACATTGGCGAGGGAGCCGCGTCGTGCCCGGTGAGAACCTGACCCGTGACGAGGCCCGTGAGCGGGCGAAGCTGCTGGCCGTCGAGGGTTACGAGGTGGCGCTCGATCTGCGGTCCGCGGTGGGTGAGCACACCGGGTCCGGGCCGCGCACCTACCGCTCCACCACCACGATCCGCTTCCGCTGCGCCGAGCCGGGCGCGGCGACCTTCGCCGATCTGCTGGCGCCCTCGGTGACCTCGGTGCGGCTCAACGGGCGGGAGCTGGACCCGGCGGCGGTCTTCGACGGCTCCCGGATCGCGCTGGAGGGCCTCGCCGCGGAGAACGAGCTGGTGGTGGACGCGCAGTGCGCGTACAGCCGGACCGGCGAGGGGCTGCACCGCTTCGTGGACCCGGAGGACGGCGAGGTCTACCTCTACACCCAGTACGAGCCGGCCGACGCCCGCCGGGTCTTCGCCAACTTCGAACAGCCGGATCTCAAGGCCCCGTTCACCTTCTCGGTGACCGCCCCGGAGGGCTGGACGGTGCTGAGCAACGGGGCGGTGGACCGGGTGGAGCCGTCCGGCGCCGACGATGCCTCCGCGACCAGCCACTTCGTGACCACCCGACCCATCTCGACCTACATCACGGCCGTGGTCGCCGGTCCGTACCACTACGTGAGCGACCTCTACCGCCGCACACTGCCGGACGGCTCGGCGCTGGAGATCCCGCTGGGCGCGCTGTGCCGCAAGGGGCTGGCCAAGCACTTCGACGCGGATGACATCTTCACCGTCACCAAGCAGGGTCTGGACTTCTTCCACGACCACTTCGACTACCCGTACCCGTTCGGCAAGTACGACCAGGCGTTCGTGCCGGAGTACAACCTCGGCGCGATGGAGAACCCGGGCTGTGTGACCTTCCGGGAGGAGTTCATCTTCCGCGGCAAGGTCACCCAGGCGTCGTACGAGGGCCGGGCGAACGTCATCCTGCACGAGATGGCGCATATGTGGTTCGGCGACCTGGTGACCATGGAGTGGTGGGACGACCTGTGGCTCAAGGAGTCGTTCGCCGACTTCATGGGGGCCTTCTCGCTGGTCGGGGCGACCCGCTTCACCGACGGCTGGATCACCTTCGCCAACCGCCGCAAGGCGTGGGCGTACCGCGCCGACCAGCTGCCGTCCACCCATCCGATCACGGCCGACATCCGTGACCTGGAGGACGCCAAGCTCAACTTCGACGGGATCACCTACGCCAAGGGCGCGTCCGTGCTCAAGCAGCTGGTGGCCTATGTCGGGCAGGACGCCTTCCTGGAGGGCGCGCGGCGCTACTTCAAGCGGCACGCGTACGGCAACACCCGGCTGTCGGACCTGCTGGCGGTGCTCGGCGAGACCTCCGGGCGCGACATGGCCACGTGGTCGCGCGCCTGGCTGGAGACCGCGGGGGTCAACACGCTGACCCCGCAGGGCACCTATGACGCCGAGGGGCACATCACCGAGCTGGCGGTGGTCCAGGAGGCCGCCGACAGTGCTGGTTCCGATGGTGCGGCTCCGCCGCGTGGCACTTTGCGGCCGCACCGAGTGGCCGTCGGGCTGTACCGCAAGGAGGCTCCGGCCGGCGAGCGCCCCGGGGCGCTGGTGCGCTACGCCCGCGCCGAGGTGGACGTCGACGGCCCCCGTACGGTGATCCCCGAGCTGGTCGGCGCCTCCCGGCCCGATCTGATCCTGGTCAACGACGACGACCTCACCTACTGCAAGATCCGCTTCGACGAGGGCTCGCTGGACACGCTGCGCGAGCACCTCGGCGAGCTGACCGACCCCCTCGCCCGCGCCCTGAGCTGGTCCGCGCTGTGGAACCTCACCCGCGACGCGCTGCTGCCCGCCCGCGACTACCTGGAGCTGGTGCGGCGGTTCGCCGGGGCCGAGAGCGACATCGGGGTGCTCCAGATGGTCCAGGCGTGGGCGCTGTCCGCCCTGCACCACTACTCGGCGCCGGACGCGCGCGAGGAGGCCGCCGCCCGGCTGGCCGAGGGCGCGCTGAGCGAGCTGCGGCTGGCCGAGCCGGGCAGCGGCCACCAGCTGGCCTGGGCGCGGTTCTTCGCGCAGGTCGCCGTCGCCGACGCCGAGCTGCGGCTGCTGCGCGGGCTGCTGGACGGCACGGCCCGGATCGACGGGCTGGATGTGGACCAGGAGCTGCGCTGGACGTTCCTGGCCGCGCTGGCCTCGAGCGGTCAGGCCGACGAGGCGCTGATCGCCGCCGAGCTGACCCGCGACGACACCGCCTCCGGCAAGCGCCACCAGGTGCGGTGCCTGGCCGCCCGGCCCTCCGCCGCGGTCAAGGCCGAGGCGTGGGACGCGGTGGTGGAGTCCGACCGGCTCTCCAACGCCCTGGTGGAGGCCACCATCTCCGGTTTCGACCAGCCGGGGCAGCGGGAGCTGCTGGCGCCGTACGCACCGCGCTACTTCGAGGTGATCGAGCGCGTCTGGCAGGAGCGGTCGATCGAGATCGGGATGGCGATCGTGCGCGGTCTGTTCCCGGCCGCCCAGGGCGACACCCGCGCTCTGGACGCGGCCGACACCTGGCTCGACGGCCACCCGGACGCGGCCCCCGCGCTGCGCCGGCTGGTCCTGGAGGCCCGCGACGACCTCGCCCGCGCCCTGCGCGGCCAGGAGTGCGACGCGCGAGCGGCCGGCTGACGCACACGTTCGACCGAAGCGGGAGCTCCCCCGGGAGAAGCGGGGAGCTCTTTCGGGAGAAGCGGGGAGCTCTTTCGGCATTCGAACTGCCGTACTTTAGTACGGTGTTGTCCGCTTTTGTCGACGACTGTGTAACAGCGGTTAGCGGGTGGAGCGGGCGCGGGAATGGCGGTGGCATGAGTCACAACACGCCGCTGTCCCCCCGCCCCCTCCACCACCTCTCGGACGTCCAGCGCCGGGTCCTGACGACACGCCAGCTGCGCGAGCACGGTGTGACCGCGTCCGTCGCCGCCGAGCGCTGCCGGGCCGGCGGGCCCTGGCAGCAGATCCTGCCGGGCGTCCATCTGCTCCACCCGGGCCCGGCGACCAGCGAGGAGCGGCTGCTGGCCGCGCTGCTGTACACCGCGAGCCGCGGCCAGGCGGCCGACGGGTCGGCGCCGGGCGGCGGCGAGCCGGGCGGCGAGGCGATGATCACCGGGTTGGCGGCGCTCGCCCTGCGCCACTTCTCCTCCGCTCCCCCGCTGGCCTCCCTCGACCACATCGACGTCCTGGTGCCGCGCACCCGGCGGCTGCGCGCCACCGGCTTCGTCCGCTTCGTCCGGGCCGGCACCCTGCCCGCCCCCCAGTACCTCGCGGGGGTGCCCACCGCCCCGGTGGCCCGCGCCCTCGCCGACGCCGTCGCCCGGCTCACCGACGCCGTACTGGTCCGCAGGCTGCTCACCGAGTCCGTGCGCCACGGCCACTGCGAGGCCGCGGCCGTCGTCGCGGAGCTGAACTCGGCCCGGCTGCTGTCCCGGCCGCATGTCGTGGACGCCGTGGACGCGCTGCTCGCCGAGGGCCGGGCGATCGCCGAGGGGCGGCTGTACGACATGGTGCGCGGCCACCACCTGCCCGAGCCGCTGTGGAACGTGGAGCTGCGGCTGCCCGGCGGGCCCGCCCTCGGCGGGGTGGACGCCTACTGGCGCGAGCAGGCGGTGGCGGTGGAGATCGACGCCCGGGCGCCGCGCCAGGACGAGGAGGTCTGGCGCGGCGGCTTCGGCCGCAAGCGCGAACACCTGGAGCGGCTCGGGATCACGGTCGTGCGCGTGACCCCGAAGCGGCTCCGGGAGTCACCGGAGGAGCAGGCCGCGGTGGTCCGTACCGCCCTGATCGCGGCGGCCGACCGCGAACCGGCCCCCTACCTGGTGGTCCTGCCGCGCTGAAGCGCCCGCCGGACGGCTCAGGGCTTGCGCAGCAGCAGCTCGGTGTTGCGGTCCGTCGAGTCGCCGGCCAGCTTCTGGCTGGCGCCGGGCGCGTTGAAGGACAGCTCGCGGTAGAGGGCCGCGAGACCGGTCTGGGACAGGTCCGAGAAGTCGGTGCGGTGCGGCGCGGCCGACTCGATGAGCGTGGTGAACAGGGAGATCGTGCCGTCGTGGTTGTCCACGACCTCGAACACCCGGGCCAGCTGGGGGAAGTCCACATGCGAGGCGGTGGTGATCTCCCAGAAGGTGTCGTGCGGAGTGATCTCGTTCTGGTGGCTGTGGCCGTTGATCCAGGCCAGCACCTTGGGGTGGCGCTGGAAGAGGGCGACGACCTCGTCCCCGCCGTGCCGGGCCTCGCCCGGACGGTCCGGGTCGTGGTTCATGTTGTTCAGGCTGCGGCTGTAGTGGTGGCTGAAGACGATCACGTAGTCGTCCTTGTGCGCCTTCAGCGTCCGCTCCAGCCAGCGCAGTTGGGCGGTGCCGAGCGAACCGGTGTAGTGGCCGCCCGGGTCGGTGGTGTCCAGGCTGATGCCGATCATGTTCTCGGAGATCCGGAACGAGTAGTAGAGCGTGCCCTGCTCGAGGTTGGCCTTGGTGTAGCCGTGGCCGACCGGACCGGAGCCGGTGGCGGCCGGGTCGAGGTGCGCGGCCAGGTACTCGGACTGGGTGAAGGGCGCGCGGCGCTCATCGGGGGTCACCGTGCGCATGTCCTTGGCGTGCGCGTCCAGCAGAGCCTTCAGGTCCGCGCCCTTGGGGTCGGCCCCCTTGCGCGTCCCCTTGTAGATCGTCTCGGCCTCCGCGGCCGGGATGATCTCCAGCTTGCGCTTCCCGGTGGCGAAGTCCGTGTAGTAGTCGTGGCCGAGCGAGTAGACACCGCCCGCCAGATCGTCGTGGTTGCCGATGGTGGAGTACCACGGCAGCCGCAGCCCGGGGCTGTTGACGGTGCGCAGCGCGGCCTCGAGGAAGCCGTCGATGCGCGGGAAGCCGGCCTTCTTGTCGGCGTCGCGCAGCGCCTCCTCGGGGTGCCAGAACTCCTTGAGCCCGCTGTTCTGGACGCCCTCGTAGCGGCGCGGATCGCCGGTGTTGGGGGTGATCCGGCCGCCGTTCATGGCGGTCAGGAACCAGTCCAGCTCGATCTTGGCGTTGTTGTCGGTGTTGTCGCCGGTGGTCATGACGAACGACAGCGGCGCCCCGGTGGCCGGTCCGCCGCGCAGCCCGTTGATCCGCTCGATGAGCGAGGCGACCCCGGCGATGGTCAGCGCCTCGTGCGGCCGCCACGCCCCGGCGCGCCCGGAGCGCAGGAACTCGTAGCGCATCGGGTGCTGGACGTCGGTCAGATGCAGATCCGTGAGCTGGACGAACGAGGCGAGCGCGGTGCGCCGGTCCTCGCGGCCGCCCTTGGCGCCGGTGATCTCGGTGCGGACCTCGCGGGCCCAGGCGGGGCCGTCGGCGAGCCGCCGGTAGCCGGTGGCGCCGTGTGCGGCCGAGAACGTCTCCAGCGTCGTACCGGCCGTCGAGGGCGCCGCCGGGGCCTGCACCACCCGGCGGCCCGCGGCGTGCGCGGTGGCGGGCTGCGAGGCACCGGCCGAGCCGCTGCCGGGACCGAAGGCGATTCCCAGGCCGGCCGTGGCACCGGTGGCGGTGGCGGCGGCGAGGAAGGTGCGCCGGTCGAGGGTGGCGACGGCAGCTGCGGCGGACCGTACGGACCGTATGCGGGACATGCGCGATCTCCCCGAGTGGACACGCGGTGACGGGCGGGCAGCGACGCTGCCCTCACCTCGGATCGTTGGCATCGGGGATGGCTTGGGAGTGAACGAGACGGCAACGCGGGTCGCCGATCTCCACACGTGGATCTTGGCGGTGGCAAACGGTCATCGCGCCCTTGTGAACAGGAATTCTTCCGCTCACTCGGCGTTCATCGGATCTGGGAACCGCCCCCGCCATATCCGGGATCAGCCCCCGCCGTGGGAAAAATCACGGGACGGTAACGGACCCGCCTGAGACACTTGCCAGGAGGGTAGGCGCCTCGAACAGGCACAACCAAGGAAAAGGGCTGATATGAGGATCGGAATCGTCGGAGCGACCGGCCAGGTCGGCGGAGTGATGCGCAGGGTGCTCGCCGAGCGTGATTTCCCGGCCGAGCAGCTGCGGCTGTTCGCCTCCGCCCGCTCGGCCGGCCGTACGCTCCCGTGGCGCGGCACCGAGATCACCGTCGAGGACGCCGCCACGGCCGACTACTCCGGTCTGGACATCGTCCTGTTCTCCGCGGGCGGCGCCACCTCCAAGGCGCTGGCCGAGAAGGTCGCCGCCCAGGGCCCGGTCGTGATCGACAACTCCTCGGCCTGGCGGATGGACCCCGAGGTGCCGCTGGTCGTGGCCGAGGTCAACCCGCACGCCGCGGTGGACCGCCCCAAGGGCATCATCGCCAACCCGAACTGCACCACGATGGCCGCCATGCCGGTGCTGCGCCCGCTGCACGCCGAGGCCGGGCTCACCGCCCTGGTGGCCACCACCTACCAGGCCGTCTCCGGCTCCGGTCTGTCCGGCGTGGCCGAGCTCGACGGCCAGATCCGCAAGACCGCCGACCGCGCGGCCGAGCTGACCCACGACGGCGCGGCGGTGGACTTCCCCGAGCCCGGGGTGTACGCCCGCCCGATCGCGTTCAATGTGCTCCCGATGGCCGGGAAGATCGTCGACGACGGCCGGTTCGAGACCGACGAGGAGCAGAAGCTCCGCAACGAGAGCCGCAAGATCCTGGAGATCCCGGAGCTGAAGGTGTCCGGCACCTGTGTCCGGGTCCCGGTCTTCACCGGCCACTCGCTCCAGGTGAACGTCCGCTTCGAGCGTCCGATCAGCGTGGAGCGCGCCTACGAGCTGCTGGCCGCGGCCCCGGGCGTGGCGCTCTCGGAGATCCCGACCCCGCTCCAGGCGGCGGGCCAGGACCCCAGCTATGTGGGCCGGATCCGGGTGGACGAGACGGTCGAGCACGGTCTCGCGCTGTTCCTGTCCAACGACAACCTGCGCAAGGGCGCGGCGCTGAACGCGGTGCAGATCGCCGAGCTGGTGGCGGCCGACCTGAGCTGACGCCCGCGTCTCGGCTCACCGGGGGAGCGGCCCGGCGGCCACTCCCCCGGTGGGCGAAATATCCACCGGCACTGACCGTCCGACGTGCGAGGATGGCCATCCGCCTGACGCATGGCGTACCGCACATGACGAACGGGAGTTAGCCGACGTGCCTGGCACCAACCTCACAAGGGAGGAAGCGCAGCAGCGGGCGCGCCTCCTCACGGTGGACGCGTACGAGATCGAACTGGACCTGAGCGGCGCCCAGGAGGGCGGTACCTACCGCTCCGTGACCACGGTGCGCTTCGACGCCGCCGAGGCGGGCGCGGAGTCGTTCATCGACCTGGTGGCGCCCACGGTGCACGAGGTGGTGCTGAACGGCGACGCGCTCGACCCGGACGAGGTCTTCAAGGACTCGCGGATCGCCCTGCCGGGGCTGCTGGCCGGGCGCAACGAGCTGTGCGTGGTCGCTGCTTGCGCGTACACCAACACCGGTGAGGGGCTGCACCGCTTTGTCGACCCCGTCGACCAGCAGGCGTACCTCTACACCCAGTTCGAGGTGCCCGACGCCCGCCGGGTGTTCGCCAACTTCGAGCAGCCCGATCTGAAGGGCACGTTCCAGTTCACCGTGACGGCGCCCGAGGGCTGGACGGTGATCTCGAACTCGCCGACGCCGGAGCCGAAGGACAACGTCTGGCGGTTCGAGCCGACCCCGCGCATCTCGACGTACATCACCGCGCTCATCGTCGGCCCGTACCACAGCGTGCACAGCTCCTACGAGAAGGACGGCCGCTCGGTGCCGCTGGGCATCTACTGCCGTCCCTCGCTCGCGGAGTACCTCGACTCGGACGCGATCTTCGCGGTGACGCGGCAGGGCTTCGCGTGGTTCGAGGAGAAGTTCGACTACGCGTACCCGTTCGCCAAGTACGACCAGCTGTTCGTACCGGAGTTCAACGCGGGCGCGATGGAGAACGCGGGCGCGGTGACCATCCGCGACCAGTACGTCTTCCGCTCCAAGGTGACGGACGCGGCGTACGAGACGCGCGCCGAGACCATCCTCCACGAGCTGGCCCACATGTGGTTCGGCGACCTGGTCACCATGGAGTGGTGGAACGACCTGTGGCTGAACGAGTCGTTCGCCACCTACACCTCGATCGCCTGCCAGGCCCACGCCCCGGGCAGCAGGTGGCCGCACTCGTGGACCACCTTCGCCAACTCCATGAAGACCTGGGCCTACCGGCAGGACCAGCTGCCGTCCACCCACCCGATCATGGCCGACATCAACGACCTGGACGACGTCCTGGTCAACTTCGACGGGATCACGTACGCCAAGGGCGCCTCGGTGCTCAAGCAGCTGGTCGCGTACGTCGGGATGGACGAGTTCTTCCGTGGCGTCCAGGCGTACTTCAAGCGCCACGCCTACCAGAACACCCGGCTGTCGGACCTGCTCGGCGCGCTGGAGGAGACCAGCGGGCGCGATCTGAAGACCTGGTCCAAGCAGTGGCTGGAGACGGCGGGCATCAATGTGCTGCGGCCGGAGATCGAGACGGACGCGAGCGGCACGGTGACCTCCTTCGCGGTGCGGCAGGAGGCCCCCGCGCTGCCGCCGGGCGCCAAGGGCGAGCCAACGCTGCGGCCGCACCGCATCGCCATCGGGCTCTACGACCTGAACCCGACCGGCAAGCTGATCCGCTCCGAGCGCATCGAGCTGGACGTGGACGGCGAGCTGACCCAGGTGGAGCAGCTGACCGGCACGAAGCGGTCCGCGGTGATCCTGCTCAACGACGACGACCTCACCTACGCGAAGGTCCGGCTGGACCCGGACTCGCTGGCCGTGGTCACCGAGCACCTCGGCGACTTCGAGGAGTCGCTGCCGCGCGCGCTGTCCTGGGCCTCGGCCTGGGACATGGTCCGCGACGGCGAACTGGCCACCCGCGACTACCTCGCGCTGGTGCTCTCGGGCATCGCCAAGGAGTCGGACATCGGCGTCGTCCAGTCGCTGCACCGCCAGGTGAAGCTGGCCCTGGACCTGTACGCGGCGCCGGACTGGCGTGAGACGGGCCTGGCCCGGTGGACCGAGGCCACGCTGGACCACCTGCGGGCGGCGGCGCCGGGCAGTGACCACCAGCTGGCCTGGGCGCGGGCCTTCACCGCGACCGCCCGCACCGACGCACAGCTGGACCTGGTCTCCGGGCTGCTCGAGGGCACCGAGACGATCGAGGGCCTGACCATCGACACCGAGCTGCGCTGGGCCCTGCTGGAGCGGCTCGCCGCCACGGGTCGGGCCGACGAGGCCGCCATCGCGGCGGAGCTGGAGCGCGACAAGACCTCCGCGGGCGAGCGCCACGCCGCGACGGCGCGGGCCGCGCGGCCGACACCACAGGCCAAGGCGGAGGCGTGGGCGTCGGTCGTGGAGAGCGACAACCTCCCGAACGCGGTGCAGGAAGCCGTGATCGGCGGCTTCATCCAGACCGATCAGCGGGAGCTGCTGGCGCCGTACACGGAGAAGTACTTCGCGGTGGCGAAGGACGTCTGGAACAGCCGCAGCCATGAGATGGCGCAGCAGATCGTGGTGGGCCTGTACCCGGCGCTCCAGGTCTCGCCGGAGACCCTGGACGCCACGGATGCGTGGCTCGCGTCCGCCGAGCCGACGGCGGCGCTGAGGCGTCTGGTGACGGAGTCGCGGGCAGGCATCGACCGCGCCCTCCGCGCGCAAGCCGCGGACGCGGCGGCGGGCTGACCGGGTGCGGCGCCGTGCGAGGCCATACGCCCCGCACGGCGCCGCGAATGCGTTGTTTCGTGTTGTGGGCAATCGTTCCGCGAGGGGGCACCTCCCAGCGGTAGCTGGGGGAGGGACGGGTGGGCACAACCCACCCACCGGGCCGCACCCGGAAGCGATGCCTCAGCCAGGGATTAGCGCAGCCGGTGCGGGCACGCCCATCTCTGGTCAACGTTTCGTTGCCGGGTACCGGCCGGTGGCCGGTTTGTGCCCACCCGTTCCGCCCCGGCGGAACGATTGCCCACAAACCGGCTAGCTGGGGTCTCGTAAGGCCAGGCGGGCCATTTCGCCGTATTGGTGGAGGAGGTCCGGGTACGCATCCGCGGCGACCCGGAGCCAGCGCTCCGCCTCCTCCGTGCGGCCCAGCCCCCGCAGGGCTTGCGCCAGCCAGTACGGCGCCTCCTCATGCTCCCCCTCACACGCCATCCGCAACAGCGGCTCCGCCTCCGCACACGCACCCCGCCGCACCATGCTCCGCCCCGCCAGAAACGCGGGCGGAACGAGACCGCTGCGCGCGGCGCGCACATACCAGCGCTCGGCGTGCTGCGGATCCCCGCCGCGCTCCTCCGACGTCCAGCCCAGCCACCACGCGGCGCGCCCGTGCCCCAGGTCGGCCGCCCGGCGGAACCAGATCTGGGCGGTACGCCGGTCCCCGGCCTCGTCGTGGATCCGGCCGATGTCGTACGCCGCACCGGCGTCGCCCTCCGCCGCCGCGGGCTCGTAGTACGGCACCATCCGCAGCCCCTTGGCGCCGCCCCCTTCGTACAGCATCCGTCCGAGGGCGAGCAGGGCACGCGGGGTGCCCGCCTTGCGGTACCACTCGGCGGCCTCCGGGAGCCGGTACAGCCGGTCCAGGGCGTCGGCGTACGCGAACCAGGCGTCCGGGCCGCCCTCCTCGGCGCGACCCCGCAGCCCGGGCAGCCGCTCCTGCCACTCGGCGGGCGGCATCCGCTCGGGGTCGGCCCGGATCGCGGCGATGTCCCGAAGCGCCGCGGCGATCCGCTCCTCACTCTCGTCGACACCGTCGACACCGTCGACCCCCGTGGCCCGCAGCCACCGCTCCGCCTCCGCCAGCCGCCGCTGCCGCACACACAGCACCCCGAGGTTGAAGCAGGCCCACATATGGCCGCCGTCCGCCTCGTCGGCCGTGCGGTACCACTCCTCGGCGGTGCGGAGCTCGCCGTTCTCCTCCGCCCAGACGCCGAGGACGTACGCCGCGCCGTCGTAGCCCCGCTCATGGGCGCGTTCCACGAGGGCGCGGGCCTCGGCCCAGCGGTTGTCGTCGCGGGCGATGAAGAGGGCCTGGTCCACCAGCGCCTTGGCGCCGCCCACCGCGGCCGCGCGGGCGTACAGCGCCTCGGCCTCCGCGACCATCCGGGGGTAGCGCTCGAACATCGCCCTGCGCTCCGGGTCGAGCAGCTCGCGCAGCGCCTCGTACGCCTCCTCGGGGTCGCCCTCGGCCTCCGCCCGGGCGAGGGCGGCGCGCCAGCCCTCCAGGTCCCTCAGCATGCCCTGGATGGCCCGCCGGCTGTGGGCGGCGACGTCGTCGCCCTCGGCGGACGCCTCGGCCAGCCGCGCGAGCGCGGTGTCCCATTCGCCGCGCGCGGCCAGCAGCACGGCGCCGTTGGTCTTGCACTCCACGCTGCCGAGCGCGGCCCCGTGCTCGTACCACCGCTCGGCGCCGGCCGTGTCACCGGCCTCCTGAAGCAGCCGGGCCAGACCGAACGCACAGCCGCCGTCGCGATCGGCGGCCGTGCGGTACCACCGCTCGGCCTCGGCGAACTCGCCGCGGTCCTTGTGGCAGATCGCGAGCGTGCGCGAGGCTTCCGCGTCCCCGGCGTCGGCGGCCCTGGCCCACCAGGGCAGGGCCTCGTCCAAGCGGCCCCGGCCGGTGAGGAGTTCGGCGTAGGCCCGGTACGCGCCCGGCTTCCCGGCCGCCGCCGCGGCCCTCAGCCGGGCCGCGTCGGCTTCCGGATCCACCGCCGCATCTTGCGATGAATGTTCGACCATCACCCGATGGTGCCAGAGTGATCAAGCCCGTTCGGCACGGGCCCTGCGCCGGGCCAGCAGCGCCTCGCGCTTCTCGTCGAACTTGGTGGCCTGGTCGTCCAATCCGCCCATGTAGAGCCCCAGTTCCTCCTGCGCCTTGAGACCCTCGGGACCGAGCCCGCCGATCTCCAGGACCTTCAGGAAGCGCAGCACCGGCTGGAGGACGTCGTCGTGGTGGATGCGGAGGTTGTAGATGCCGCCGATGGCGATCTGGGCGGCGGCGCGCTCGAAGCCGGGCATCCCGTGGCCCGGCATCCGGAAGTTGACCACCACATCGCGGACGGCGCACATGGTCTGGTCGGGGGCCAGCTCGAACGCCTTCCCGAGCAGGTTCCGGTAGAAGATCATGTGCAGGTTCTCATCGGTGGCGATGCGCGCCAGCATCCGGTCGCAGACCGGGTCGCCGGAGTGATGGCCGGTGTTGCGGTGCGAGATGCGGGTGGCCAGCTCCTGGAAGGCGACATACGCCACGGTGTGCAGCATGCTGTGCTGGTTGTCCGATTCGAAGCCCTCGGACATGTGCTCCATGCGGAACCGCTCCAGCTGCACCGGGTCGACGGCGCGGCTGGTCAGCAGGTAGTCGCGCATCACGATGCCGTGGCGCCCCTCCTCCGCCGTCCACCGGTGCACCCAGGTGCCCCAGGCGCCGTCCCGGCCGAAGAGGGTCGCGATCTCGTGGTGGTAGCTGGGGAGGTTGTCCTCGGTGAGGAGGTTGACCACGAGAGCTATCCGGCCGACCTCGCTGACCTTGGACTGGTCGGGCGCCCATGCCTCGCCGCCCATGATCCCGTCGAAGTTCCGGCCGTCGCTCCACGGGACGTACTCGTGTGGCATCCACTCCTTGGCGACCTTCAGATGCCGGTTGAGCTCGGTCTCGACGACCTCTTCGAGTGCGTACAGGAGCTGGGTGTCGCTCCAGACGGCCTGACCGTGGCGGTGGGAAGGGGCAAGTGTCACGGTGGGGGCTCCAGGGGACGGGGGCGACGGGCTATACCTACGGCCCCGTAGGTTACGACACCGTAGGTTAAAGCGAAAATAAACAGGCCAGGGCCTATGGATGGCACGCGGTGAACTCGGTGTGACGCGCCCCCACTTGGCGGTCCGGCCCGACGGGCCGCACACGACAAGGCCGACGGGGCCGCACACAACAGCCGCACACGACAAAAGCGCCCCGGCCGGATGGCCGGGGCGCTCCGCAGCGGCGTGCGCGCTTCGTCGATCGATCGCGTCAGTCGGTCTGCTTACGGGACTTCCTGTCTCCCGCCATCACCAGACCCGCGATCACCAGGAACAGGATGATCGGAGCAGCGACATAGAGGCCCAGTGTCTCGGCGACACTCAGGCCCGGACCCGGGTCGTCACCGTCGTCGCGGGTGAGCGCGAACGCGGGAGACGACATCAGCAGCATCGCCGTCGTCGCGGCGATGACTGCACCGGCGCGCACGGCGTTCTTTTTGACCTTGTTGCTCACGGACTCAAGTTATCCGACGCCCTCCGGCGCCGCGTGTCCGGGGTGGCCTTAACACGGTGCTGAGATGGCCATGACACGGTGCCGTTATGGCCATGACACGGTGCTGTGGTGGCGATGACACGGTGCTGTGGTGGCCATGACGCGACCCCGGGATCGTCGGCTCAGCGGCGGGCCGCCTCGCTGAGGTGGACCGTGGGCGGCAGCAGCCGTGGCGCGGCGCGGGAGGCGAGGACGCGTATCCGCAGCCCGTCGGCGGTGACGGGCGCGGCCAGCGGAAGGATCCGCCGGGCCCCGATGGTCGTCCCGGAGGCGATGTCGCGCCACGTTCCCGCCACCCGGGCCTGCACGGTGAACTCCTCCACCCGCTGTCCCTGGCGGATGTCCTCGCCGAGCCGCACCCGGTCGAAGGTCACCGGATGGCCGGCCGTCGGCCGGGAGCCGGTGCCGTATGTCGTCCTTACGGCCTTGCCGAAGGCCGTAAGGGAGGCAATATCGGCGTCGTCGATCCGGCCGTTCTTGGCGGGCCCCACGTTGAGCAGCAGCGAGGCGTTGCGGCCCACGCTGCGCTCGTACAGCGACATGAGCTGGTCCGGGGTCTTGGGCCGCTCCGCGGGGTCGTGGAACCAGCCGGGGCGGATCGAGACATCGGCCTCGGCCGGGTACCACTGGAGGTAGCGCACGCCCGGCGCGGTCAGCTTCGCGCGCGAGCCGATGTCGGCGTCGGTGGAGTCATTGGGCAGCCCGCCGCCGATGACCGTCCACGGGTCGACCGCGGACGGGGTCACCGACCACTCGGTCTCCCGGGCGATGCCGTCCTCGTTGCCCACCCAGCGCACGCCCTGGGCGCCCTGGAAGATCACGGACTTCGGGGAGAGCGCGTGTATCAGCTCGAACCAGTTCCTGACGTTGTAGTTCTGGGTCACGCCCGCACCGCCCCAGGGGTTGGCGCCGTCCATCCAGAACTCGTCGATGGGGCCGTACTGCGTCAGGATCTCGTAGATCTGGTTGAGGTAGTACGCGTCGTAGTCGTCGGCGGCGAAGCGGAAGCTGGGCAGCGCGCCGGAGGCGACCTTGTCCGCCCGGTCGTCACCGGGGACGAGGGTGGGGATGGTGCGCTCGGTGGGCCTGCTGCCGTTGCCGTAACGGCCCTGACCGGCGGGCGCGCGGTCGCCGTCCTCCAGGGCCATCCGCTCGGGCAGCGACAGCTCCTCGCCGTTCTGCTGCTTCTCGCGGATCTTCTCGACCCACTGGGCGTGCCAGGCGTGCGGCAGCTCGGCGCCGTCCGCGGGCGAGAGGTACACCCCGACCTTGAGCCCCGCCTTACGCGCGGCCTTGACGTACGCGCCCAGGACATCGCCCTCGGGGTTCCGGCCGCCGGGCCCCTTCGTCCACCAGGGGCTGGCCTCGACGTCGTGGCCGGTGTAGCGGCTCGGGTAGAGCGTGAATCCGTCGTGGTGCTTGGCGGTGAGCATGACCTGCTTGGCCCCGGCGGCCTTGTACGCCCGCATCCACTGGTCCATGGCGAGCTCGGGCGGGTCGAAGAGCTTCTCGTCCTCGGCCCCGGAACCCCACTGGCGGCCGGTCATGGTGTTCATGCCGAAGTGGGTGAAGGCGGTGACCTCACGCTGCTGCCAGGCCCGCTGCCCGGGGGTGGGGACGGTGTGGGCGGCCTTGTCGATGATGCGGGCGGGCGTGTCGCAGTCCTCGACGATCTGCTGCGGTGCGGGGGTGACGGGCCCCTCGCATCCGGCCCGCGCGGGGGCCTGCCCGGCGGCCTGCCCGGCTGCCTGCGCGGGGGCGGGAGGGACGGCGGCGGCCGCGAGGGCGGCCAGGGCGAGGGCGCGAAGCACGAGCAGCGCACGCCGCCGTCCGCGGGTTCCGCGGATGCCGGGCGTTCCGTCCAGAGGTCGGGCCATGGTCCCCTCCAGGTCTCCGATCGGCATTGATCGGATCTCTATGGCGGTGTCCATGACAGCCTGACAGAGGAGAGGCGTTCTGGGGAGACTGCGCACCGCAGAGGTCCCACCTATGGGATGGGGCAGCCACACGCCGGTACCCCACCGCGCGGCAGGGGGCTCCGCCCCTGGCCCCCGCCCGGGGTCCGGACCACGGCCCCTGCGCCCGGGCCGGGGGGACCCCGCTCCGGGGGTGGGGTCCGGGGCGGAGCCCCATTGGCGGGGCCGGGGGCGGAG
>NZ_BAAAIF010000055.1:0-71172 GCF_039525925.1 Streptomyces javensis | reverse complement strand
GCGGCGCAGCCCGCGGCCCCCGCCGCGAAGGCCGCCCCGGCGGCCCCGGCCAAGCCCGCGCCGGCCAAGCCCGCGCCGGTCAAGCCGACCCCGGCCGAGCCGACGGTCTCCAAGAAGGAGCCCGCCGCGCCGTCCGCGGGGCCCGAGCTGGTCACGCTGCGCGGCCCGTCCGCCGCCGTGGCGAAGAACATGAACGCGTCGCTGGAGCTGCCGACCGCCACCTCGGTCCGCGCGGTCCCGGTGAAGCTGCTGTTCGACAACCGCATCGTCATCAACAACCACCTCAAGCGCGCCCGCGGCGGCAAGGTGTCCTTCACGCACCTGATCGGCTACGCCATGGTGCAGGCGCTGAAGGCGATGCCCTCGATGAACCACTCGTTCACCGAGAAGGACGGCAAGCCGACCCTGGTCAAGCCCGAGCACATCAACCTCGGTCTCGCCATCGACCTGGTCAAGCCCAACGGCGACCGCCAGCTCGTGGTCGCGGCGATCAAGAAGGCCGAGACGCTCAACTTCTTCGAGTTCTGGCAGGCGTACGAGGACATCGTCCGCCGCGCCCGCGCGAACAAGCTGACGATGGAGGACTTCACCGGCGTCACGGCCTCCCTCACCAACCCGGGCGGCATTGGCACCGTCCACTCGGTGCCGCGGCTGATGCCCGGCCAGGGCCTGATCATCGGCGTCGGCGCCATGGAGTACCCGGCGGAGTTCCAGGGCACCTCCCAGGACACCCTGAACAAGCTGGGCATCTCCAAGGTCATGACGCTGACCAGCACCTATGACCACCGGGTGATCCAGGGCGCCGCCTCCGGCGAGTTCCTGCGGATCATGAGCCAGCTGCTGCTCGGCGAGAACGAGTTCTTCGACGAGATCTTCAAGGCGCTGCGCATCCCCTACGAGCCGGTCCGCTGGCTCAGGGACATCGACGTCAGCCACGACGACGACGTCACCAAGGCGGCGCGGGTCTTCGACCTGATCCACTCTTACCGGGTCCGCGGCCATGTCATGGCCGACACCGACCCGCTGGAGTACCGCCAGCGCAAGCACCCCGACCTGGACATCGTCGAGCACGGGCTCACCCTGTGGGACCTGGAGCGCGAGTTCGCGGTCGGCGGCTTCGCGGGCAAGTCCATGATGAAGCTGCGCGACATCCTGGGCGTGCTGCGCGACTCGTACTGCCGCACCACCGGCATCGAGTTCATGCACATCCAGGACCCCAAGCAGCGCAAGTGGATCCAGGACCGCGTCGAGCGCAGCCACGACAAGCCGGAGCGCGAGGAGCAGCTGCGCATCCTGCGCCGGCTCAACGCGGCCGAGGCGTTCGAGACCTTCCTCCAGACCAAGTACGTCGGCCAGAAGCGGTTCTCCCTGGAGGGCGGCGAGTCCGTCATCCCGCTGCTGGACGCGGTGCTGGACGCGGCCGCCGAGTCGCGCCTGGACGAGGTCGTCGTGGGCATGGCCCACCGCGGCCGGCTGAACGTGCTGGCCAACATCGTCGGCAAGTCGTACGCGCAGATCTTCCGCGAGTTCGAGGGCAACCTCGACCCGAAGTCCATGCACGGCTCCGGTGACGTCAAGTACCACCTGGGCGCCGAGGGCACCTTCACCGGTCTGGACGGCGAGCAGATCAAGGTCTCGCTCACCGCGAACCCCTCCCACCTGGAGGCCGTGGACCCGGTCCTGGAGGGCGTCGTCCGCGCCAAGCAGGACATCATCGGCAAGGCCGGCACCGACTTCACGGTGCTGCCCGTCGCCCTCCACGGCGACGCGGCCTTCGCGGGCCAGGGCGTCGTGGCCGAGACGCTGAACATGTCGCAGCTGCGCGGCTACCGCACCGGCGGCACCGTGCACATCGTGATCAACAACCAGGTCGGCTTCACCGCCGCCCCGGCCGCGTCCCGCTCCTCGATGTACGCCACGGACGTCGCGCGCATGATCGAGGCGCCGATCTTCCACGTCAACGGCGACGACCCGGAGGCCGTCGTGCGCGTCGCGCGGCTCGCCTTTGAGTTCCGCCAGGCGTTCAACAAGGACGTGGTCATCGACCTGATCTGCTACCGGCGCCGCGGCCACAACGAGACCGACAACCCCGGTTTCACCCAGCCGCTGATGTACGACCTGATCGACAAGAAGCGTTCGGTGCGCAAGCTCTACACCGAGTCGCTGATCGGGCGCGGCGACATCACCCTGGAGGAGGCCGAGCAGGCGCTCCAGGACTTCCAGGGCCAGCTGGAGAAGGTCTTCACCGAGGTCCGCGACGCGGTCTCGGCCCCGGCCCCGGCCGAGGTCCCCGAGCCGCAGCCGGAGTTCCCGGTCTCGGTCCAGACGGCGGTCTCCCAGGAGGTCGTCAAGCGGATCGCCGAGTCCCAGGTCAACACCCCCGACCGGATCACCGTCCACCCGCGGCTGTTCCCGCAGCTCCAGCGGCGCGCGGCGATGATCGAGGACGACTCGATCGACTGGGGCATGGGCGAGACCCTCGCCATCGGCTCGCTGCTGATGGAGGGCACCCCGGTCCGGCTCGCCGGCCAGGACTCCCGCCGCGGCACCTTCGGCCAGCGCCACGCGGTGCTGGTGGACCGCGAGACCGGGGACGACTACACCCCGCTGCTGTACCTCACCGAGGACCAGGCGCGGTACAACGTCTACGACTCGCTGCTCAGCGAGTACGCGGCGATGGGCTTCGAGTACGGCTACTCGCTGGCCCGCCCGAACGCGCTGGTCATGTGGGAGGCGCAGTTCGGTGACTTCGTCAACGGCGCGCAGACCATCGTCGACGAGTTCATCTCCTCGGCCGAGCAGAAGTGGGGCCAGACCTCTGGTGTCACGCTGCTGCTGCCGCACGGCTACGAGGGCCAGGGCCCGGACCACTCCTCGGCCCGGATCGAGCGCTTCCTCCAGCTGTGCGCGCAGAACAACATGACGGTCGCCGCGCCGACGCTGCCGTCGAACTACTTCCACCTGCTGCGCTGGCAGGTCCACAACCCGCACCACAAGCCGCTGGTCGTCTTCACCCCGAAGTCGATGCTGCGTCTGAAGGCCGCGGCGTCGAAGACCGACGAGTTCCTCAACGGCTCCTTCCGCCCGGTGATCGGCGACGAGACGGTCGACCCGGCCTCGGTGCGCAAGGTGGTCTTCTGCTCCGGCAAGGTCTACTACGACCTGGCCGCGGAGCGGGACAAGCGCGGTGCGAACGACACGGCGATCATCCGCCTGGAGCGGCTGTACCCGCTGCCGGGTGCGGAGCTCCAGGCCGAGATCGCCAAGTACTCGGGCGTCGAGAAGTTCGTCTGGGCGCAGGAGGAACCGGCGAACCAGGGTGCGTGGCCGTTCATCGCGCTCAACCTGATCGACCACCTGGAGCTGTCGGTCGGCGCGGACGTCCCCGCCGCCGAGCGCCTGGTCCGGGTCTCCCGCCCGCACTCGTCCTCGCCCGCGGTGGGGTCGAACAAGCGGCACCAGTCGGAGCAGCAGGCGCTGGTGAACGAGGTCTTCGAGATCTGATTCGCCCAGTTCCGTACGGCTGATCCGGAAGGCCAGGTCCCATGGGGGCCTGGCCTTCCGGCCGTTCGGTGGCGTCAGACCGGCTGCGGGTCCACCGTTTTCGCTGCCGTCGGTGCGAGCTCTCCCCCAGCTACCGCTGGGAGGTGCCCCCTGGCCCGGCCGACGTTGTCGCCGGGGTCGATGTGCGCGATCGCGCACGCTCGGCGTGGGTGTTTGTCACCGCGCCCGCATCCTCCCCCTGACGACTGCTGGGGTTGGGTGGATGCGACCCGTGACCGTCCTGTCGTAAGGGGCAGTCGGGAGCGCGACGCTCAGCCAGACGGACTGACCGCGATCCGGTCGCCGGAGGCGGCGGCCAACCGCCCGGCGAGCTCGTCGCGCACCCGTGTGAGGGTGTCGATCCGGTCGTCCAGCACGCTCAGGCGGCGGCGCGCGATGTCCAGCATGGCCTCGGCGGGCCGGCTGCTCGGCAGGTCGCCGTCCAAGCAGGCGCCGAAGTGCTCGATGTCCTCGAGGGTGAGCCCGGCGTCGAGCAGATAGCGGATGTTGGCCACCCGCTTGACCGCCGTCTCGTCGTAGACGCGATAGCCGTTGACCGCCCGTGCGGAGCTCAGCAGCCCCCGCTCCTCGTAGAAGCGCAAGGCCCTGGTCGTGGCGCCGGTGGCCTTCGCCAACTCCCCTATCCGCATGCCCGCGAGACTACTCGCGCCCAGAGCCGTCCGACGGCCCGTGCCGCCTGCGGCGGGCTGTTCCCTAACCGACCAGGGCGCCGCCGTCCACCGGCAGGACGACCCCCGTCGTGTAGCCAGCCTCCGGCCGGGCGAGCTGGGTGATCCAGAAGGCGACCTCCTCCGGTCGGCCCAACCGCCCCAGCGGCACATGCCCGATCAGGGTCTTCCGCAGGGCGGCGACCTGCTCGGCGTCGAGCCCCTGGTGATGCCCGATCCCGGTGGCGATGGGGCCGGGCGCCACCCCCGCCACCCGCACCCCGCGCGGGGCGAGTTGGACGGCCCAGCTGCGCGTCAGCGTGTCCAGGGCGGCCTTCAGCGCGGCGTACAGCTCCGCGCCGGCCATCGGCCAGCCCCGCTGGCCGATCGCCGTACTGACGTTGATCACGACACCCGCGCTCTCGCTCAAGCGCGGGAGGGCGGCCTGGGTGAGGTACATCGGGGCGAGCAGATTGACGGCCAGCATCTCGTCGACGGCTTCCCGCCGGATGTCCCCGAGCGGCGTCTGCCGTACCACGGCGGCATTGTTGACCAGCACATCGATACGGCCGAACGCCTCCATCGCGGCGTCCGCGATCAGCTCGGCGGCCCCGGGGGCCGAGACGTCGGCCACCAGCGGCCGGATGCCCGGGGCGTCGGCGGCCGTCTCGGCGAGCCGGGCCGCCGTACGGCCGACCACCAGGACCTGGGCGCCCTGCTCGGCGAAGGTCCGCGCGGTGACCCGCCCGATCCCCGTGCCCCCGCCGGTGACGATCACTGCTCTGCCGGAAAAGTGCGCTGCTGTCATGTCGGTCATGTCGACGTACCGTAAACATTGACGCCCGCGTGAACGTCAAGCCCGGCGGCCCTCGGGTCGCTCACCGGAGTGCGGGGCCGCATATCCTGGGCGGGTAGATCCACACCACCCCTTCCGGAGCGACCCTTGTACTTCACCGATCGCGGTATCGAGGAGCTGGAGCAGCGACGCGGCGATGAGGAGGTCACCTTCGAGTGGCTCGCCGAGCAGCTGCGGGCGTTCGTCGACCTGAACCCGGACTTCGAGGTCCCGGTGGAGCGGCTGGCGACCTGGCTGGCCCGGCTCGACGAGGAGGACGACGACATCTGAGGGCAGGTCTGAGGGCAGGCCTGAAGGCTCTGAGGGCAGGTCTGAAGGCAGCTTGCGCGGCGGCGTGGGGCAGCGCCCCCAGGGCGCCGACGCCCTACCGGCCGCCCCTCACGCCACCACCGGACCCCGCCCCGCCGCCCCCGCCTCGTGGTCCAGCCGGGGGTCGGACACCAGCACCGCCTGCTGGAGCCGCTGAAGCTTCGCCGAGGGTTCCAGGCCCAGCTCCTCCGTCATCGCCATCCGCAGCCGCTGGTAGACCGTCAGGGCGCGGGTGCGCTGGCCGGAGCGGTGGAGGGCGAGCATGTACTGACCGTGCAGGCCCTCGTGGAAGCGGTGCTCCACGACCAGCGAGGCGAGGTCGCTCAGCACCTCCAGATGGCCGCCGAGCCGCAGCCGGGTCTCGATGCCGCGCTCGGTGACCGTGAGCCGGGACTGCTCCAGCCGGGCGACCTCCGCCTGGAGCGGCCGTCCGTGCGGGGTGACGTCGACCAGGGCCGGGCCCTGCCAGAGGGCCAGCGCCCGCCGGAAGGAGGCGTCCGCCGTCCGCTCGTCGCCCGCCTCGAGCGCGCCCTCGCCCTCGGCGACGAGGTCGCGGTACTGATGGACGTCGAGCTCGCCCGGGCTCACCACCATGGCGTACCCCCCGGGCCGGGTCTGGAGCACATCCCGGGTGACGGCGGCCGACGACATCCCCAGCCCCTCGGCGAGCAGCTTGCGCAGATGCAGGATGTACGTCTGGAGCGTGGTCAGCCCGGTGCGCGGCGGCTGATCGCCCCACAGCTCGGCCATCAGCGACTGCACCGGCACCATCCGGCCCGCGTTGAGCAGCAGCAGGGACAGCACCTTGCGCGGCTTCATCGCGCTGGGCACTCCGGACCGGGTGCCGAGGCCGAGTGTCAGCGGTCCGAGCACGCTCACCCGCATGGGTGGCACCTCTCTTCGGGCTTCATGGGCGGTACGCACGGACGAGCAGGTCGGCGGCGCTCTCACAGAGCGCCGTGGCCTCGTCCTCGGCGAGCGGGCGGGTGCCGTACATCGACTGGTAGAGCCCCTGTTGGATGATCAGGGCCACGAACTGGCGGGCCGCGGTGGCCGGATCGGGCACGCTCAGCTCACCGCTGCCGGTGCGCCGGCCGAGCATCTCGGCGAGGTACTTCACCAGCTGCTGGGGCTCCCCCTCCGCACACGCGGGGCGCAGCGAGGGATGGCGGGCGACCTCGGCGATGACCAGGCGGCGCAGCGCGGAGGCCCGCGCGTCGAGCAGTACGGCGAGCACCCGGTGGCCGAAGGCGAGCAGCGCGGTGCGGGCGTCGCCGGAGTCGTACGACTCGGGGGCCCCGGCGCCGTCCGGCCCGAGGGCGTACGGGGAACCGGCGGCGAAACCGGCCGCCACCCGCTCCCGCTCCTCCTCGACGGCGGCGATGAACAGCCGCTCCTTGTCGCCGAAGTGGTTGTAGACGGTCTGTTTGGACACGCGGGCCTCGTCGGCGATGACGTCCACGCTCGCCCGGTCGTACCCCTCGCGCAGGAAGACGGCCACCGCCGCCTCCAATATCGCCTGCCGCTTGGCGGGCTGGGGGCCCACGGGCCGTCCCGCCGCGCCGCGCCGGGGACCGCTGTCCGTCCGCAACGGCCCAACCTCCTCGCCCCAAGCCGGTCTTGCCCTCGATGGACTTGTGAGTCTAGCCTTCGTTTACCGCAATGGACTAGCCCGTCTAGTCCAATTAATTCAGCGGCGGATCACGTCGTTTCACCATCGCTTCACAAGGAGAGCTCCATGAGCGCACCGGAGAGCAGCGAGGCCCTGAGCCCTCTCACCCTGGCGCCGGAGGCGCAGCGGCAGCTGTTCCTGGAGGCCCGTACGGCCAACACCTTCACCGATGAGCCGGTGACGGACGAGCAGGTCCGCGCCATCCACGAACTGGTCAAGTACGCCCCCACCTCGCTGAACCAGCAGCCGCTGCGGGTGGTGCTGGTGCGCTCGGAGGAGGCGCGCGCCCGGCTGGTGGCGCATATGACGGGGCGGAACCAGGAGAAGACGGCCAAGGCCCCGCTGGTGGCGGTGCTCGCCGCGGACCTGGACTTCCATGAGGAGCTGCCGCGGCTGGTGCCGTTCATGGAGAACCCGCAGGCGTTCTTCGCCGACCCGGAGGCCCGTGAGGGGTCGGCGCGGTTCAACACCGCGATCCAGGTGGGCTACTTCATCCTGGGCGTGCGCGCCGCGGGGCTCGCCGCCGGGCCCATGATCGGCTTCGACCACGCGGCCGTCTCCAAGGAGTTCTTCGAGGACGGGCGGCACGCGGCGGTCTGTGTGGTCAACATCGGCAAGCCGGGTCCGGACGCCTGGATGGGGCGGCTGCCGCGTCTGGAGTACGACGAGGTCTTCCGTACGGTCTGAGATCTGGGGCCTGACAGCCGTCCGCTCCCGTGCCTTTCCGGCGCGGGAGCGGACGGCTGTCAGGGCTTGTCGGTTTCGCTCAGCTCTCGATCAGTTCATGGAACGCCACCGTGTCGAAGATGTCCTCCATCCTCGTCGCCCTGCCGTCCCGCATCGTCCACGAGTGGACGAAGTCCAGCGTCACGGTCCTGCCGCTCAGCGAGGTCACCTCGCGGGTGCCGAACACCACGATCCGGTCGCCCTGTTCGATGAACTCCTTCGGCGCGAGCTTCATCCCGCCCAGCACGGTCGGCACATGGGCGAGGAACTCCTTGATGCCCGCATGGCCCAGCTTGGTGCCGCCGAGCCCGTACTTGGCCATCCCCTCCGGATGCACCCACTCCACATCGGGGTGCATGCCCGAGAGGATCCCCTCGATGTCACGGTCGCGGAAACCCGCGTAGGAGGCCCGGATGGCCTCGATGTTCGGTGATGCCATGGTGGTCGCCACTCCTCGGACGGCGGTGTGTGCCGCGGCTCAAGACGGAAGGTGCTCGGCATGGAGCGCCTGGAGCGTACGCCGTACGCCCTCGCGCCACGGCACCCGGCAGGGGCCGGTGATCTCCCGCCGCTTCGTGGGGTCGAATTGGTAGGTCTCCCGGGTGACCTCGCTCGGGACGAGCCGGGCGGTGACCCCGGTGAGCTCCTCCAGATGGCGCACGCAGTCGGTCATCCCGACCGCCTCGTCCCCGCCCCAGTTGACCAGGGTGGCCGGGGTCGACGCCGCCCGCCACAGATGGGGGACGTGGGCGATGAGGTCGTCGGTGTGGAGGAGGGAGCACCAGTTCTGGCCCTCCATGGGCACCGGTATCGGCTCGCCCGCGAGCATCCGCTTGAAGTAGAGCATCGGCACCCCGCCGTAGCCGCCGGGGCCGTAGGCGATGTTGAGCCGGGCGATGGTCGTCGGCAGGTTCAGCACCTGGGCGAACGCCCGTACCGCGCCCTCCGCCGCGATCTTGCCCACCGGGTAGGCGGGCAGCCAGTCGGCCACTCCGTCCACCGGGTCGTCCTCGGTGTACGCGTGGTCGAGGGTCTGCCGCTTGTAGAGCGCCCCGGTGGAGACGAAGAGGAACGCCTCCGCCGTCCGGCAGTGGGACATCAGCCGGCCGGTGGCCACCGAGTTGACCTCGATGGCCGTGTTGACGTCGCCGTCCTCACCGCGGCGCACCGCCGAGTGGAAGACATGGGTGAAGTCGTCCGGCAGCCCCTCGTACGCCGCCTCGCGCGGGTCGTTCAGGTCCCAGCGGAACGTGGTGATCCCCTGGTCGTTCAGCTCCTTCTCGACACCGGGGGTGCCGAACCGGCCCAGACACCACACCTCGTTGCGCTCGGCCAGCGCCTCGGCCACCGGCCGGGCGACCTGCCCGGTACCGCCGGTGACCAGGATCTTCTTGCCTTCCACCCTGCTCTTCTCCTTGTGCCTGGCCCTGTCGGGGCCTGTGCCCTGCCCTGTCGGGCCTGTCCCCTGCCCTGTCGGGCCTGTGCCCTGCCCTGTCGGGGCCTTGTGCCTGGCCCTTTTGGGCCTATGACCGGCCCGCGGTCCGGGCCCGGTCGGCGTCGTCCAGCGCACGGTCGAGCTCCCTGCGCAGAACCGCCTGGAAGGCCGCGACATGCCGCGGACCCATCAGTGTGTAGTGCTCACCGGGTACGTCCACATACCGGTTGGGCTCGGTGGTGTAGTCGTCCCACCGGCGCAGCTCGTTCGCCAGCCAGTCCTCCTTGGTGCCGCGCAGCGGGATCGCGTAGAAGACCGTCATGGACCGGGTGGTGCCGCTGGGGTGGTAGTCGCGGCCCAGGGTGGTCAGGCCATGGGCCAGCTCCGCCCAGGCGGTGAACTTGTCCAGGTCCAGGTCGAGTTCGTCCAGCCGGGCCGCAGGGGCGATCCGCAGCAGATGCGCGAGCTGCTCCTCCTGGGACAGCGGGCGCAGCTCGGCGGGGAGGTCGAGCGACTGCTTCTTGTTGATCAGGTCGAGGAAGAAGGCGAGGTTGGTCGCGGTCTCGATGAAGTCGAGCTCGTCCATGCGGTACTTGATGTGCGGCGGAAGGTTGAAGCTGCCGACGAAGTCGACCCGCTCGCCCTGGGCCTCGAGCGCCTTGGCGATCTCGAACGCCACGGCGCCGCCGTAGGAGTATCCGGCCACGGCGTAGGGGCCGTGCGGCTGGCGGGCGCGAATGGCCTCCACATAGCACTCCACCATCTCCTCGAAGCTGGTGAAGGGCTTCTCGCCCTCGTTGAAGCCCCGGGCGCGCAGCGCGTGGAACGGCCGGTCGCCGACGAAGTACTTGGCGAGGTTGACGAAGACCAGGACCTCGCCGACACCGGGGTGGACGCAGAACAGCGGGGTCTTCTCGCCACCGGTCTGGAGCGGTACGACCGGGTCGTAGACCGCGGCGCCGGGCGCGCCGCCGCCGTCGAGCCGGGCAGCGAGCTGCCGTACCGAGGGAGCCGTGAGCACCGTGATGACGGCCAGGTCCGCGACCCCGAGGCGCCGGTGGACCTGGCGGCGCAGCCGCAGGATGTCCAGCGAGGTGCCGCCCAGGTCGAAGAAGCTGGCGGTGGCGCTGATCCGGTCCGCGGTGGTGTCGAACATCTCGGCGTAGATCTCGGCGAGGATCCGCTCGGTCTCGCCCTCGGGCGGGGTGTGGCCGCCGAGCCGGCGGGTGGTCAGCTCCGCGACCCGCTCGATGACGTCGTCGTATCCGCCGGACTCCAGGCGCTGGCGCATCCGGCGGCGCAGCGTCTTGCCGAGGCTGGTCTTGGGGAAGGCGTCCTTGGGCAGCGGCAGGATGAGGGAGGGCCGGAACCCCCAGTGCATCACGACGGTGGAGCGCACCGCGGTGATCATGCGGTGCAGCCCGGCCTCGTCGTCGTCCGCCGGTTCCGGGCTGACGGCGATGACCAGCTGCTCGGTGTCGCTGCCGGGGCGGCGGGTCGGGAACGCCGCGACATAGCCGCCGGCGACATCGTCGAGCTGCTCCAGCGCGGCCTCTATCTCATGGCTGAAGTAGTTGACGCCATTGACGATGACGCTGTCCTTGCTGCGGCCGACGAGGGTCAGCCTCCCCTCGTCGATCCGGCCGAGGTCGCCGCTGCGGAACCAGCCGTCGGGGGTGAAGGCTTCCTCGGTGGCCTCGTCGTTGTTGTAGTAGCCGGGGGTGATCATCGGGCCGCTGAGCTGAAGCTCGCCGATCTCGCCTTCGGGCAGCGCCCGGTGGTCGTCGTCGGCGACCCGGATCCGCAGCCCCTCGACGGGGGTGCCGAGGTTGGCGAACTCCTGGCCCGCGTCGGTGGCGGGGAACGCGCGGTTGTAGACGCTGCCGGCGCAGGTCTCGGTCATGCCGAAGGCGGGCCAGAGCGCGGCCTCCCGCAGTCCGTACGGGGCGTAATGCGCCAGGAATGCCTCGCCGGTCGCGACGACATTCGCCTCACCGCCGCTGACGATATGGCGCAGCGCACTGAGATCGAGCCCTTCGCCGCCCGCCGATATCTCGTCCGCCATCTCACGGACGGAGGAATTGAGCGGCCCGAGGAGGAAGTTCGGCGTAAAGGTCATGGTGACCTTGTGGCGGGATATGATCCGGAGGAAACGCAGCGGCTCCTCGAGAATGACCGCGGCTTCCGCATGCAATTGCTCGGCGCCCACGTACAGCGGCAGCATATGCGCTTCGAGCAGCGCGGCCACATGGTCGTAGGAAATCCAGTTGAAGGTGGTGTCGGCGGCGGTGAGCTGCTGCTTTCCGGCCTTTCCGGCCATGGACGCCAGGATATTTCCATGGGTCAGCATGACCGCTTTGGAATTCCCGGTGGAGCCGGAGGTGAGCACCAGCAGGGCGAGGTCGTCCGGGGCCGCGGAGTGGACGGCCGGCGGCTGTCCGCGTTCGGCGCCGGAGGCCCCCTCGGCCGTCCGCAGCTCCTCCACGACGGCCACCGCGAGCCCGGACACCTCGGGCAGTTCGGCCCGTGTCGCCTCGGTGGTCACCAGCAGCGGGCCGTCCAACAGCTCGTTGACGTGGGTGAGTTGGGCCGCCCAGCGGGCCGGGTCACCGGAGATCGGCACCATCGGGCAGGGCACGAAGCCGCCCAGCAGACAGGCCCAGAAGACCGCCAAGAATTCCGGCTGACGGTCCAGCAGCAGGGCCACCTTGTCCTTCGGCCGCAATCCCCGGTCGCGGAGTGCGGAGAGATACCCGAGCGCCGATTCCAGAAGTTCCGGATAAGGCTGCCGCACGGATTCACTCGCGGTGGGGCCGACCAGATAGCGCACCCCCGAATGGGCATGGTCGCGCGCCGCCCGCAACAACAGCCGGGCAACCGAGTTCGGCTCCGCGTCGTCCTGCGCTACGGAGGTATTCAAGGGTTGTGACGTCATTCCCCCCACGGCCCCTCTTCCTTCCCGATTCCGAGGCCACGAAGGTAACAGTCCCGAACATATGTCTCCACGATGCTCTACCAGGACTCTAGCGAAGCTCTAGCGGAAATTCTCAGCCCGTAGGACTTTCTTCAAAAAGTGCGATTCAGCCCACAGAGAAACGATGGCTGCGCCATGCATCTTCCACCACCTCGTGCGATTGTGCACGGATGCGGGACCGGAACAGGGGCGCCGGAACGGGGGCGGGATGGGGGCGGGCCGGGGACGGACCGGGGGCGGATCAGGAACGGACCGGGGCGGACCGGGGCCAGGCCGGGGCGGACCGGGGGCGGACCGGGCTTGACTCCGCGCGTCCGCGATATATCGTGTTGTACGGGAGACACGATATGTTGCGTCCAGACGGCGCGTCGCACGTCCAGCCAGGGGAGGCCAGGGATGTCAGCCCGATCACAGTGGTCGATCAACGCGCCACAGAAGCTCACCCTCGACGACCCGGTGTCCACGCTCGACGTCCAGATCGCGGGCGGCACGGTCAATGTGGTCGGCGCCGCCCCCGGCCCCGCCCGCATCGAGGTCTCGGAGATCGACGGCCCACCGCTGAAGGTCACCCATATCGACGGCACCCTGAGCGTCGGCTATGACGACCTCCCCCGGAAGGGCCTCCGCAAGTGGCTCGGGCACTACACCCGTACCGCCCATGTCACCCTCACCGTGCCCGCCGGCGCCAGCGCCACCGTCGGCGTGGTCGGGGGCTCCGCCGTGGTCTCCGGGCTGTCCGGCCGTGCCGAGCTGCGCGGTGTCTCCGGCGACTTCACCCTGCTCGGGCTGACCGGACCGGTCCAGGCCGACACCGTATCCGGCCGGGTCGAGGCCCAGGCCGTCACCGGCGATCTGCGGTTCCACTCCGTCTCCGGCGACCTCACCGTGATCGAGGGCTCCGGGCCCTCCGTGCGGGCCGAGTCGGTCAGTGGCGACATGGTGCTCGACCTGGCGCCCGCCCCCAAGTGCTCCGACATCTGCCTCACCACCGTCTCCGGTGAGATCGCCATCCGGCTGCCGCACCCCACCGACGCGGAGGTGGAGGCCAACACGGCCAGCGGCTCGGTCTCCAACGGCTTCGACGATCTTCGGGTCACCGGCCAGTGGGGCGCCAAGAGGATCACCGGTCGGCTCGGCACGGGCAATGGCAGCCTGAAGGCGACCACCGTCTCGGGCGCCATCGCGCTGCTGCGCCGTCCGCCGTCCGAGGACGACACGGACACCACCGACGGCACCCAGGGAAAGGTCCTCTGATGCCCCCCGTATTCGCCCACGGCCGACTGCGCCTGTATCTGCTCAAGCTGCTCGACGAGGCGCCGCGCCACGGCTATGAGGTCATCCGGCTGCTGGAGGAGCGGTTCCAGGGGCTGTACGCGCCCTCGGCCGGCACCGTCTATCCGCGGCTGGCCAAGCTGGAGGCCGAGGGGCTGGTCACCCACACCACCGAGGGCGGCCGCAAGGTCTACTCCATCACCGACGCCGGGCGCGCCGAACTGGCCGACCGCAGCGGTGAGCTGGCCGATCTGGAGCTGGAGATCCGCGAGTCGGTCGCCGAACTCGCCGCCGAGATCCGGGAGGACGTCCGCGGCTCCGCGAGCGATCTGCGGCGGGAGATGCGCGAGGCGGCCCAGCAGGCCCGCGCCTCCGGCGGCGCCCAGGACAAGCAGGCCCCGTGGGAGGGGTCGTGGGGCGACAAGGAGACCTGGCGGCAGGCGAAGGAGGAGATGCGGCGCGCGAAGGAGGAGTGGAAGGAGCAGGCGCGCCGGGCCAAGGAGGAGAGCCGCCGGGCCCGGCAGGACGCCCAGCGCGCCCGTAAGCAGGCCAGGGACGCGCAGGACTTCGCGCGCGAGGAGGTCCAGCGGATCGCCCGGCGGGTCCAGGAGCAGACGCAGGAGCACATCCGGGCGGGCGACTGGCAGCGGGCGGTGCGCGAGGGGCTGGCCGAGGTGTCACGCGGTATGGGCCGGATCTCCCGGCCGGGCACCTCGCGCTCGGACTGGGGCTGGGGCTGGGACGACGAGGCGTCCGGGCCGGATGTCACGGTGGAGCGGGTGGACGTGACGAAGCCGGAGGGCGGCGGCGGGGAGGAGAAGCCGACCTCCGGGGGCGGGGACGGCGGTGGCGCGGCCGGGGTGCGGGAGCCCGAGTGGGCCAGGGACTTCACCCCCTCCGGCGCCCCCGCCCGCGATCTGGAGCGGCTGCTCGACCGGTTCCGGGACGACGTCCGCGACGCGGCCCGCGACCACGGGGTGACGGACGCCCAACTGGCCGAGGCCCGCCACCACCTGGGGGCGGCCGCGGTGCGGATCACGGAGCTGCTGCGGGGGGACCGGGCGTAGGGGCTGTCCGGCGCGTCGTTACGCCTGCGGCGGGCTGATCCCCCGCCCCGCCCCTTCCCGAAACTGGGGCTCCACCCCAGACCCCGGCGTCCAGGCGTCTGGGGCGGAGTCGCATATCGACGCTGCGGAAAGTGGCTACCCACGCCCAGGGGTGTCCGCCGGATCGTGCCGCCCGCGGCAGGCTGATCCGCTCCCCGCCCCGGGACTCGGGGCCGGGGGCCCGGGATCCGGGGTCCAGGGCCCGGGGTCCAGGGGCGAAGCCCCTGGTAACGGGCAGGGGCGGGGAGGGGAAAACACCGATATGCGGCGCCGCACCCCTGGCCGCTTGACGTGAACCGTGGTTGAAGTTTCAGGATCGGGGTCGGAGGGGCGCACCACGGGGGAGCGCGCCCCTCCGGGCCCGTCGCCCTCTCCCCCGGCTTGTTCGGCGTTTCGACGTCCCCAACCGCGAGGAGACCGCCATGTCCGCCCCGACCAGCCCCGGGCCGCTGCCCGATCTCACCCGGCCCGATGTGGGCGCCGCGCTGTTCAGCACCTGGAGCGTGGGCACACCGGAACGGCAGCGGGCCGCGGTCGACGCCATCGCCGCCGCCTGGGACAGCCGCCCCTGGCCCGCGCCCGAGCTGCTCTCGTACAACCTCTACGCGGGCACGGACGGCGATACGCTGATGCACCACTCCCAGTGGGCCGACGAGGCCGCGTACCACGCCTTCTTCCGGACCCAGCGCCAGCAGCGCAACGACGCGATCGACAGCGCGGTCCCGGACATCGAGCGGCTCGGTCTCGCGTACTACCGCCACTACCGCGGCTTCCGGGCACCGGCCGCCGCCCACGACGAGACGACGGACCCCGGGCTGTTCGTCGTGGTCGAGATCGACTTCAACGATTCCGATCCCCAGGTCCGCCGGTCCTGGGTGGACCTGGTCATCGAGGCCCTGGAGAGCGAGCCCGACCCGGGCCTGATCTCCGCCGACTTCCATCTGATCGCCGACGGCGAGCGCCATCTGTCCACCGACCGGGCCCGGGTGCTCAACTACGCCCGCTGGACCGATGTGGAGGCGTACCAGGCGGCGCTGGCGGCCGACGGGCCGCGCGGCGGCGGCTCGTCCGCCTGGGACCGGGTGCTCGACTTCCCCGGCCGGGTGGGTGCCTCGTCCCGCTCCTATCGCTTCCGGCGGAGCTTCGTACGGCCGTCGGCGTCATAACGGAATTCCGGGAATTCACCGGGGCGTGACGGTCGGCGGCCCGCCCGCATTACTCCGCGAATCCCCGGCCCGCACCACGGCCGGGGACCCGCACAACGCCCGGGAATATGCCGCCGCGATATTCAGACCGTCAGTACGACCTTGCCGAAGAGATCGCCGCCCGCCATCTTCTCGAACCCCTCACGGGCCCGGTCCAGCGGCAGCACCGAATCGATCACCGGCCGTACCCCGCGCGCGGCGCAGAAGCTCAGCAGGTCCTCCAGCTCGTCCTTCCCGCCCATCGTGGAGCCGACGACCTTCAGCTCCAGGAAGAAGATCCGGTTGAGCTCGGCGGCCTTCGGGTTGGGGCCGCTGGTGGCGCCGGAAATCACCAGGGTGCCGCCGGGCTTGAGGGACTTCACCGAATGCGACCAGGTCGCGGCGCCCACCGTCTCGATCACCGCGTCCACCCGGCGCGGCAGCCGCTCCCCCGGCTCGTACGCGCCCTCGGCGCCCAGTTCGACGGCGCGGGCCCGCTTGGCCTCGTCACGGCTGGTGGCCAGCACCCGCAGCCCGGCGGCCGCGCCCAGCACGATCGCGGCGGTGGCCACGCCGCCCCCGGCGCCCTGGACCAGGACGCTGTCGCCGGGGCGCACCCCCGCGTTGGTGAACAGCATGCGGTACGCGGTGAGCCAGGCCGTGGGCAGACAGGCGGCCTCCTCGAAGGAGAGCTCCTTGGGCTTGGGCAGCACATTCCAGCTGGGGACGGTCACCTTCTCGGCGAAGGTGCCCTGGTAGCGCTCGGTGAGGATGGAGCGGGGCTCCTTCGGGCCGACGCCGTGTCCGCTCTGGCCGATGACCGAGTGGAGGACGACCTCGTTGCCGTCCTCGTCGATCCCGGCCGCGTCACAGCCGAGGATCATCGGAAGCGACTCCTCGCCGAGGCCCACACCGCGCAGCGACCACAGGTCGTGGTGGTTGAGCGAGGCGGCCTTGACGTTCACGGTGGTCCAGCCGGGCCGGGCCTCCGGCTCGGGGCGCTCCCCCAGTTCGAGGCCGCTCAGCGGCTGGTCACGGTCGATACGTGCGGCATAGGCAGCGAACATGATCCCGACCTTAGGCCGCGGGGCGACCCCACGGAACCGCACCACGGTGTGACCCCGCTCGCCCGCCGGACAGCGCACGGGCCGGGCCGCCCCTCCGGCTGAGGGGCGGCCCGGCCCGTATCGGCCACCCGGCCCGTATCGGCCACCCGGGCCCATCACGGCCACCCGGCCCATCACGGCATCTACCCTGGCGGGGCGTCAGCGGCGGGCGACGCCCTCCGCGCGGGCGGCCGCGGCGACCGCCGCGGTCACGGCGGGGGCGACCCGCTCGTCGAACGGCGAGGGGATGACCTTGTCCGCGCTCAGCTCGTCGGCCACCACGGCGGCCAGCGCCTCGGCGGCCGCGAGCTTCATGCCCTCGGTGATCCGGGAGGCCCGGACCTGGAGGGCGCCCGCGAAGATGCCGGGGAAGGCGAGGACGTTGTTGATCTGGTTCGGGAAGTCGCTGCGCCCGGTGGCGACCACGGACGCGTACTGGTGGGCGACGTCCGGGTGGATCTCCGGGTTGGGGTTGGCCATCGCGAAGATGAAGGCGTCCGGCGCCATCTTGGCCACCGCGTCCTGCGGCACCGTGCCGCCGCTGACGCCGATGAAGACGTCGGCGCCGTCCAGCGCGGCCTCCAGGGACCCGGTGAGCCCGGCCTTGTTCGTGAAGCCGGCCAGCTCGCGCTTGACGTCGGTGAGGTCCTCGCGGTCCGGCGAGACGACGCCCTTGCGGTCGCACACCGCCACATCGCCGATGCCCGCCTCGGTGAGGATCCGGGCGATGGCCACACCGGCGGCGCCCGCCCCGGAGATGACGGCGCGCAGCTGACCCAGCGCGCGGTTCGTCAGCTTGGCGGCGTTGCGCAGCGCGGCGAGGGTGACCACCGCCGTGCCGTGCTGGTCGTCGTGGAAGATCGGGATGTCGACCCGCTCCTGGAGCTTGCGCTCGATCTCGAAGCAGCGGGGCGCCGAGATGTCCTCCAGATTGACGCCGCCGAACGAGGGCGCGAACCGGGCGACGGTCTCCACGATCTCGTCCACGTCCCGGCAGTCGAGCGCGATCGGCACCGCGTCCACACCGCCGAACTGCTTGAAGAGGATCGCCTTGCCCTCCATCACCGGAAGGGACGCCTCCGGGCCGATGTCGCCGAGCCCCAGCACCGCGCTGCCGTCCGTCACCACGGCCACGACCTGGGACTTCCAGGTGTAGTCGTGGACGAGCTCGGGCTGCTCGGCGATCGCGCTGCACACCTTGGCCACGCCCGGTGTGTACGCGAGGGACAGATCGTCCCGGTCGCGCACGGGCACGGTCGCCTGGACGGCCATCTTGCCGCCGCGGTGCAGGGCGAACGCCGGATCGAAGGGCTCCCCGTCGGTCACGCCTTCGGCTCCTTCGCCGCTGCCGCTGGTGCTGTCGCTGCGAGGATTGACCATCTCCGCTGCCACTGTTTTGACCCCTTTGTCGTTTTTCTGTCGAGGGTATCCGCCCCAGGTTCGGAGCGGGCGGGCACCGCGTCGTCCCATTCAGCGGATGACCACCGCATGGGTGTGGGTACGAACGCCGGGCGCGTCGCACACGCGCCCTGAGCCCCGGGTGAGGGGTGTAGCCGTCTGTTCTACCTGAAGCGCGCGTCGAGGGACGAACGAGTTCTGGTGCCATGACGCCGGAAAACCAGGCATTACGCCTGAAGGCGGGCGAAGCTCTAGGGAAAGTCCATGGCACCGTCACGCGCTGTTCTCCGCGTGATCATGAGCCTGCCTCGCGCCTGCCTCGCGCCACCGGCCGCCGCTGTCGAGCCGGTACCGCTGTCCGGTTGTGCACCACGGGGATCGCCCGTTATCCGATTTTGACATGGCCGGTGACCCGTACGGGCCCGTCCGATGGCAAGATGCCCCAATCACACGAGATCGCGACGCCCACAAACGTGTTCCCCAGATCTCGCCCCCTCACCCTGCCGGAGGAATCAGCATGACCGCCAGCTTCACGCCCCGTGGGGCCACCCTGAAGTCCCGGATGGCCCCCGTCGGCGCGATAGCGGTGGTAGGCGCCCTGCTGCTGACGGGCTGCGGCGATCAGACCGACAAGGCCACGGGCGGGTCCAACAGCAACTCCGCCCCGCTGTTCAACCAGCTGCCCAAGGAGATCCAGAGCGCCAAGGTGATCAAGGTGGGCTCGGACATCAACTACCCGCCGGTCGAGTTCAAGAAGAACGGCCAGGTCATGGGCATCGACCCGGACATCGCCGACGCGCTCGGCAAGCAGCTCGGGGTGAAGTTCGAGTTCAACAACGGCACCTTCGACACCCTGCTCTCGGGTCTGCGTTCCAAGCGCTACGACATCGCCATGTCGGCCATGACCGACAACAAGGGCCGCCAGGAGGGCGTCGACCCGGACACCGGCAAGAAGGCGGGCGAGGGCGTCGACTTCGTCGACTACTTCACCGCGGGTGTCTCGATCTACACCAAGAAGGGCGCGAACTCGGGCATCAAGACCTGGGACGACCTGTGCGGCAAGAAGATCGTCGTGCAGCGCGGCACCGTCTCCCACGACCTGGCCAAGTCCCAGTCGAAGACCTGCCAGAAGAACGGCAAGGGCAAGATCTCGGTCGAGGCGTTCGGCAATGACACCGAGGCCCAGACCCGGCTGCGCGGCGGTGGCGCCGTCGCCGGCTCCAGCGACTTCCCGGTCGCCGCGTACGCGGTGAAGACCTCGGGCGGCGGCAAGGACTTCGAGCTCGTCGGTGACCAGGTGGAGGCGGCCCCGTACGGCATCGCCGTCGCCAAGAAGAACACCCAGCTGCGCGATGCCCTCAAGCAGGCCCTTGCCCTGATCATCGCGAACGGCGACTACGACAAGATCATCGCGAAGTGGGGCGTCAAGGACGGCGCGGTCACCAAGGCCATCATCAACGGCGGCAAGTGATCCGGCCCTCCCCCGTCCGCGCTCGCGCTGAAAGGCACCATCCGTGACTACTAAGATCGAAAAGGCGGGTCCGGTCGACGCCCCGCCGCCGGCGCCGGAGAGCATCAAGGCCATCCCGGTGCGGCACTACGGCCGCTGGGTCGCCGCGATCATCGCCATCGCCCTGATCGCCCTGCTGATCTCCGCCTTCGCCCGCGGTGACGTCAACTGGAACGCCATCCCGGACTACTTCTTCGACGGCGAGGTCCTCAGGGGCGTTCGCAACACCGTCTGGATCACCATCCTCTCGATGGTGCTCGGTGTGGCCCTCGGCATCGTCCTCGCGGTGATGCGGCTGTCGAAGAACCCGGTGACCGCCTCCATCGCCTGGGGCTACATCTGGTTCTTCCGCGGCACCCCGGTCTATGTGCAGCTGCTGGTCTGGTTCAACCTCGGCCTGGTGTTCGACTACATCAACATCATGCCGATCTACAAGGACGAGTGGTCGGACTTCATGACCCCGTTCCTGGCCGCCCTGCTGGGCCTGGGCCTGAACGAGGCCGCGTACATGGCCGAGATCTGCCGGGCGGGCATCCAGTCGGTCGACGAGGGCCAGTCCGAGGCCGCCCAGGCGCTCGGTATGAGCCACGCCAAGACGCTGCGCCGGGTGGTGCTGCCGCAGGCGATGCGGGTGATCGTGCCGCCGACCGGCAACGAGTTCATCAACATGCTCAAGACCACCTCGCTGGTGATCGCGGTGCAGTACTGGGACCTGCTCCAGGCCACCTCCGAGGTCGGGCAGAACTCCGGCGCCACGGCGGAGATGCTCTTCCTGGCGGCCGCCTGGTACCTGATCCTCACCTCCGTGCTCAGCGTCGGCCAGTACTACCTGGAGCGGTACTACGCGCGCGGCTCGAGCCGTAACCTGCCGGCCACCCCGCTCCAGCGGGTCCGGGCCAATCTGCTCTCCTTCAGCAACCGCTCCGGAGGTGTCGGCGCATGACCGCCATGGTGAAGGCCGAGGGCGTCCACAAGTCCTTCGGCCCGGTTCATGTCCTCAAGGGCATCGACCTAGAGGTCGCCCCGCGTGAGGTCTTCTGCCTGATCGGCCCGTCCGGCTCCGGCAAGTCCACCTTCCTGCGCTGCATCAACCACCTGGAGCAGATCAACTCCGGGCGGCTGTATGTGGACGGCGATCTGGTCGGCTACCGCCAGAAGGGCGACAAGCTCTACGAGCTCAAGGACCGCGAGGTCGCCGAGAAGCGGCGCGACATCGGCATGGTGTTCCAGCGCTTCAACCTCTTCCCGCACATGACCGCCCTGGAGAACGTGATCGAGGCGCCGGTCCAGGTCAAGCGGGAGTCCAAGGCGGTGGCGCGGGAGCGCGCGCTGAAGCTGCTGGACCGGGTGGGCCTGGCCGACAAGGCGGCCAACTACCCCTCCCAGCTCTCCGGCGGCCAGCAGCAGCGCGTGGCGATCGCGCGGGCCCTGGCGATGGAGCCGAAGCTGATGCTCTTCGACGAGCCCACCTCGGCGCTCGACCCGGAACTGGTCGGCGATGTGCTCGATGTGATGCGCGGGCTCGCGGAGGACGGCATGACGATGATCGTCGTGACGCATGAGATGGGCTTCGCGCGCGAGGTCGGGGACTCGGTCGTCTTCATGGACGACGGCGTGGTGGTGGAGTCCGGGCACCCGCGGGAGGTGCTGACCAATCCGCGGCACGAGCGGACGAAGTCGTTCCTCTCCAAGGTGCTCTAGGCGCTCCGCTGGAAGTGCCCCGACCTGCCGTCGATCGTCCGCGGCACCGTCGTGGCTGGTCGCGCCCGCGCGGCGGAGCCGCACATCGACGCGGCCCCGCGCCCCGTCGGGGCGCCACCGAACCGCAGCCGACGCCCGCCGATCCGCTTAGGCGCGGCACCTGCGCGAGGGCGGTACGGGCCGATGCCCGTACCGCCCTCCCGCACTCCGCCCCCAGGTCACTTCAGCCCGAGCACCATCGCGTCCGAGGGCGAGCACCAGACGGCCCGCGCCTCCCCGAAGCCCCCCTCACGCAGTGCCCCGACATGCCAGGCGACGGGCTGTGTCTCACCGTCCGCGTGATCGCCGTCCGCCGGATTGCCGAAGATCGAGAACCGCTCGGCGACCGGCCCCGCCAGCACCTCGTCCCGCGCGGCGGTCTGCCACCAGTCCGCCCAGTCCTGGGTGCCCTCGGACCTGGCCCGCGCCTGCCGTGCCTTCTGATACGCGTGGTCGGCCGCGTTGAGCCGGGGCGTCTCCGGATCGGGCATGTGGTCCGCGTTGAGGAACACCCCGCCCTCCCGCACCACGCCCGCGATCTGCCCGTACAGCACCCGCAGCTCGTCCGAGCGCAGCCAGTGGAGCGCCGTGGCGGTCAGCACGGCGTCGTAGGCGCGGTGCGGCAGCCGCTCGGTCCACCCGGGGTCGCGCAGATCGACGGTCACGAACTCGGCACGCGGCTCGGCCGCGAAGTGGCCGCGGGCGATCGTCAGCAGCGCGGGATCGAGGTCCACGCCGGTGCTGGTGGCGCCCGGGAACCGGCGCAGCGCCCGGTCCGAGATACTGCCCGTGCCACACGCCAGGTCGAGGATCCGGGGCTCCGGGCCGACGACGGCCTCGACCGCGTCGAGCATCACCCGGAACCGTTCCTCACGATCGGGGAGGTACCACTCCTGCTGCCGGTCCCAGCTCCGCTGCCACGCCTGCCAGTCCGCCACGGCGACGGTGTCCGTCATCGAGCCCCTCCAAGCCATGCGTCATCGTCTCGGCGCAGCCGCCCGTAATACCCTCGTAGGCAGAACGCCTCTTACTCGACCTGATGTGACCATAGACCGCCGTTCGTAAGGACCACAAGTGGAACTGGCTTATTACTCGGATCTCGCCGTGCGCCTGGTCAACAGCGAGGAGCCGAGCCGCGGCACCGACACCCTGACCTCGGTGGAGGCCGTACGGGCGCTCTTCGGGGAGAGTCAGCAGGCCCGGCGGACGACCGACGCGGATGTCACCCGGCTGAGGTCGGTCAGGGCCCGGCTGCGCGCGGTCTTCGAGGCGGCGGCGGGCGGCGACGAGGTGCTGGCGGTGGACCTGCTGAACGCGCTGCTCATCGAGTTCCCGGTGAGCCCGCAGATCTCCGGCCATGAGACCCGCGACGAGGACGGCCGCCCCAAGTGGCATATGCACATCGCGGACTACGCCGCCAACGCGGGCGCCGGATACGCCGCGACCGCCTCGATGGGGCTGGCCTTCCACCTCACCGAACTGGGCGCCGACCGGCTGGGCATCTGTGAGGCGTCACCCTGTCGCAACGCCTATCTCGACACATCGACAAATCGTTCCCGGCGCTACTGCTCCGACCGCTGCGCCACCCGCGCCAATGTGGCCGCCTACCGCGCCCGCAAACGCCTGGACGCCGAGCGGACGGCCGGCGCCGACCGCGACCGCCGCCAGAACCGCGAGCCCACGGGCCGCACGGCGGACACCGCCCAGGAGACCAGCCCGGCCATCGACCGCTGACCACCGCGCCCGGCGCCCCGCAGCGGCCGCAGCCGCACCCAGGCCCGGGCCACCACCAGCTCGTCCGGCACGACGCCGAACTCCCGGCTGTCGTTCTCCACGTACGGGTTGTCGCCCTTGACCCACCAGCCGCCCTCGCGCCGCTCCACCGCGCGCTTGACGATCAGCAGGTCCTGCCGGAACGGATGGCGCAGAACCACCACGTCCCCCGGCCGCACGGGCGCGCCGTAGCGCACCACCAACTGGTCGCCGGGGTACAGCGTCGGCTGCATCGACGGGTTGTACACCTCCGCGAGCCCGATCCGCAGCAGCCCGCGCTGGTCGCGGTCCGACTCCTGCCCGCGATCGCCCCGCTGCTCCCGCATCACGGCACCTCCGGTCCTCACCCTGCACCCATCACGATCCCAGGCATCCCAGCCTTGCACTGGACTTTTGACCTAAGCCCCCCGGGGCACCCGAGAAAAGGCTTCCCCCACGGAGTAATCTCGCACCTGAGAAGACGATCACGAATGGAAGGACAGCTCTATGCTCTCCCGCCTGTTCGCCCCCAAGGTTCAGGTCAGTGCCCACTGCGACCTGCCCTGCGGTGTGTACGACCCGGCCCAGGCCCGCATCGAAGCCGAGTCCGTCAAGGCCATCCAGGAGAAGTACCAGGCCAACGAGGACCCGCACTTCCGTGCCCGTGCCACCACCATCAAGGAGGAGCGCGCGGAGCTCGCCAAGCACCATGTCTCGGTGCTCTGGAGTGACTACTTCAAGCCCCCGCACTTCGAGAAGTACCCCGAGCTGCACCAGCTGGTCAACGACACCCTCAAGGCCCTGAGCGCGGCCAAGGGCTCGACCGACCCGGCCACGGGGCAGAAGGCCCTGGACTACATCGCCCAGATCGACAAGATCTTCTGGGAGACCAAGAAGGGCTGACCCGCTCTTCCTTCGCATCACCGGACCGCACCCGAGCCGCCCCGAGTGGCCCGGGTGCGGTCTTCTTTGCCGTGAACCTCTTTGCCGTGAACCTCGCCGGTTTGTCTTGAACGTCCTTGCCGGGCGCCGGGGTTGACGCCCCGCCCCTCACCCCCGCGGGCTGATGCCCGCCACGGTCAGGCGCAGGAGTCGGGTCGCCTCGGTGGCGGGGTCGGGGTGGTGCTGGGTGGCCAGGGCGATGCCGGCGATCAGGGTGACCAGGTCGACCGGGGTTACGCCGGGGGCCACCGCGCCGGCCTGGGCGGCTCGTCGCAGCAGGGGTTCGCCCGCCTCGGCGAGGGTGTTCACGCAGGGGTTCGCGTGCTCCGGGTCGAGTTCGCCGTCCCGTAGGAGCGCGGTGGCCAGGCCCTGGACGGTGGCGGAGTAGACGGTGAGCGCGCCCAGCCAGTCCAGCAGGGCGGCCCGTACGTCGTCCGCCTCCGCGAGTTCGCGGGCGCGGGTGGCCAGGGATTCGATGCGTTCGCGGAAGACCGCTTCCAGCAGGGCCCGGCGGGTGGGGAAGTGGCGGCGCACGGTGGCCGAGCCGACTCCGGCGGTGCGGGCGATCTGTTCCAGGGAGGCGTCGGCGCCGTGTGTGGCGACCTCCTCCTCGGCGACGGCGAGGATGCGCGCGTAGTTGCGCCGGGCGTCCGCGCGCTGGGCGGGCATGGCGTCACCTCCGGGATGCCAAGGGTTGCTAAGTGGCGGGGGCCTCCGTATCGTACCGAGTCGTAAGTGGCGGGGCCCGCCGTTTTAGCCCTTCCCAGTCGACTTGTCGATGAGTCGATTCACCTCTGCCCGAGGAGCAGCATGCCTTCGCAAACCCTGACCTCCGCCCCCGTCCTCGTCACCGGTGCCACCGGACAGCAGGGCGGCGCCACCGCCCGCGCCCTGCTCTCGGCGGGCGTTCCCGTGCGCGCCCTGGTCCGCGATCCGGCCGGTGAGCGGGCCAAGGCCATGGCGGCGCTCGGTGCCGAGCTGGTCGGCGGCGATCTGCTCGACCTCGCCTCGGTGCGGCGGGCCGCGGAGGGGGCGCGTGCCGTCTTCTCGATCCAGATGCCCGATATGAACGATCTCCAGGGCGACTCCGAGTGGATCCAGGGGCGCAACCTGATCGAGGCCGCGCGGGACGCGGGGGTGGCGCAGTTCGTGCACACCTCCGTCTCGGGCGCCGGGCAGCACCACACCGCGCCTGGCTGGGCGGAGGGCCGCTGGGCGGCGATGGAGCACTACTTCGCGACCAAGAGCGGGCTCCAGGACCGGATCCGGGAGGCGGGCTTCCGCCACTGGACGCTCCTCAAGCCCGCCTTCTTCATGGAGAACTTCCTGTCCCTGCTCCCGAACGGCCCCGAGGGCGGCCTGGCCACCATCCTCGAGCCCGGCACCGAGCTCGCCCTCATCGCCGTCGCCGACATCGGCACGGCGGCGGCCGCGGCCGTCGCGGAGCCCGCGCGGTTCCACGAGGTCGAGCTGGAACTGGCGGGCGACCACATGACCATGACCCGGGTCGCCGAGGTCCTCTCCGAGGTCACGGGCACCGAAGTGACCGCCCCGTCGATGACCGCCGACGAGGCGCTGGCCGCCGGGATGCCGCAGTGGGGCCTCGGGCACGGGTGGCTGAACGCGGTCGGCCAGCCCGCCCGCCCCGAGTTCGCGCGGGCCCTCGGCCTTCCGCTCACCGGCTTCGCCGAGTGGGCCGGGCGCCATCTGCGGCCCGCGCGGCCCGCGGTGGTCTGACCCGCGCGCGCCCCAGGGCGTCCGCTCCGGGCCCCGGGCTGTGGGCTCCGGGCCCCGGGCTCCGGGCGCCGGGCGCCGCGCTCCGGGCTCAGGGCTCCAAGCTCCGGGCCGTGGTTGAAGCCCGGACCGGAGTGGACGAGGCTGGAGGGGAGCCCTGGTGGACGGACCCGGTGCCGTCCCGGAGGGATGGCGAGGATGAAGCGCCGTGACAGCGGCTCCGCATGGGAGCGGGGCGGCTTCGACGAAACGGATACGGCACAGGCCACCGTCAGCGATGACGGGACGCTGACCAGCTGGAACGAGGGCGCCCGCCGACTGCTCGGGCATCCGTCCCCCGATGTCGTGGGGCGGCCCGCCGCCGAGCTGCTGGCCGACCCGGGTCGCGCGACGGGCGCCGAGGCCCGCCGTGCCCGCGCCCGGCTGACCCGGTGGCACGGGACCGTGGCGCTGCGCCACCGGGACGGCCGCGAGCTGCCCGTACCGCTGCTGGCGCACCGCAGACGGCCGGAGGGCGACTGGCTGCTGGTGACCGCGGCACCCCGGGCGGAGTGGCCCCCCGAGTCATGGAACGACGCGCTGATGCAATGGGCCTACACCCAGTCGCCCTGCCCGATGGCGATCTACGACGCCGATATGCGGCTGCGCAAGGTGAACGCCGAGATGGCCCGCGTCACCGGCCTCCCCGAGACGGAGATCCGCGGTCTGCGGCTGTCGGAGATCAAGGGCAAGCTCCAGAGCGAACAGCTCGAAGCGGCCATGCGCCACGTGCTGACCACCGGCGAGCCGCGCGAGGTGGAGACGCAGCTGCGCACCGGAAGCGGCGAGATGAAGGAGCAGGCCTGGTCGGCCCGGTTCGCCCCGCTCCAGGCGAGGGACGGCCGGGTGTACGCGGTCTGCATGGCGGCGCACGACATCACCGATCAGTACCTGGCCCGCCAGCGGCTGCTGCTGCTGAGCGCGGCCAGCGAACGGATCGGCTCCACCCTCGACATCGACCACACCGCGCAGGAGCTCGCCGACGTCTGCGTACCGCGGCTGGCCGACTACGCCAGCATCGATCTGCTGGACCGGCTGACCCAGGAGGAGGAGCTGCCGTCCGGGCCGCTCGCCGACCCGGTCGTGCTGCGCCGCGCCGCCCGGCAGTCCATCTACGAGGGATGCCCCGAGTCCGTGGTGCCGCTGGGGAAGGTGGACACTTACCCGAAGGTCTCGCCGATGGCCGAATGCCTGGTGGCGGGGCATCCCATCATCCACGCGTCCGCCGACCCCTCGATCGCCGAGTGGGGCGCGCTGAAGCCCGAGCGCGGCCAGGCGATCCGGCGGTTCGGCGTCCACTCGATCATGTCGGTGCCGATCCGGGCGCGGGGTACGACGCTCGGGGTGGCGGTGTTCGCCCGCCACCGCACCCCGGAGGCGTTCGCCCAGGACGACGTGGTGCTGGCCGAGGAGATCACCACCCGGGCCGCCGTCTGTGTCGACAACGCCCGCCGCTTCACCCGGGAGCGCGACACCGCCCTGGCCCTCCAGCGCAGCCTGCTGCCGCAGACCCTGCCCCAGCCGCCGGCCGTAGAGGTCGCCTCCCGCTATCTGCCCGCGGGCCCGTACGCGGGCGCGGGCGGGGACTGGTTCGACGTCATCCCGCTCTCCGGGGCGCGGGTCGCGCTGGTGGTGGGCGATGTGGTCGGCCACGGCATCCAGGCGTCGGCCACCATGGGCCGGCTGCGGACGGCGGTCCGCACCCTCGCCGACGTCGATCTGCCGCCGGACGAGCTGCTCACCCACCTCGACGACCTGGTGATCCACCTGGCCGCGGAGACCGGGGCCGAGGAGGCCACCGGGGATGTGGGGGCCACCTGTCTGTACGCGGTCTACGACCCGGTCTCGCACCGCTGTTCGCTGGCCGCGGCCGGGCACCCCGCCCCGGCGCTGGCCAGGCCCGACGGCTCGGTCGAGTTCCTGCCGGTGCCGCCCGGGCCGCCGCTGGGGGTCGGCGGGCTGCCCTTCGAGGCGATGGAGACCGAGCTGCCCGAGGACGCCGTGCTCGCCCTCTACACCAACGGGCTGATGGGCGGATGGGACCGCGATGTGGACGAGGGGCGGCTGCTGCTGGCCGACGCGCTGGCCCACCCCTGCGGCTCCCTGAACGGCACCTGCGACGCCGTGCTGCGGGCGCTCCTCCCCGGCGAGGGCGTACTGGACGATGTCGCGCTGCTGCTCGCCCGCACCCGCGCCCTGGACGCGGCGCACGTGGCCACCTGGGACGTGCCCGCCGACCCGGCGTGGGTGGCGCGGTCCCGCCGGAACGTGACGCAGCGGCTGACCGAATGGGGGCTCGACGAGGCCGTCTTCACCACCGAGCTGGTCGTCAGCGAGCTGGTCACCAACGCCATCCGGCACGCCGTCCCGCCCATCCAGCTGCGGCTGATCCATGACCACTCGCTGATCTGCGAGGTCACCGACTCCTCCAGCACCGCCCCGCATATGCGCCGCGCCCGCACCTTCGACGAGGGCGGCCGCGGGCTGCTGCTGGTCGCGCGGCTCAGCCAGCGCTGGGGAAGCCGCCAGACCGCCGAGGGCAAGACGATCTGGTCGGAGCAGACACTGCCGGTGGGACTGCCCGGCGAGCTGCTCGACCTGGACCAACTGGACTGAGCTACCCGGGGGCTACGAACGGCCCGGGGCGTGCGCGAGCGTCAAAAACGCCAGCGCGTCTGGCCGTACTCGCCCTTGCGGAAGCCGAACGCGGTGGCCGGGGCGACCCGGAAGACCAGGGCCTCATGGCCCTCGTGGTGGAAGGCGCCGTCGCACACCTGGAAGGTCCACTCCTCGCCGTACTTCTCCACGTACGCCGCGGCGATCCGCCGCAGCGTGGCGTCGTCCCGCACCGGCTCGGCCATACCCTCGACCACCAGGTCAAGCCCCTCGCCCAGCACCCCCGCGCCCGTGGTGAGGGCGCAGCGCGGATCGTGCGCGAGGTTGCGGGCCTTCTGCTCGGCGGGGCCGGTGCAGAAGCAGAGCGCGCCGTCGAACCAGACGGCGATGAGCGGGGTGACATGGGGGCGGCCGTCCCGGCGGACCGTGGACAGCCAGTAGAGCTCCGCGGCCGCCAGCCCCGCGCGCCCCTCCGGCCAGGCGGTGGCGGTGGCGTCCGGGCCGCTGAAACGGGTGTCCAGCGCGGTCTGCGGTTCGTGCTCGGTGATCATCTGCTCGCTCCTCGCATGGCGTGGCGGTCCGGTGCGGTGCCGTGTGCTTGGACCGCCCGGCGGAGCGAAAGTCATCGCTCGCCGCCCTTCGGAGCCCCGCCGCCCTTCGGAGCCTCGCCGCCCTTCGGAGCCCCGCCGCCCTTCGGAGCTACGAGACCTCGGCGGGCCCGGCGAGCCCCAGGATGTCGAGCTCGTCGCGGGTCGCGGGCTCCTGGAAGCGCAGCAGCGGGCTCTCGTTGCGGACCAGCCACTGGCGGTACGCGACGCTCGCCCAGGCGATCTCGAAGTACGCGTCCGCCAGGTCGCCGAAGAGGGCGTCCACGTCGAGGGGCGCACCGGACGCCGTGGCGTCGGGGTCGATGGGCACGCCGGACACCGGGTCCGGGGCGGGTTCGGTGGCACCGGTACGGACCACCGCGTCCGGGGCGGATCCGTCGGCGCCGCCACGGACCGCCGGGACCGCCCGCGAGGCCAGGAACAGCCGGACCGTCAGCGGATCCCCGTGCAGCGGGCGGACCGCCACGCCCTGGCGGGACCGTGCGGTGGGCTGGCAGGGGGTGACCACCTCGCCCGAGGCGACCAGGTCGGCGGCGGTCAGATAGTCCCCGTAGACCACCCTCGGATTGAGCCCCGCGGCGGCCAGCACCCGGCGCAGCCCGGGCCCCTCGCCGTCCACGCTGGGGTCCACCATCCACTGGTCGGCGGCGAGGTCGGCGAGCGGCACCACGGGCCGCGCGGCGGCCGGATGGGTTTCGGCCAGCGCCACGAACTGCGGCTCCCGCTCCACGAGCACCCTGCGCTCCACGCCCTCGGGCACCCGCAGCGGCGCGCCCTCGACCTCGTGGACGAAGGCCACGTCCAGCTGGTTGGCGGCGACCATTTGCAGCAGCGCGTTGGCGGAGACGTCGATGTGGATGGTGGTGTCCGCGTCCGGGTAGCGGGCGCGGAGCCTGCGCAGCCAGCCGACCACGGCCCGGCTGCCCGTGCTGCCGATGCGCAACCGGGCGTCGGCGGTCTGCCCCGCCTCCAGCCGGACCTCGTCGACGAGGGCGTTCATCTCGGCCACTATCGGCCGGGCGCGGCACAGCACGGACCGCCCCAGCGGGGTCGGCCGACTGCCGGTCACCTCCCGCGAGAACAGCCGGCCACCGATGGTGTTCTCGATCCGCCGGAGCTGGGTCGTCAAGGACGGCTGGGTCATGCCCAGTTGACGCGCCGCCTTCCGTAGGCTGCCGGTGTCGGCTATGGCGCACAATGCACGGAGGTGCCTCACCTCGAGCTCCACGGCGGGAGCATAACTGCGCACTTGTCCGTCACACCAGACTCTGAAATCCCGCCAACCCGTATCGGAAACGATCAATCGGTGGTCAAACAGGGGTCAACGGGGTGTCAAACGCCGGTCATCGGCCGGGCCCTGAGTGACCGGCGGGGGATATGCCCTCGTCCTATCACCAGTTGATATCTCCGCGTACGGCCGGTTCTCCTCAAGACTCTGCGTCAGCCAAGAGTTCATCCCACGGCCCCGGCCGCCACCCCACACGGCGACCGGGGCCCGAGGACGATGAGGAGCCCCCCACATGTCACTCCCCAAGCTGGCGCTTTCCGCGACCCTCGGCCTCGGCCTGGCGGTCTCCCTGGCCGCCATGCCCGCCTCCGCGGCCACGCCCGACCACTCCAAGGCCCAGCGCGGCGCCGCGGCCGCCGCCTACACGGCGAGCGGCGAGGAGCGGGCCGACACCGACGCCTTCATCAAGGCCGTCATGAAGTCGGCGCTGGAGAAGCGGGCGAAGGCGCGCAGCGCGACGGCGGCCGTCACCGTGACCTACAACGCGAGCCAGGCCCCGACCTTCAAGTCGGTGATATCCCGCTCCGCCCAGATCTGGAACTCCGCGGTGAGCAACGTGAAGCTCCAGGAGGGCAGCAACGCGGACTTCACCTACCGCGAGGGCAATGACCCCCGTGGCTCGTACGCGAGCACCGACGGGCACGGCAGCGGCTATGTCTTCCTGGACTACGCCCAGAACCAGGAGTACGACTCGACCCGGGTCACCGCGCACGAGACCGGCCACGTGCTGGGTCTGCCGGACCACTACGAGGGTCCGTGCAGCGAGCTGATGTCCGGTGGCGGCCCCGGCCCGTCCTGCACCAACTCGCAGCCGAACCAGGCCGAGATCAGCCGCGTCAACCAGCTCTGGGCCAATGGCCTGGCCAAGCTCGAGAAGCAGCTGGCCAAGAGCCACTGAGCCCGCCGAACCCACTGATCCGCTGGATCAGGGCCTGACCGCCCGCACCCGGTTCCCGACGCCGGGTGCGGGCGTTCGGCGTGCGCGGACGCGGTGTACGCGGTGTCGGCGCCCGCGGACCCGGGGCCGCCGCATGCGGACCCCGGGGCCGCCGCACACGGGGAGCGACGCCGCCTCCGGCCGGAGGTACCGTATAGACACCAGGAGCATTTCGCACAAACCGGCCGGATTCCCTCCAGCTGTGGGCCCCGGTCCCAGGGAGTGAGCACCATGGAGACCCTGATCACCGTGGTCGTCATCCTCGCGCTGATCGCCGTGGGCGCCCTGCTGATCCACCGGACCAATGTCCAGAACGGCAACCGCATGTCCCCCGAGAGCCACGAGACCCTCCCGGGCGGCGGGCGGTCCCGCCACCGCGCCTGGGGCCGCGGGCGGCAGCACCGGGGCCATCGGGCGACCCCTCCCCCGCCCCAGGACCGCCGCCCCTGAGCCCGGCCGCCATCTCGCCGCACGGCAGGGGCTCCGCCCCTGGGCCCCGGGATCTGGGGCGGAGCCCCGCATCCAGGCCTCTCCGGCGCTCGAGGAGCGGGGCCTGGGGCGGAGCCCCAGTTGCGGGAAGGGGTGGGTAGGGGAACAAACAGCCCGCCGCAGGAGCCAAGCCCCGCCGGGCACCAGCCCCCACCCCCTAGCCCTCCCCCTCCCCCAGCGCCTCATCCAGCGTGGCCACCGGCTCGAGCACATCCAGCATCCGCCCCGCCCGCAGCGTGCGGAGGACCAAGGCGTCGTCGCAGACCAGCCGCATCCGCCCGCCCCGCTCCCGGACACGCCGATGGGCCCGGCACAGCAGTCCCAGGCCCGAGCAGTCGAAGAAGGCGGTCGGGCGTAAGTCCACGATCACCGCGGGCCGGTCCCCGGCCGTGGCCGCGTCCAGCACCGGCCCCACGCTGCCCACCCCGGCGATGTCGATCTCACCGTGCAACTCCACGACGGTGTACCCGCCGACCCGGTGCGTACGGGCCCGAGCGACGACGTCATCGGCCGGATCCCCGCCCGCGGGCTCCCGCGCGGCGTTCTGGGCACCGCGATCCAGCGGCACCGGCGCATCCGGCGCATCACGGGGAGCGCCTTGCTGCGTCATCGCGATATCCCCTCGGAACGGCACACTGCCCCCTCTCACCTTCGTCAGGTCCCGGAAGCGGGCAGGGTCGGGCATCGGGTGCGAAATCCGCCGGGTCCCCAGGCGACGTCTCGCGAGCGTAAGGGGGTGACCCCCGGTTACAGAGGGAGGGACGCAGCATTCCGCCGGTAAAGACCGCTCGTCCGAGTGAATTTCGGTTCTTACTATTGACACTTGGTCAGATGCAACCTACGAGAAGGCGTCACCGCCTCCTCCGGCCACCGGACCCGCCGCGCCCGCGATCGCCGGAGTCAAATCTTCCAGTACTTCGAAGGCGTCGTCCAGCCGGACCGTGCGCAGCAGCCGCAGAAAGCGCGGATCGGCGATGACGAGCCGCAGTCGCCCGTCCCGCTCCAGCGCGCGATTGCGCAACCGGCACAGTAACGACAGTCCGGCACAGTCCAGGAAGGTGACCGGCCGTAGGTCCAGGATCAGATCCGGGCACCGCACCTGAACGAGGGAATCGAGCCGAGCCACGATCCGCCCCGCGGCGAAGATGTCCAGCTCTCCCGCGATCTCGGCGACGGTCACGCCACCGAGCGCGTGGACTCGGACGCCGAAGGCGGGCCGATCATCGAACATGCAAGCCTCCTTGACCTGGTGGAGGCGCGCGACACCGGAGCCCGCAGCCACGCCGGTCATCGCCGGGGTCCAGGCCGGCCCTTCAGTAGATGACATACCCATCTACCGGCTGACCAGTCAACGAACGGCCGGGCACGTGTCGTTGGCCTATTGAGGTTCCTCGGCCGCGAACCGTTACTCGCCGGTAAAGCAGAGGTCTTCTCATGTCCACCGGCAGCCGTGAGCATGCCATCCGGCAAGCGCCTCGATGCGAAGGAAGTGACCGATGACAGCAGGACGCGTGCGATCACGGCGGACCGGCATGACGACGGCGGTCCTCGCCCTCGCCATCGGCGTCGGCGGAACGGCCACCACGGCGACCGCCGCCACGCCCGGCACCAGCGGCCCCACCGCCACCACGGCGGCCTCGGCGGCGCCGTCGAGCGCCACCGCCGCCGACGAGGTCGACTACGAGACCTGGCAGCGTGATGTTCGCGCCATCATCGACGAGCAGGCCCGCCCGTACGTCGAGGAGCGCACCGCCGACCCCTCGGGCGAGAAGCGGGCCATCGTCCTGGACATCGACAACACCTCGCTGGAGACGGACTTCGGCTTCAGCTACCCCCAGTCCGCCGTCGAGCCGGTGCTGAAGCTCGCCCAGTACGCCCACGACCGCGGTGTGGCCGTCTTCTTCGTCACCGCGCGCCCCGGCATCATCTACCTGCCGACCGAGTACAACCTGGAGAAGGTCGGCTATTCGGTGGCCGGTCTGTACGTACGCCATCTGCCGGACCTGTTCCGGGACGTGGCGGAGTACAAGACCGCCAAGCGTGCGGAGATCGAGAAGAACGGCTACACGATCATCGCGAACATCGGCAACAGCCCCTCCGACATCTCCGGCGGCCACGCCGAGAAGTCCTTCAAGCTCCCGGACTACGACGGCCAGCTGTCCTGAGCCACGGTGGCCCACGGCCGGCCGCGGCCGGCCACCTCTGGCCGCGGCTGGCCACGACCGGCCACGACCGGCCACGGCCAGAGGTCATCCCCTCCGCCACGACCCTCGGCGCCCGCCGGGGAAAGGCCGGGAACTCCAGATCTTGGCGCCCAAGATTGGTGAGTAACCCGAGCGCACGGCACGTCTGCTCCGCTCAAGACTGGACACACCGCAGACTGTCCGTCGAGATCTCCGCAAAATTGCGCGGATACGTCGACACTGGCGCGAAGGGGATGACCGATGACCGGCTCGCACGTACTGGCGCTCGGCCACTACCAGCCCGCGAAGGTGCTCGGCAACGACGACCTCGCGGCCATGGTCGACACCAGCGACGAGTGGATCCGCAGCCGGGTGGGCATCCGCACCCGCCATCTCGCCCGCGCCGACGAGACGGTCGACGAGATGGCCGCGGCGGCCGCCGCCAAGGCGCTGGCCAACAGCGGGCTCGCCCCCTCCGACATCGACCTCGTGCTCGTCGCCACCTGCACGGCGATCGACCGCAGCCCCAATATGGCGGCCCGGGTCGCCGCCCGGCTCGGGCTGGCCCACCCCGCCACCATGGACCTCAATGTGGTGTGCGCGGGCTTCACCCACGCCCTCGCCACCGCCGACCACACGATCCGGGCCGGTGCGGCTTCCGCGGCCCTGGTGATCGGCGCGGAGAAGTTCAGCGCGGCCACCGACTGGACCGACCGCTCCACCTGCGTGCTGACCGGCGACGGCGCGGGCGCGGCCGTGGTGGTGGCCGCCGAGCGACCGGGCGTCGGCCCGGTGGTGTGGGGCTCGGTCCCGGAGATGGGCGGCGCGGTCCGCATCGAGGGCACGCCGCCCCGGTTCGCGCAGGAGGGCCAGACGGTCTACCGCTGGGCCACCACCCATCTGCCGCCGATCGCGCGGGAGGTGTGCGAACGGGCCGGGCTCTCCCCGGAGGACCTGGCCGGTGTCGTACTGCACCAGGCCAATCTGCGGATCGTCGAGCCGGTCGCGCGCAAACTCGGCGCCGTCAACGCGGTGATCGCCCGCGATGTGGTGGAGTCCGGCAACACCTCGGCGGCCAGCATTCCGCTCGCCCTCTCCAAGCTGGTCGAGCGCGGCGAGGTGCCCTCCGGGTCCCCGGTGCTGCTCTTCGGCTTCGGCGGCAACCTGTCGTACGCGGGCCAGGTCATCCACTGCCCGTGAACCGCCCCGGGCCGCCCTCGGCGGGGACGTCCGATTCGTTCAAGACCGGCCGCCCGGGCGCTCCCTACGCTGCCCGTATGACAGCACGATTCGACGCCATCGGCCTGGTCGTCGCCGACATGGCCGCCTCCCTCGCCTTCTACCGCCGCCTCGGCCTCGACATCCCCGCCGACGCCGACACCCAGCCCCACGTCGAGGCCGCCCTGCCCGGCGGCGCGCGGCTGATGTGGGACACCGTCGCGACGGTGCGCTCCTTCGACCCGGAGTGGACGCCGCCGAGCGGCTCCCACCAGGTGGGGCTCGCCTTCGCCTGCGACAGCCCGGCCGACGTGGACAAGACCTACCAGGACCTCGTGGGGGCGGGGGTGCGCGGCAAGCTGGAGCCGTGGGACGCCCCCTGGGGCCAGCGCTACGCCACTGTCCTCGACCCCGACGACAACGGCATCGACCTGTTCGCCCCGCTACCCTCCTGACCCCCGCAGCAGAGGTCCGAGGGGCACTCCCGCCAGCGCGTGGACGTCGCGGGCGAGGTGCGCCTGGTCGGCGTAGCCCGCCGTGGCCGCGACCTCCGCGAAGGGAAGGCCGGTGCGCGCCAGGTCCAGGGCCCGGTTCAGCCGGAGCACCCGGCCCAGCGTCTTGGGGCCGTAGCCGAACGCGGCGAGGGAGCGGCGGTGCAGCTGCCGCTCCCCCAGGCCCACGGCGGCGGCGATCCCGGCCACTCCCGTCCCGCGCGAGACCCCCGCGACGATCGCGGCGAGCACCGGATCGGGTGGTTCCGCCGTCCGCAGCCGTCCGAAGGCCACCTCCTCCAGCAGGCGGCCCGCGGCCGTCTGCCCGGCGGCGATCCGCTCGGCCAGCCGCCGGACCTCCGGGCCCGGCCAGAGCGCGGCCAAGGGCACCCGCAGATCGCGGAGTTCATGCGCCGGTACGCCCAGCACGGCGGGGCCGGTACCGGGCGCGAACCGCAGCCCCACGGCCCGGGTGCCCGGCGCGCCGGGTGCCAGGTGCGCGCGGGTGTCCGGCCCGGCGACCAGCAACTCGCCGTCCGGCCCCGGCCCCGCCTCGCTCCAGATCAGATCGGTGCAGCCGTCGGGGAGCACCCGCTGCGGCCCGGTGCCGGCCGTACGGGTCCACACCACGGCGCCGTGGCCGATCAGCGCATTCCGCTCCCGGTACTCGCTCGATGCGCTCAAGGGACCTCGCGCAGATACATCGCGCCGCAGGAGTGGCAGAAGGGTCCCGCGTCACCCGTGGCCCACAGGTCGGCGGCCTGGGTATCGGCGTCCGGGTCCAGCTCCCGCCCGCACATCGCGGTCGTTCCGTTCCCGCGGACCATGTGCCAGATCTTGACCGGGGCGCCCGCGACCCGACCGGAGCTGCCCTCCTCGTATTCGGCGCGCATCTCGTGCTGCATGGCGGTACACCTCCTGCTCACCACCACTCCCCTCCATGCTCCCGCCACACCAGGCCGAGCGCCACCTCCGCCGCCGTGCCGTTCCCGTTACCGGGGGCTTCGCCCCTGGACACCGGGGTCCAGGGGCGAAGCCGCGGGAAGCCTCACCGGGCGGACCGGCAGGCACCGGCCAGGCGGTCCTGGAGCCGTGCGTGGCGGAATTGGTAGACCGCGCCGGTCTGGCGCAGCACGCCCCGCCGATGGGCGTCCTCCAGGAAGGCGCCCACCGCCCAGGGCAACCGCCCGGTCAGCGGCAACCAGATGCGGACCAGGGCCACCCACTGGCCCCAGGCGGTCAGACCGAGCCCGTACGCGAGCCCACCCCCCAGCCCGCCCACAGCACCGAACGCGATCCAGTCGTCGATCCCGAACCACCCGTTGCCGCACCCGTGCAGGATCCCGCCCGCGGTTCCGAGGACGAGACCGAACGCAAGCAACTGGATGAGCACGGCCGTGCGGTTGACGCGCAGCAGGTCAAAGGGTGTGACGACGCTTTCGATGTCGATGGGGGCTTCCAGCATGGCCATGATCGTGAACACAAGCCCGGCCGAGGGACCGTACAGAAGCCCGGTGAGGAGTCCTCCCCGCAGCCCCGTCTCGACCCAGGCCGCGAAACCGGACGGGTACCCCTGTGTGAGTCCGATGAGGAGCACATCGACGAGCCAGACCACGACCGCGAAGCCAAACCCGCCCAGCAGCCCACTCAGCAGCCTGGAGGCGAACTCCTTACGCCCGACGCTCTTACCTCCGAGGAGCCGCACGCGCACGCGTGACGGCTCGCAGGCCGCGTCACCGTGCTTGAGCCCGTTCGCGAGCCCGAAGGCCAGTCCCGACACGGACCCGAACGAGACTCCGTTCAGGAGCCCGGTCCCGAGTGCCGGTACCAGCCCGTACCCCCATGCCTGCCAGGCCACGAACCACATCACCAGCCAGTCCACGAGTCCGAAGGCCAGTCCCGACACGAGCCCGATCACACACATGCGCGACGAGCGGCCGAGGATGCCGCCCAGCTGCCACCAGGCGAGGTCGCGGGTGCCGGGCTCGCCCACGTCCTGTGCGCCGTCACCCGAGGGCAGCCGGCCCGGGTGCTGGGCGAGGTGGCCGAGCCAGTGCGGGACACGTTCGCGGTAGGCCGGAGGCTGGTCCCGGTAGACCGTTGGGATGAAGGAGTCCAGGAGGTGGCCTTCAAGAGCCGCGGGGGTGCTGAACCTGTCGGTGTCCAGCAGCTTCCACGGGTCGCGGTCGGGACTGTCGCTGTAGACGGTGCGCGCGAGCGCGACCATCAACGGAGTCGTCAGGACCCCGGCGAGCTGGGCACTGGCCGGGTGCTGAGGATGGTCGCGCAGGTGCCTCAGGACGGGGTCCCACGCGGTGGAGGTGGCGGTTGCCTTGCGTGTGGTGCGCGGCAGGTAGTTGTCCAGATCCGCCGGCGAAAGATCGATCAGTTCGACAGCCGCGGCTGAGGTCAGGACATCGGTGACGGCCACGGCGGCGCTGTATTCGGTACGGCGGCTGGTCAACAGCAGGGACATGCGCGCGTTGCCGTTGAGCCGTTCCAGCGCGAGCGGGTGCAGACCGCGGGCGATCTCGTCGAACCCGTCCAGGACGGGCAGGATGCGGTCGTTGTCGACCAATGCGGCAGCCAGCGTCGGCGCGCCGGAGCCGGGCGCGGCCAAGCCGGGGCCGGGCTCGGCCAAACCGGGGTGATCGCGCTCCAGTTGGGCGGCCATCCAGCGGCGCAGCGTCATGGTGGTGGGGTCCCATGAGGCGAGGCTGAAGATCACGGGCACGCTGTCACCGGAGCCGGTTCGGGCTGCCAGGAGATCCAGGACAAACCGTATGGTCAATGTGGTCTTTCCTGATCCCTCCCGGCCCAGCACCACGAGCCGCTTGGAGGGGACCCGCCCGAAGACCTCCGCGATCTCATCCAGCTGGCCGCTCAGGGACAGTGGGCGGGGGACCGCCCCGGGGGCGGAACAGCAGATGTTGGCCCAGTGGTCCATCACATGATCGGGCGCCAATTCCCAGCGGACCGGCAGCGGGATCGGATCCTGGATCTTCCGCCGTTCCTCTTCCTCCCGGCACTGCCTGCGGAGCGACTCCGCGAGCCGGTCCGCGGCATCGTTGAGCGCTTCCTCGAAACTCGGGCGCGGGGGGCCCGAGATGGTAACCGAACCAATCGTGCGGGCCTGGACCAACGACCCGGCCACAGTGGTCCCGATCGCCGCGTTGTGCGTCGGCCCTTCGCGCAGGGCCCGTCTGCCGGCTCGACGGCGGAGCACCTCGATGCTGCCCACGGTCGCCACCAACCCGATGACCAGGGCAGGGGCAACAGTGGCGAGCGTCAGGCCGGTCCCGGCCACCACGCCGCCCACCAGCACCACTATCACTTGGTGATCAGCTTGACGAAGTCGTCCATGTCAGCCTGTAGACAGGCCTGCTGGCTGTGTTTGCCGGTACAGCCCTCGGCCCATGAGCTGCCGTCGCCGTAGTCGACGAAGCGGTGCGGGATGCCCTCCGCGGTCAGATTGGCCGCGGTCACCAGAGCGGTCTGCCTGACCCGGTTCTCGGCCACGGCAAGGATCGGATCGACCGTCAGGTCGCCGCCGTCACCGGTGTACATCGCAACGCCCATGCCTCGCAGCGATCCGACGTGCTGGGCAGGGCTCTGCTCGTTCCAGACGCCATCGAGGGGCCACACCGGCGGCCCGAAGACCGCGTCGACCGCGACGGTCGGCGTGCCGTTCTGCGACAACACCTCGCTGCCGACAACGGCGGCACGGATTTCCGGATTCAGCAGGTCGAGGTCACCGGAGAAACTGCCCACATAACGGAACAGCTCCGGCCGGTGTTCGGCGTAGTGGAACGCGCCGAAACCGCCCATCGAGTGGCCGGAGATCGCCCGGCCCTCCTTGGCGGGGATGGTCCGCAGGTTGGCGTCGACCAGCGGGATGAGCTGATCGAGGTGGAAGGTCTCCCAGTTCTGGCGGCCGAGCTCGCCGGGATTGACCCAGTTCGAGTACCACCCGCGGCCGCCGCCGTTCGGTGTCACGGTGATCAGCGGAACACCCTCGGTCGACCGCTCGGTGATGACCTTGTTGCGAGGGGCCTCCGGGTACTCCGGGGCGCCGTGCAGTGTGTAGTGCACCGGATAGCGAGTGGCGGCAGCGCCGTCGTACCCACTCGGCAAGGTGACCATGATGGTGTGCTCGCCCGAGACCTGGCCCGGGAGCACGCTGTAGGCCGGGACCTGGTCGGACCTCACCGTGAAGGTGAACGTGCGCTTCTTGTCGTCCGCCCACCGCGGCTGGCTCACCACGGTGAGGCCGAAGCCGTCGGCGAAGTGTGGTGGTGCGGTCGCGGCCTGCGCGGGCGGTCCGAACATTCCGCACAGGGCGACAACGCCGACGAGCGCGGTCGCGCCGCGTAACACAGCCCTGGTCAGGACCTTCATGTTTCCTCGTTTCAGTGTCGGACCCGCTCCGCACCGAGTGAGCGGGCACAGGCGAGCGCGCGACCAGTGACGGCTCCGCCCGAAACGGCTGCGACCGTTCCCCCTGGGTGTCGGTCGGTCACATCACCACCCCGCGCCATGCCCGTATCAACGACGGGGGCTCGCGACAGTCACATGATCATCCGAACATGTCCCGGTATGTTCGAACACGTTCTGGTCTAGAAGACGGACCAGCCGGTCAGCGTGGTGAAGTGGTCCAGCGCCGCCACCCCGGCCACCGAGTTCCCGCGCGCGTCGAGGCCGGGGCTCCAGACGCACAGCGTGCAGCGGCCGGGCACCACCGCGACGATGCCGCCGCCGACCCCGCTCTTGCCGGGCAGCCCGACGCGGTAGGCGAAGTCGCCCGCCGCGTCATACGTACCGCAGGTGAGCATGACCGCGTTGACCCGCTTCGCCTCGCTGCTCGACAGCAGCCGAGAGCCGTCCGCGCGCAGCCCGTGGCGGGCGAGGAAGCAGCCCGCCAGGGCGAGATCCCGGCAGCTCATCTCGATCGAGCACTGCCAGAAGTAGTGCTCGAGGACGGTCGGCACGGGGTTGTCGAGGTTGCCGTATCCGGCCATGAAGTGGGCGAGGGCGGCATTACGGTCGCCATGGGCGGTCTCGGAGGCGGCGACCTCCTGGTCGAAGGCGAGGTCCGGATTGCCGCTCTCGGCCCGCAGGAAGTCCAGCATGGTCGTGCTGGCGTCACCGGTAAGGGTGTGCAGCCGGTCCGTGACGACAAGGGCCCCGGCGTTGATGAACGGATTGCGCGGGATGCCGTGCTCGTACTCCAGCTGCACCAGGGAGTTGAAGGGGTTGCCCGAGGGCTCCCGGCCGACCCGCCGCCACAGCTTCTCGCCGTCGTCGGCGAGGACGAGCGCGAGGCTGAACGCCTTGGAGATGGACTGCATCGAGAAGGGCCGCTCCCAGTCGCCGACCCCGGTGACCCGGCCGTCGACGTCGGCGAGGGCGATCCCGAAGCGGTCCGCGTCCACCGAGGCGAGCGCCGGGATGTACTGGGCCACCCGACCCCGGCCGATCTGCGGCTCCACATGGGCCGCGACCTCCTCCAGCACTGCCTGGTAGTCCATGGTGCGGTGCGTCTCCTGTTGCGAGGTCGTACGGATGAACCGGTCCGCACGATAACGCGCCCCCCATCATTCATCACCCCATGTGTTTATGGGTGTGCGGCGGGTAAGCAAGCGGGTGAACGAGGCGGACCGCGACCGGGGCCCGCCTCAGGACCAGAAACGGAGGCGGGGCATGGCCTCACCCATGTCCGCGGGGGACTTCCTGGCGGCGCTGACGAACGAGGGCTTACGGGTGACGCAGGTCGGCGACTGGCGGCACCACAACCGGAACCACAAGGGGCCGTGGGGCCCGGTGCACGGCGTGATGATCCACCACACCGTCACCTCCGGCACCGAGGAGACCGTGGAGATCTGCCGGGACGGCTTCGAGGGGCTGCCCGGCCCGCTGTGCCACGGCGTGATCGCCAAGGACGGCGGCGTCCATCTGGTCGGCTACGGCCGCGCCAACCACGCCGGTCTCGGCGACGACGACGTCCTGCGGGCGGTGATCGCCGAGCGGGCCCTGCCGTCGGACAACGAGGCGAACACCGACGGGAACCGCGCCTTCTACGGCTTCGAATGCGAGAACCTGGGCGACGGCGAGGACCCGTGGCCCGAGGCCCAGCTGGACGCGATCGCGCGGGCCGCGGCGGCCGTGTGCCGCCATCACGGCTGGACCGAGCGCTCGGTGATCGGCCACCTCGAATGGCAGCCGGGCAAGGTGGATCCGCGCGGCTTCACCATGGCCTCGATGCGCGACCGGATCCGCGAACAGCTCAAGTAGGACGCTCAGGGACAGCAGGACGCTCAGGGACAGCAGGACGCTCAGGGACGCACAGAGCGACCCTCGGGGAGGCGCGCAGCGCGCAGGGACGGCCGCGGAGGAGTCGGGGCTCAGGCTCCGTCCTCCGTGGCCCCCTCCCGGTACAGCGCCGCCTCCTCCAGGTCCAGCCGCCGCAGCAGCGACCGCAGCATCTCCTCGTCGATCCGCCGGGCGTCCCGCAGATCCACGAACACCGCCCGCTCGGCCTCGATCATCTCCCGGGCCAGCCGCCGATAGGTGTCGTCCGCCGACTCGCCGGTCACCTCGTTGACCGCCCCCAGCCGCTCCCACACGGCGTTGCGGCGCTGCTCCAGCACCGTGCGCAGCCGGTCGGCGAGCGGCGACGGCAGGGCGTTGCGCTCATCGGCCAGCAGCTCCTCCAGCCGGCGCTCGGCCGCCAGCGACGCCGTGTTCTGCGCCTGGGCCTCGGCGAGGGTCTCGGCGTGGGGGTCACGGCCGGGCAGTCCGAGCAGCCGGATCAGGGACGGCAGGGTGAGCCCATGGATCACCAGGGTGCCGATGACGGTCGTGAAGGTCAGGAAGAGGATCAGATTGCGGGCCGGGAAGGGCCCGCCGCCGTGCACGGTCTCCGGGATCGAGAAGGCGATGGCCAGCGAGACCACGCCGCGCATCCCGGCCCAGCCGACGATGACCGGCGCGGTCCAGTTGGTGCCGGGCTCGCGCTCGCGGATCCCGGGGAAGAGCATGCGCGGCAGGAACGTCGACGGGAAGACCCAGACGTAGCGGGCGACCACCACGGCCAGGAAGACGACGGCCGCGTACCAGGCGGCCTCGGCCGCCCCGTACTCCCCCAGACCGCCCACCACGACCCGCAGTTGCAGCCCGATCAGCGCGAACACCGCCGACTCCAGAACGAAGTCGATCATGCGCCAGACCGCCGCCTCCTGGAGCCGGGTGGCGAAGTCGACCTGCCAGGAGTGGTGTCCGAGGTAGAGCCCGACCACCACGACGGCCAGCACGCCCGACGCCTCGAACTGCTCGGCGACGGCGTAGGCGACGAAGGGGATGAGCAGCGAGAGGGTGTTCTGGAGCAGGGGGTCCCGCAGCCGGGTGCGCAGCCAGTGCAGCGGCACCATCAGGACCAGACCGACCACGACGCCGCCGATGGCCGCGAAGGCGAACTCCCGCAGGCCCTGGGCCCAGCTGACGCCCTCCCCCACCGCCGCGGCCACCGCCACCCGGTAGGCGGTGATCGCGGTCGCGTCGTTGAACAGCGACTCACCCTGGAGGAGCGTGGTGAGCCGGGAGGGCAGCCCGATCCGGCGGGCGATCGCGGTGGCGGCCACGGCGTCCGGCGGCGCCACCACCGCGCCCAGCACGAGGGCGGCGGTCAGCGGCAGCTGCGGGATCAGCAGATGGGCGACCACGCCGACCGCGACCGTCGCGAAGAGCACATACCCGACGGAGAGCAGCGCGATCGGCCGCAGATTGGCCCGCAGATCGAGGTACGAGCTGTCCAGCGCGGCGCTGTGCAGCAGCGGCGGCAGCACCAGGGGCAGCACGATATGCGGGTCCAGCGTGTAGTCCGGCACCCCGGGCAGGTACGAGACGACGAGCCCGGCCGCGACCAGCAGCAGCGGCGCGGGCACCGGGGTCCTGCGCGCCGCGCCCGCGACCACCGCGCTGCCCGCGACCAGCATCAACAACGGCAATACGTCCATCGTCCGGCCCTGTCTCCGTCGGCCGTCCCGACGGTCGTCCACGTGCTCCGCTCGCGCGGCGTTTTAGTCTGGCAATCATGAACGAGTGCCCGCATGTTCCCGCACTGCCGCATCCCGAACCGGAGCCGCTGTCCGACACCTGTCCCGAATGCCTGGCGGTCGGCAGCCACCCCGTCCAGCTGCGGAAGTGTCTGGTGTGCGGCCATGTGGGCTGCTGCGACTCCTCGCCGTACCAGCACAGCACCCGCCACTTCGAGGAGACCGGCCATCCGGTGATGCGCAGCTTCGAGGAGGGCGAGGGCTGGCGCTGGTGCTTCGTCGATCAGCTCATCGTGGGATGAGACGCCGGTGCGTGGTCGGTCCCGGCTCCGCGGACGCCCTGGTCTTGGCGTTTTCCGCGCATTGTCGGAGATCGACTGCCGCGTTTGTCGGTGCGGCCCGCTAGCCTTCACCACATGATCCGATCAGCGAAGCCGTCCGACGTTCCGGCGATCCATGCGATGATCCGCGAGCTGGCGGACTACGAGCGGGCTCCGCAGGAGGCGAAGGCCACCGAGGAGCAGCTGCGCGATGCGCTCTTCGGGGCGCATCCCGCGGTGTTCGCGCTGATCGCCGAGGAGGCCGGTGGCGCCGGGGAGGGAAGTGGCGCCGGGGAGTCCGCCGGTCCGGTGGGGTTCGCCCTGTGGTTCCGTAACTTCTCCACCTGGACAGGCACCCATGGCGTGTATCTGGAGGACCTGTACGTCACCCCGCGGGCCCGCGGGGGCGGCCACGGCAAGGCGCTGCTCGCCGAGCTGGCGCGGATCTGCGTAGAGCGGGGATATGCCCGTTTCGAATGGTCGGTGCTCGACTGGAACGAGCCCGCGATCGGCTTCTACGCCGCGATCGGCGCGGAGGCGATGGACGAATGGACGGTGCGCAGGCTCTCGGGAGAGCCACTGCGAGCGCTGGCCGCTCAGGCCATGGGCACCGCCGTGACCAGCGATTTCCTGAGTGAGGCGACATCTCTTTCGAATTGAGACCGCAAACCCTCTAGCCACGCTGCGTACTCATGTGCTTACTATGAGTGATATCGCGTCCTTGTGGGCCGGGGTTCACCCGTGATGGGGGCCGTGCATCGTCCGGGCGACACCGAACCGCAGATCGCGATAGCGTCGCAGCCAAAGTACATACAGCGCCGACCCGTATCACCCTCCACCATAAGGGTTCGGGGCCGACGCTCCAATCAGCTCAGCTCAATCAGCTTGTGTCACCTTGGAGGTGAGGGTGTCCCAGATCGCAGGCGAGCCCGGGACCCAGGACTTCGTGGAAGTCCGGCTGCCCGCTGCGGGTGCCTATCTGTCGGTGCTGCGGACGGCCACCGCCGGCCTCGCAGCCCGCTTGGACTTCACCCTCGACGAAATCGAGGATCTGCGTATCGCCGTGGATGAGGCATGCGCGATCCTGCTACAGCAAGCCGTGTCCGGCAGTGTGCTGAGCTGCGTCTTCCGCTTGATCGACGACGCGCTCCAGGTGACCGTCTCGGCTCCCACCACCGACGGCCGCGCCCCCGAGCGCGACACCTTCGCCTGGACGGTGCTCTCCGCACTGGCGGGCAAGGTGGACTCGACGGTGGCCGAGGACCGAACGGTCAGCATCAGCCTGTACAAGGAGCGCGGCGCCGGCCCCGGACAGCCGTGACGGAACAAGGGGGCTCCGTGAGCACTGCATCATCGCGGGGAGTAGGTACCCCGGCCATCCCGCACCCGCCGGCCCGGCCGCATCCCGCGGACTCGGAGGCGGCAGGAGACCGACCAGAGCGGGCGGACCACATGGATCAGCACGAGCAGGTGCATCAGCAGCACGATCCGCAGGACCGGAGTGGCGCGCGGGCGATGTTCGCCGAGCTGCGACGGCTGCCGGAGGGCTCCACCGAGCGGGCCGAGCTGCGCAACAACCTCGTGCGTATGCATCTGCCGCTGGTGGAGCATCTGGCCCGGCGCTTCCGCAACCGCGGTGAGCCGCTGGACGACCTCACCCAGGTCGCCACCATCGGGCTGATCAAGTCCGTGGACCGGTTCGATCCGGACCGCGGTGTGGAGTTCTCCACCTATGCGACACCCACGGTCGTGGGCGAGATCAAGCGCCACTTCCGCGACAAGGGCTGGGCGGTGCGGGTGCCGCGCCGGCTCCAGGAGCTGCGGCTGTCGCTGACCACGGCCACCGCGGAGCTCTCCCAGCGACATGGCCGCGCCCCAACCGTCCATGAGCTGGCCCAGCATCTGTCCATCTCCGAGGAGGAGGTGCTGGAGGGGCTGGAGTCCGCCAACGCCTACAGCACCCTGTCCCTGGACGTCCCGGACACGGACGACGAGTCCCCGGCGGTCGCCGACACCCTCGGCGCGGAGGACGAGGCGCTCGAGGGCGTCGAGTACCGCGAGTCCCTCAAACCCCTGCTGGAGGATCTGCCGCCGCGCGAGAAGAAGATTCTGCTGCTGCGTTTCTTCGGCAATATGACGCAGTCGCAGATCGCGCAGGAGGTCGGCATCTCCCAGATGCATGTCTCCCGTCTGCTGGCCCGCACGCTCGCGCAGTTGCGCGACAAGCTGCTGGTCGAGGAGTAGCGAGCGCGGTACGGGGTGCCTGGTGATGCTTTCCCCTCCCCGCCCCTTCCCGATACCAAGGGCTTCGCCCCTGGACCCCGGACGCCCTTCGGGCGTGTCCTCAATCGCCGGAGGGGCTGAAATCAGCCCCTCCGGCGATTGAGGAGCGGGGGCTGGGGCGGAGCCCCGGTTTCGGGAAGGGGCGGGGAGGGGAGCAGCCCGCCGCAGGCGGCACGACCCGGCTGCCACGCCTCAGCGTGAAACGGGCTACGCGTCGCGGGGGCCGATGCCGAGGGCTTCGGTGGCCGTTGGGTTGATCAGGAGGGCCAGGACGGCGAGGGCCGCGACGGCGGTGGCCACTCCGGCGGCGATCAGCCCGCCACCGTTCTGCACCAGCGTCCAGGCCACCGGCAGCGCCATCAGCTGGGTGATCGTCGCGGGGCCGCGGCTCCAGCGGCGGCGCAGCCACAGCCCACGGGCCGCCAGCAGCGGCAGCAGGGCCAGCGCCAGCACGGTGACCCCGAGCATCTCCGCCTGCTGGGGGCTCTCCGGGTCCCCGGCCAGGCCCATGATCAGTACGTAGACGCCGAAGCCGAGCAGCACCACGCCCTCCGCGGCGGCCAGCACCGCGGCGGCGGTCAGCCGGGCGGGGCGCGGCCCGGTGGGCCCGGTGGGCGCGGCGTCGGCGGAAGCCTTGGCGGCACCGGCGTCCGGCCGGGCCGTCGCCTTCTGCCCCGCAGCCGTGGCCCTCTGCGCCTTCTTCGCGGTAGCGGACTTCGCGCTAGCGGACTTCTTACTGCTCACTCCAGCAGCCTAGCCGTCCTCGAGGCGCCCGGACCCTACCCCCCTGGGGCCGGTCGTCCCGGATAGGTAGGCTGGCGCGCATGCGCGCACTCCTCGTGGTCAACCCGGCAGCAACCACCACCAGTGCCCGCACCCGGGATGTTCTGTTCCACGCGCTCGCCAGCGATCTGAAGCTGGACGTGGTGACCACGGAGTACCGGGGGCACGCCCGCGACCTGGCCCGGCGGGCGGTCGACGGCGGCACTCACGAACTGGTCGTGGCGTTCGGCGGCGACGGCACCGTCAACGAGGTCGTCAACGGACTGCTGCACCATGGCCCCGCCCCGCAGGAGTTGCCCCGGCTCGCGGTCGTGCCCGGCGGCTCCACCAATGTCTTCGCCCGGGCGCTCGGGCTGCCCAACGACGCCGTCGAGGCGACCGGCGCCCTGCTGGACGCGTTGAGAGACGGCACCGAGCGCACCGTGGGCCTCGGGCTCGCGGGCGGCACTCCCGGCACCCGGGACGAGTCGGTCCCGGCCCGCTGGTTCACCTTCTGCGCCGGGCTCGGCTTCGACGCGAGCGTCATCGGCCGGGTGGAGCAGCAGCGCGAGCGCGGCAAGCGGTCCACCCACGCCCTCTACATACGGCAGATGGTGCGGCAGTTCATGGGGGAGCCGCACCGGCGGCAGGGCACCATCACCATCGGGCGGCCGGGCGAGGACCCGATCGAGGAGCTCGCGCTGTCGATAGTCTGCAACACCTCCCCGTGGACCTTCCTGGGCAACCGCCCGGTCTACGCGGCGCCCCAGGCGTCCTTCGACACCGCCCTCGACGTGCTGGGACTCGCCAAGCTGTCGGCGCCCGCGGTGACCCGCTACGCGACCCAGCTGCTGATGTCGACCCCCGAGCGAGGGCCCCGCGGCAAGCATGTGGTAGCGCTCCACGATCTGACGGACTTCACCTTGCAATCCCAGGCGCCACTGCCGTTCCAGATGGACGGTGACCATCTGGGACTGCGTACGAGCGTGACGTTCACAGGCGTACGCCGTGCACTGCGTGTGATTGTGTGAGTGAGACCGCAAAAAGTCCTTCCAGTCGAACGTTTACCCTGGACTCCACCCACCGGAAGTACGGCTGTGACCGAGCCGACACCAAGGAATCAAAAAAAACTTTCCGGAAGGGGTTGTATCCGTCGCCGAGGTTTGCGAGTCTCTTCTTGGCGATCGGGACGGCCTTCTGAAAGGCCCCCATGAGAGCCCGAACCCCCTCCTCATTCCACAGGACCGCACCAGCCCCAACTGGTTCGGCGGCCCTACCCTTGCGGGGGGATTCGTGAAAGCGTTCACATTCACAAGCAACGAGCCCGCAATACGAGGAGATGGAGCAGCCATGGACTGGCGTCACAACGCCGTTTGCCGCGAGGAAGACCCCGAGCTGTTCTTCCCCATCGGCAACACCGGTCCTGCGCTGCTGCAGATCGAGGAAGCCAAGGCCGTCTGCCGCCGCTGCCCCGTCATGGAGCAGTGCCTGCAGTGGGCGCTTGAGTCCGGCCAGGACTCCGGCGTCTGGGGTGGAATGAGCGAAGACGAGCGCCGCGCGATGAAGCGCCGTGCCGCTCGCAACCGGGCACGCAACGCCAGCGCCTGAAGCCCGGCACCCCGTGGCCCCCGAGCCGCAGCGCGTAGTAACCCCCATGCGCACAGCATCATGAGCTTTGAGCCCCGGACCAGATGGGTCCGGGGCTCAGTGCTTTCCGGTAACAGGTTGCTCACGGACTCGCAACGCCTTCAGTGCTTCTCCGCACCCACCGGGAAGTCCAGCATCACCCGGGTGCCGCGCTCCGGGGCGGGCACCATGTCGAACGTCCCGCCCAGCTCCCCCTCCACCAGGGTGCGGACGATCTGAAGCCCCAGGTTTCCGGCCCGCTGCGGGTCGAACCCCTCCGGCAGCCCGCGCCCGTCGTCCTGGACCACCACCGCCAGCCGGCTCTCCTCACCGCTGCCGCCACGCACCGCCGAGACCTCGACCGTGCCCTGCTCCCCCGGTCCGAAGCCGTGCTCCAGCGCGTTCTGGAGCACCTCGGTGAGGACCATGGACAGCGGGGTGGCCACCTCGGCGTCGAGGATGCCGAACCGCCCGGTGCGGCGGCCGGTCACCTTTCCGGGCGCTATCTCGGCCACCATCGCCAGCACCCGGTCGGCTATGTCGTCGAACTCGACCCGCTCGTCGAGGTTCTGCGAGAGGGTCTCATGGACGATGGCGATCGAGCCGACCCTGCGCACCGCCTCGTTGAGCGCCTCCCGCCCCTGCGCCGAGTCCATGCGGCGGGCCTGGAGCCGCAACAGGGCGGCCACCGTCTGGAGGTTGTTCTTCACCCGGTGGTGGATCTCCCGGATGGTGGCGTCCTTGGTGATCAACTCGCGCTCGCGGCGGCGCAGTTCGGTGACGTCCCGGAGCAGCACCAGCGACCCGATGTGCAGCCCCTTGGGCTTGAGCGGAATGGCCCGCAGCTGGATGACCCCGTCGCCGCCCTCGACCTCGAACTCCCGGGGCGCCCAGCCGCTGGCCAGTTTGACCAGCGCCTCGTCCACCGGGCCGCGCACCGGGGCGAGTTCGGCGGTGGTCTTGCCCAGGTGGTGGCCGACGAGATCGGCGGCGAGGCCCAGCCGGTGATAGGCGGAGAGCGCGTTGGGGCTCGCGTACTGGACCACCCCGTCCGCGTCGAGCCGGATCAGCCCGTCGCCCGCGCGCGGTGAGGCGTCCATGTCGACCTGCTGATTGGGGAACGGAAACGATCCCGCGGCGATCATCTGGGCGAGGTCGGACGCGCTCTGGAGGTAGGTGAGCTCCAGCCGGCTGGGGGTCCGTACGGTCAGCAGATTGGTGTTCCGCGCGATCACTCCGAGGACCCGGCTCTCCCGCCGGACCGGGATGGACTCCACCCGGACCGGCACCTCCTCGCGCCACTCGGGGTCGCCCTCCCGGACGATCCGGCCCTCGTCCAGGGCGGCGTCCAGCATGGGGCGGCGGCCGCGGGGGACGAGATGGCCGACCATGTCGTCCTGGTAGGAGGTGGGCCCGGTGTTCGGCCGCATCTGGGCCACGGAGACATACCGGGTGCCGTCGCTGGTGGGGACCCACAGCACGAGATCGGCGAACGAGAGGTCGGAGAGCAGTTGCCACTCCGAGACCAGCAGGTGGAGCCACTCGAGATCGGAATCGTCGAGTGCGGTGTGCTGGCGTACGAGGTCGTTCATGGAGGGCACGTTGTGAGCCTACCCTCACCCGTGGATTAGCCTATTCGCGCATAAGCGTGGACAGACAGCAGTGGTCTAGTCCAGAATATCGAGCACTGCGATCTTCCGCTCTCCCCGCACAGGAGGGCGGATCGAGGAACCCGGAGCGCTCTGCCCTGACCGCCCGGGAGTCCTCAGGTCGGCCGCTCGGCCGACGCAACTCCGGGCTGCGGTGCCGGGCGGGTTGAGGGTCCCGCCCTGGCGCCGCGGCCCGCGGGTGTCACACATCCGCCGCCGCGGGTGTCACACATGGGCTCCCGCGCCCCTCGAAGGCCGCGGGAGCCTCTTGCTGTGTGGCTCAGCGGGTCTCCGTCACCTTCGCCAGCGCCCGTGGCGCGTCCGGGTCCTGCCCGCGCGCGATCGTCACCTCGTACGCCAGCATTTGCAGCGGCAGGATCTCCAGGATCGGCTGGACCTCCTCGGCGACGCCGTCCGTCGGCAGGGCGAACCCCGCCGAGGCCCGCTCCACCTCCGACGCGCCGCCGATGACCACGAGGTCCGCGCCCCGGCCGCGCAGCCGCTCCAGGACCGGCTGGAGCGCCTGGCCGCCCTTGCCCTCGGTGACGATCGCGATCACCGGCGAGATGTTGTCGACCATGGCGAGCGGGCCGTGCAGCAGATCGGCGCCGGAGTAGGAGAGCGCCGGGATGTAGCTGGTCTCCATCAGCTTCAGGGCGGCTTCCTTGGCGGTCGGGTAGCCGTAGCCCCGGGAGGTGAGGACCATCCGCTCGGCGAAGCGGTAGCGCGCCGCGAGCTGCCGGACCTCGTCCTGGCGGTCGAGGATCTGCTGGGCGAGGTCGGGCAGCACCTTGGCGGCCGCGCCGTCGCCGCCGCGCAGCCCCTCCACGAAGAGGTAGAGGGCGAGCAGTTCGGCGGTGTAGGTCTTGGTCGCGGGCAGCGCCTTCTCCGGCCCGGCCAGGACGTCGATGTGGAATTCGGAGACGGCCGCGAGCGGCGAGTCGGCGTTGTTGGTCACCGCGAGGGTGATCGCACCGGCCGCGCGGGCGGCCTCGGTGGAGGCCACCAGGTCCGGGGAGCCGCCGGACTGGCTGACGGTGATGACCAGGACGTCGGTGAGGTCGGGCTGCGCCCCGTACGCGGTGGTGGTGGACATGGAGGTCAGCCCGCACGGCTTGCCGAGCAGGACCTCGAGCAGGTACTTGGCGTACAGCGCCGCGTTGTCCGAGGTGCCCCGGGCGGTGAGCAGGACGAACCGCGGGTTGCGGGCGGCGATCCGCTCCGCGACCTCGCGGATCCTCGGGGCGCCCTGGTCGAGGATGCGGCGCAGCACGGCGGGCTGCTCGGCCATCTCGCCGGACATGATCCGGCCCGGCTGGTCGCTGCGCTGGGCCGTCGTCGTGGCGGACATGCTGGGTGCCTCCAGGTGGCTTAAGTGCCGGGCTGGGCCGAGGGGGCTGAGGAGTCAGTCCCCGGGGTGGTCACCGGCGCCGTTGCCGACGATCACTTCCGCGGCCGCCCGTCCACACACCCGGGCGGCGCCGTGGGTCGCGATGTGCAGCGCCCCGGCGGGCGGCGCCTGGGGCACCCCCATCTCCACGACGACCGTCTCCGGCCGGGCGGCGAGCAGGGCGTCCAGCGCGTCGGCCATCCACGGGTGGCGGTGGACATCGCGGACCACAGCGACGATCCTACGGTCCCCCGCGGTGTCGAGCATATTTTCGATCAGGCCGTTGACGCCCAAGGCGTCGGCGTCCTGCCGCCCGTAGGTGGCGGCTCCCGTGCCGGGGCGCAGCCGGGCCAGTTCCGCACCGACGCCCCAGGGGGTCTCCTCGCCGACGGCGATGTTGGCCACCGGGGTGAAGGCGGCCACGTAGGCGGGTCCGGTCACGGGGTCGTACGAGGACCCGGCCGGGGTGACTCTGAGCGCCCGGCGCGCGGCGGCGAGCCCCACCCCCGCGGCGGGCTCGATGCCGTGCGCCGCGCGCGGTCCTCCGGAGCGCCGCGTCCACTCCCCCAGGGCGCGCACCCGCGCCGCCGCCTCGGCCAGCCGCTCCTCCGCCAGCCGCCCCTCGATGACGGCGGTGACCAGCGCGTCGCGCAGCCGCAGCACGGTGCCCTCGTCGGCGAGTCCGCCGCCCACGCAGATGGCGTCGGCGCCCGCGGCGATCGCCAGGACGCTGCCGCGCTCGATGCCGTACGCGTCGGCGATGGCCCGCATCTCCATGCCGTCGGTGACGATCATCCCGTCGAAGCCGAGTCCGCCGTCGGCCACGGGCCGGCGCAGCAGGCCGTGCAGCGCGGCGGGGCTGAGGGTGGCGGGCAGGTCGGGGTCGAGCGCGGGCAGCAGGATGTGCGCGCTCATCACGGCCTTGGTCCCGGCGGCGACGGCGGCGCGGAACGGCGCCAGTTCGCGGGCGGTCAGGGTGTCGAGTCCGGCGTCGATGCGCGGCAGGGCGTGGTGGGAGTCGACGGCGGTGTCGCCGTGGCCGGGGAAGTGCTTGGTGCAGGCGGCCACTCCGGCGCCCTGGAGGCCCTCGATGTACGCGGCGGTGTGCCGCGCCACGAGCCCCGGCTGGGCGCCGAAGGAGCGCACGCCGATGACGGGGTTGTCGGGGTTGGAGTTGACGTCGGCGGAGGGCGCCCAGTTGAGGTTGACGCCGCATTCGGCGAGGCGGCGGCCCAGTTCGCGGGCGACGGCGCGGGTCAGCTCCGGGTCGTCGACGGCGCCCAGCGCCAGGTTGCCGGGGAAGGAGGAGCCGGTGCGCACCTCCAGCCGGGTGACGTCGCCGCCCTCCTCGTCGATCGCCACCAGGACGTCGTCACGCTCGGCGCGCAGCTGGGCGGTGAGGGCGCCCAGCTGCTCGGGGGCGGCGATGTTCCGGCCGAACAGGCCGACGGAGGCGAGCCCCTCACCGAGCCGCCGCAGCACCCAGTCGGGGGCGGTGGTCCCGGTGAAGCCGGGCTGGAGAACCGTGAGTGCGTCGCGGGTGAGGGTGGCCGAGTCGTGTGCGAGGGTCGTCATAAACCGGGATCATCCCTTCACAGCGCCGGAAGTGAGCCCACCGACCGCCTTGCGTTGCAGAAACAGGAACAGGAGGAGGATCGGGATGGCGAACAGCGACGCCGCCGCCATGGTGGCACCCCAGTCGTCGCCGAAGGCGGTCTGGAAGCTGGACAGCCACAGCGGAAGCGTCTGGGCGCCCGGGTCCTTGTTCAGGATGAGCACCAGCGGGAATTCGTTCCAGGCCGTGATGAAGCCGAAGAGCGAGGTGGCCATCAGGCCGGGGGCGAGCAGCGGGAAGATCACCCGGATGAACGCCTGCGGACGGGTGCAGCCGTCCACCATCGCCGACTCCTCCAGCTCCTTGGGGATCGCGGCCACATAGGCGCGGAGCGTGAGGATGGTGAAGGGCAGCACCATGACCATGTAGAACATGGTCAGCGGAAGCAGGCTGTTCAGCATGTCGCCGTCGCGCACCAGCATGTAGATGGCGATGACCAGGACCTCCCAGGGCGCCATCTGCGCGATCATGAAGGTCAGCAGGAAGCCGCGGCGCCCCTTGAACCGCATCCGGGCGAGGGCGAACGACGCGAGCAGCGCGATCAGCAGCGAGAGGCCGACCGCCGAGAGGGTGACGGTGAGCGAGTTGCCCACCAGGGTCCAGAAGTTCTCGGCGTCCATGGCCTTCTGGAAGTGTTCGAGGGTGGCTCCGGTCGGGAACCACACCGGGTCCTCGGAGATGATGTCCGAGGTCGGCTTGAGGGCCGTGCTGAACATCCAGTAGACGGGGAACACGAAGCCGATGAAGAGCACGACGGCGGTCGCGTTGGGCCACAGCCGGGCGAGTGGCGAGCGCTTCACAGCTCGTCCTCCTCTTGCCTGAGCACGATCCGGAGGTAGTAGGAGGTCAGCGCCAGCAGGACCGCGATGGTCAGCAGCGAGATCGCGGCGCCCATGCCGTAGTGCTGGTTGCCGACGCCCTCGACGAAGGCGTAGACGGGCAGGGTCTCGGTGAGCCGGTCGGGGCCGCCCTCGTTGATCGCGAAGACCTGGGTGAACGCCTTGAAGACCCAAATGACTTCGAGGAACGTCGTGGCCAGCAGGAACGGCTTGAGGAAGGGGAGGGTCACCGAGGTGAAGCTCTTCCAGGTGCCGGCGCCGTCGAGCGCGGCCGCCTCGTAGAGCTCGCCGGGGATGGTGGTGGTCGCGGCGTAGAGGTTGATCGCCACGAAGGGGATCGACCCCCAGACGATCAGCACGGTGATGACGAAGAACGTGGAGAACTGGCCGCCGGTCCAGTTGTAGTGCGCCATGGAGTGCCAGCCGAGCGCGTCCAGCACCCAGTTGACCACCCCGAAGCGGGTGGCGAAGAGCCACTGGAAGACGGTGGTGGCGGCGATGGTCGGCATGGCCCAGGCCAGCACCAGGCCGACCGAGAGCAGCAGCCGCATCTTGCTGCCGAGGCGGGCCAGCAGCAGTCCGACCAGGGTGCCGAGCACCATGATCAGCACCACGTTGGCCGCGGTGAAGATCACCGACCGCAGGGTGACCCGCCAGAAGTCCTCGCTGGTCAGCGTCTCGCGGTAGTTGTCGACCCCGTTCCACTCGGTGAGGTGCTGGATCAGCTGCCGCATATTGAGGTTCTGGAACGACAGCAGGCCGTCCTTGACCAGCGGCCAGCCCAGCAGCAGCGCGGTCGCCACCAGCGCGGGCAGCAGCAGGAGGTACGGGGCGGCGCCGGTCAGCCGTGTGCGCCCGGCGGGGCCCGGGGCCGGGCGGCGAGGGCCCGGCGGTGCCCCGCCCCGGCGGACCCCGGCCGCCGCCGGGCCGGGGTCCTGGCGTTCGGTCGCTACGGCCATCGGGCTCAACGCTCCTGGCTGAGACGCTTGTTCAGCTCGCCCTCGACCGACTTGGCCGCCTCGGCGGGCGACTTACCGGTGAGCACGGCGGTCATATAGGTCTTGATGGGGTTGGGGGCGTTCTCCACCGCGGCCCATTCGGGGATCAGCGGGGTGGTGCCGCCGGTCGCGGCGGCCGGGGCGGCCGCCTGCCCGGCGGGGTTGCCCTTGAGCTGCGTCTGGAGCGACTCCTTGTTGGGGATGACACCGCCTTCCTTGGCGAGCTGTCCCTCGTAGGTGTCATTGAGCGCGATCTTCAGGAACTCCTTGGCCAGTTCCTGCTTTTCGCTGCCCGCGGCGACCGCGAGGTTGGAGCCGCCGAGGAAGACGCCCTCCGGCTTGCCCGCGGCCTCGCCCGGGATGGTGAAGTAGCCGATGTCCTTCTCGATCTTCGGGTTGGCCTTGATGGCGATCCCGGCCTCCCAGCCCATGCCGATGAAGGCGCCGGTCTTGCCCTTGGCGAAGACCTCGCCCTGCTGCGGGGTGGCCTCGTCCTTGTCCTTGGGGGCCTTGCTGAAGGACTGGTACTGCTTGTAGATGTCCATGGCCTTGCCGACCTTGGGGTCGGCGAGGTTGGAGACCCACTTGTCGCCGTCCTTCTTCACCAGGTCGGCGCCGGTGCCGATGGTCAGCCCGTCGAAGAAGTACCAGTTCTGGCCCGGGAGATAGATGGGCTCGGCGTCGGTCTTCTTCTTGATGGCGTCGAGGTCCTGGAAGAACTCGGTACGGGTCTTGGGGGTGTCCTTGATCCCGGCCTCGGCCCAGATCTTCTTGTTGTAGAGGACGACCCGGTTGGCCGCGTACCACGGCGCCGCGTACTGCTTGCCGTCGTAGACGGCGGACTTGTTGATCGACTCCGCCCAGTCGGCGCCGATCGACTTCTTCAGGTCACCGAGTTCGGCCAGGCCGCCGGTCTGCGCGTAGGACGGGGTCTGGGTGTTGCCGATCTCCAGCACATCCGGCGGGTCGGACTCCGAGAGCGCGGTGGTCACCTTCTGCTGGATGCCGTTCCACTGCTGGATCTCCAGCTTCAGCTTGGCGCCCGTCTTCTTCGCGAAAGCGGCCTTGACATCCTTCGTCCAGCCGTCCGGCGTGGAGCCGTCCATCGCCCAGACGGTGAGCGTCTGCCCCTTAAAACCGTCCGCTCCGGCCTTGTCGTCATCGCCGTCGGACCCACAGGCCGCGACGGATACCAGCATTGCCGCGACACCCGTCGCCGCTATGAGCCCACGCTTCACAGCACTCTCCTCAGAAGGCCGGATCAGGGGGTTTAATGGTCCAGACCAGTGCCCGCAGCTTGGCCTAGACCTTTTGGGGTGTCAAGGGTGCATAAGAGTCACCGGAGGCTCCGTTACCGGACCGACACTTCCCGACATCCGGACCGGCAGGCCGCCCGGAGCCGGGACCGTGCCACGATGTGAGGCGCTGGATTCTTCAGGAGACCGGTGACGGCGGTGGACGCCGGTGACGGCAGCGGACCAGGAGTCGGAGAGGGCGCGATGGAGACCGAGGGGGCAACGGCGGCAGCGGCGGCCACCACGACGGCCGAGAGCGACGGCAACGGCTCCAATGGGGCACGCACCGCGCGCGTCCCGAAGTACTACCGCCTCAAGCGCCACTTGCTGGAGATGACCGAGACCCTGCCACCGGGCACCCCGGTCCCACCGGAGCGCACCCTGGCCGCGGAGTTCGACACCTCGCGCACCACCGTGCGCCAGGCGCTCCAGGAGCTGGTCGTCGAGGGTCGCCTGGAGCGGATCCAGGGCAAGGGCACGTTCGTGGCCAAGCCCAAGGTCTCCCAGGCGCTGCAACTCACCTCGTACACCGAGGACATGAAGGCCCAGGGCCTGGAGCCCACCTCCCAGCTGCTGGACATCGGCTACGTCACCGCCGACGACCGGCTCTCCGGGCTGCTGGACATCGCCGCCGGCGGTCGGGTGCTGCGCATCGAGCGGCTGCGGCTGGCCAGCGGCGAGCCGATGGCGATCGAGACCACCCATCTGTCCGCCAAGCGCTTCCCCGCGCTGCGCCGCAGCCTGGTGAAGTACACCTCGCTCTACACGGCGCTGGCCGAGGTGTACGACGTCCGGCTGGCCGAGGCCGAGGAGACCATCGAGACCTCGCTGGCCACCCCGCGCGAGGCGGGCCTGCTGGGCACGGACGTGGGGCTGCCGATGCTGATGCTCTCGCGGCACTCGCGGGACGCGGCCGGGGAGCCGGTGGAGTGGGTGCGGTCGGTCTACCGCGGGGACCGCTACAAGTTCGTGGCCCGGCTCCAGCGGCCGAACGACTGAGGAGCGCTACCGTCCGAGCCGGACCGTGATACGGCTGACCGGCTATCTTTCTCATACCGATATACGGACGGGTAGTGACTGCCGCCGGGCCCCGGGCTTAGATTTCCTGCGCATTACACAAATGATCAGCTGTGATCCAGGTGATCGACTGTGCCGTAGGTGATGAGCCGAGGGGACTGGAGCCCGCCACATGTCAGACACGTCCGCTTCACCCGGCAGGAGACCGGTCGTGACGCCCACGCGCGTCGTGGCCGCTCTGTGCCTGATCGCCCCGTTTGTCGGGATGCTCTGGGTCGGTTCGTACGGCAAGGTCGAGCCGACCCTCATCGGGATCCCGTTCTTCTACTGGTACCAGATGCTCTGGGTGCCGATCTCGGCCGTGCTGACCTCGGTCGCCTACGTCCTGGTCCGCCGCGAGCGGCGGGAGCGCAAGGGGGGTGACTCCGCATGAACGGAGTGAACGGCGTCGCGCTCGCCGTCTTCATCTTCTTCTTCGTGGCCGTCACGGTCATGGGCTTCCTGGCCGCGCGCTGGCGCGCCGCCGAGAACGCCAACAACCTCGACGAGTGGGGGCTGGGCGGCCGCAGCTTCGGCACCTGGATCACCTGGTTCCTGCTCGGTGGCGACCTGTACACCGCGTACACCTTCGTCGCCGTCCCGGCCGCGATCTACGCGACCGGCGCGGCCGGGTTCTTCGCGGTCCCGTACACCATCCTGGTCTACCCGCTGATCTTCACCTTCCTGCCCCGGCTCTGGTCGGTGTCCCATAAGCACGGGTACGTCACCACCTCGGACTTCGTCCGCGGCCGCTTCGGCTCCAAGGGCCTTTCGCTGGCCGTCGCGATCACCGGCATCCTCGCGACCATGCCGTACATCGCCCTCCAGCTGGTGGGCATCCAGGCGGTGCTGGACGTGATGGGCGTCGGCGGCGGCGAGAACACCAACTGGTTCATCAAGGACCTGCCGCTGCTGATCGCCTTCGGTGTGCTCGCGGCGTACACCTACTCCTCGGGGCTGCGCGCCCCCGCGCTGATCGCGTTCGTCAAGGACACCCTGATCTACATCGTCATCGCGGTGGCGATCATCTACATCCCGATCAAGCTGGGTGGCTTCGACGACATCTTCAGCGCGGCGAACGACAAGTTCACCAAGGCCGGGGCGGGCGGGCTCGCGCCGGCCGCGGAGGGGCAATGGGCGTACGGCACGCTGGCCCTGGGCTCGGCGCTCGCCCTGTTCATGTACCCGCACTCGATCACGGCGACGCTCTCCAGCCGCAGCCGTGAGGTGATCCGCCGCAACACCACGATCTTGCCGCTGTACTCGCTGATGCTGGGGCTGCTGGCGCTGCTGGGCTTCATGGCCATCGCCGCCGGGGTGCAGGTCGAGAACGGCCAGCTGGCCATCCCCCAGCTCTTCGAGGACATGTTCCCCGACTGGTTCACGGGCGTCGCCTTCGCCGCGATCGGCATCGGCGCGCTCGTCCCGGCGGCCATCATGTCGATCGCCGCGGCCAACCTCTTCACCCGCAACATCTACAAGGACTTCCTGCGGCCGAACGCCACGGCCGAGGAGGAGACCAAGGTCTCCAAGCTGGTCTCGCTGCTGGTGAAGGTCGGTGCGCTGATCTTCGTGCTGGGCATGGACAAGACCGTCGCGATCAACTTCCAGCTGCTGGGCGGAATCTGGATCCTCCAGACCTTCCCGGCCCTGGTGGGCGGGCTGTTCACCCGCTGGTTCCACCGCTGGGCGCTGCTGGCGGGCTGGGCGGTCGGCATGGTCTACGGAACGTGGAAGGCGTACGACACCCCGAGCGGCACCCAGAAGCACTTCGGCAACACCGCCGATGTGCCCGGGATCGGCGAGATCGGCTACATCGGCCTCACCGCCTTCGTGCTCAACGTGGTGGTCACGGTGGTCCTGACGCTGGTCCTGCGGGCGGTCAAGGCGCCGGACGGCGTGGACGAGACGGCCTCCGCCGACTACAAGGCGGACGCGGGCGACCCCGGCGTCCAGACCGACCTCCCGCCCGCGACGGCGGGCGCCCCGGGCGGCCACTGACGCCTTGGCGGCGGGCCGCGCGGATTGACGGCGAACGGGCCGTCGGCTCCCCTCGGGGGGAGCCGACGGCCCGTTCGCCGTCCGTACGGCGCCGACGCCAGGGGGCGTCAGGTGGCCGGGGCGGTCAGGTAGTCGCCGTGTTCCACGTCCTCGAGCAGGGTCGGATGGGCCGGCGCCCAGCCCAGCAGCTCCCGGGTGTGGGAGCTGGAAACCGGCCCGTCGAAGCCGTAGAAGGTCGCCATGGCCGGGCTGACGAAGTGCCCGGCCGCCTCCTCGGGGGTCAGGGAAACCGTGGGCAGGCCAAGGCCCCGCCCGACCGTCTCCGCGATGCTCCTGAAGGGGACGCCGCTCTCGGCCACCCCGTGCAGCACACTCCCCGCCGGAGCCCCCTCCAACGCCAGGCGGAACAGCACGGCCGCGTCGCGCCGATGGACCGCGGGCCACCGGTTGCCCCCGTCCCCGACGTACGCCGAGACCCCGGACTTCCGGGCAGTGGCGACGAGCATCCCGATGAACCCGTAGTCCCCAGGCCCATGGACCGTCGGAGCGAGCCGGACCACGCTCGCGCGCACCCCCTGGGCGGCGAAGCCCAGGCAGGCCCGCTCGCCCGGGATCCGGAAGCCCGCGATCCCGGCTGTGTCGGGCTCGTCCTTCTCGGTGCTCTCCCGCCCTCCGGGCATGACCAGCGTGCCGGAGGTGGAGACGAACGGCTTGCCCGAGTGCGCCAGCGCCCGCCCGAGCGCCTCGATCGCGGTGCGGTCGCGCCGCACCAGGTCGTCGGGGTCGGCGAAGTCGCCGCCGAAGGCCATGTGCAGGACGCCGTCGGCGGCCTCGGCGCCGCTCCGCAGGCTGTCGAGGTCCTCCAGGGAGCCGCGGTGCGGGGTGGCGCCCAGCGACTCCAGCCGGGCGGCGGCGCCGTCCGAACGCGCCAGACCGGTGACGGTGTGACCGGCCGCGACGAGCTCGGCGACGACGGTGGGGCCGGTCAGCCCGGAACCACCAGTGACAAAGACATGCATGCGAGTCTCTCCCGTAACGCCAGTGACTGGCGCAACTTAGCGCCAGTCACTGACTTTACGGTAGCGCCAGTCACTGGCGCAACGAAATGTCAGTCACTGGCATGTGCGGTACCCTCAAGGCGTGCCACGGAGCGGAGCAGAAGCGCGCCGCCGCCTTCAGCAGGCGGCCTTGGAGCTGTACCGGGAGCGCGGATTCGACCGGACGACCACGGCCGAGATCGCCGCCCGGGCGGGCGTCAACGAGCGCACGTTCTTCCGGCACTTCCCGGACAAGCGCGAGGTGCTCTTCGGCGGCGAGGCCGATCTGCGTGCCACGCTGACGCGCGAGGTGGCCGAGGCGCCCGACGGGCTGCGCCCGCTCGACGTACTGCTCCACGCCTTCCGGAAGGCCGGCTGGCTCCTCGAGGAGAACCGCGCGTTCTCCGAACCACGGTTGGCGATCATCGCCTCGACACCCACACTCCGCGAACGCGAGCTCGCCAAGGCCGCGTCCCTCACCGAAGCCGTGGCGGAGGCCCTACGGCAGCGCGGTGTCGCCGACCGGCTGGCCGACCTGGCCGCCCAGACCGGCTGGGCCACCTTCCACCACGCGGCCGGGGCCTGGCTCGACGACCCCGAACCGGGGCTGGACGCGCACCTCCTCCGGGCCTTCGACGATCTGCGCGACCTCTCCGCGACCGTCCTGACGTGAGTACCGATACCTAGGCCGTCCTGAGCGGCCACGCGGATCCGGGCCACCGGGCCCGGGACCTACCGTCCGGTATATGACCGAAAGTGAGGCGCCCGCCAGAAAGGGCGGCGATGGGTGGCGTGTCGGATGCGCCGGCCTGCTGGCCCTGGCCGTGGCCGGACTCGCGGGGCTCGCGTACGCGAGCGCCGATTCCACCTATCCCGACGTCGACCCCGAGAAGCGGGCGCGTCAGCTCTCCGGGTACTCCCGGGACGCCTACGCCGCGCTCGGCATCGACCGCACGGTTGAGGGCGGTTACGTCGATGTCGACAACCACAACACCTACGACTCCAACTACTGCTACCCGGACGGCCTGTTCAGCTTCGCCGACCCGCCCGTGGAGGGCGCGTACCAGCTGATCCACGGGTGGTCGATCGGCAAGGTGGACCGGGCGGAGGCGCTGCCCGCGCTGCGCAGGGCGCGGGACCACCTCAAGGCGGAGGGGTGGCGCATCACGCGGTTCGGGAAGGACGAGCAGCTCGAGGAGTGGAGCGTCGAGGCCGAGCGCGACGGCGGCTTCAGCACCGGGATCACGTGGGAGGCGGAGTTCCGGCGGCTCAGCGGGGGCAGCGGTGGGCCCTGCGCGATGGACCCGGACACGAGCCAGGAGAAGGACGAACCCTACGAGTCCTACGGGGAGCCGGAGCTGAACTCCTTCCCACCGGCGATGACGCCCGGTGGGCGTGGGCGTTAGGCGGCGATCTCGAAGGCGTCGCAGGGGTGTTGCGGTGCGAGCTCGAACCAGAGCAGCTTGCCGCTCCGCCCGAAGAGCTCGTCGGCGAGGGCGTAACCGCCCCAGTTGTCGGCGCAGATCCGGACGATGAGGAGGCCGCGGCCGTACGTGGCCTCGGTGTTCGCGGCGGCCTCGGCGAGGGCGGACGAACGGTCGAAGAGGGCCGGGGGCTTGTCGAAGGGAGGCGGGATGTCCGGATTGGTGTCCCACACGCTGATCCGCAGACGCCCCTCCTCCACGGCGCGGATGCGCATTTCGGCCGGGCCGGTGGTGTGGCGGTAGGCGTTGGTGACCATCTCGCTCGCGACGAGGGTCGCGGGATCGGTGAGCTCACCTAGCCCGTGCCGGGCGAGGACCGCACGGAGGGTAGTGCGGGCGACGCCTGCGGCGCGGGGGTCGTGGGGCAGTCGGAGCGAGTACGACCAGGGGTTTTCCGGTGTTTCCAGCGCAGGGGTGGGCATGAAGTCTCCGTTTGGTACGAGGAGTTGGACCGTGTCCGGGCCCACACCGTAGCCTCGCTCGCATAAGATATTCGACGACACGAATCGAAGTGCTTGGCATACCACTCGTGTGAGTGACGCGCCTGTTGCGCATGAGCAGAGAGAATCGGCGAATGCCTCAGAGAAGCGTTCCGACAGCACGCCAACTCCGCCTCGGCACCGAGCTGCGCAGGCTCCGGGAGCGGGCCGGTCTGTCATCGACCGAGGCCGGGCGCCTGCTCGGCACCAATCAGACGGCCATCAGCAACATCGAGGCGAGCCGGTTCGGAGTCAGCGCGGAGCGGCTGCGAGCGCTGGCGCGGAACTACTCGTGTGCGGACGAAGCTCTGATCGCGGCGCTCATCGACATGGCGGCACAGCGCAAGCGCGGCTGGTGGGAGGAGTACCGGGAAATCCTGCCCACCGGGTTGCTCGACCTGGCCGAGCTCGAACACCACGCCGTGGCGCTGCGCACGGCGTACATCGCGCACGTACCCGGCCTGCTTCAGACGGCCGAGCACGCCCGCGAGATCTTCCGGCAGGTGGTACCGACGCTGCCTCCGCCAGAGGTGGAGCATCGCGTCTCGCATCGTGTCAAACGGCAGGCCATCCTCTACCGCGACAAACCCACGCCCTATACGGCCATCGTCCATGAGGCCGCCCTGCGGATGCGCTTCGGAGGACCGGACATGGCACGGGCGCAGTTGCAGCACATCCTGGACATGAGCGAGCACGGCCACATCAAGGTGGTCGTGATCCCCTTCGAGGCCGGATCGTTCCCCGGCTCGGGACAGTCGATCCTCTACGCCGCTGGGCAGGTCCCACAACTGGACACCGTGCAGCTCGATACGGAACATGGCTCCGAACTCCTCGATGCAGCGGCCCAGTTGGAGAAGTACCGCGTCGTGCTGGACCGTATGGAAACGGTCGCGCTCCCGGAGAGCCGATCACGCGACCTCATCCAAAGCATCATCCGCACCCTGAAAGGTGAATGAGTTGTCCGCTCGCGATTGGCAAAAGTCCTCGTTCAGCGGGGAAGGCAACGCCTGCCTCTACATCTCCGCACTCGACCACGCCACCATCCGGCTCCGAGAGAGCGACGAACCCGACACCATCCTCACCACCACACCCACCACCCTCAGCGCCCTCATACGCAGCGCCAAGGCAGGGCAGCTCGACCACCTCGGCACGGCATAGGGCGGAGCCCATGCGGACCCACCGCTGGCGGAAGTCCTCGTACAGCGCCCAAGGGGCCAACTGCCTCTACGTCTCGGCGCCCGACAGCGCCACCATCCGGCTCCGAGAGAGCGACGAACCCGACACCATCCTCACCACCACACCCATCGCCCTCGGCGCCCTCATACGCAGCGCCAAGGCGGGGCAGCTCGACCACCTCGGCACGGCCTAAGGATCAGCGGTCGTCCGCGGCCTTTCCGGCCGCGGACAAACCGACCAAGTCGTCCACGTAGCGCCGCATGAGCCGTTCCAGCTCGACCAGATCCCGGTCGCTCCACTGCTCGAACACCGGCTGGTTGAGCCGACCGCGCGCGGCGTCGATCGCGTCGATGACGCGGCGCCCCTCCTCCGTGAGGAGGGCTTCCTTCACGCGGCGATCCTCCGCGCTGGGGCGACGCTCCACCAAACCCAACTCCGCGAGCTTCGCGACCTGGCGGCTGACCGTGGTGTGGTCGCGGCCCGCTCGGTCGGCGAGCTCGACCACGCCGATCGGGGCGAACCGGTGGATGCCCACGATCAGCGGGAAGAGCGCCCGGTCGAGCTGGATGCCCGCTTCGGCGATGAGGATCTCGTCCCGGTGCGGCTGGTTCATGATCGCGATGAGGTCGATGATCGATTCATGCAGCCGTCGCTGCGTGACCTGCCGCTGGCGTCGTGTGGCCATGGCCAGAGACTACCGCCACCCGGGTGAGGCACCCCCGGTACGCAACCCGACGGCGTCGAGGTGGGCCTCGATGGTGTGAAGGTCGGCGATGGCCGCGATGTATCCGTCGGGACGGATGAGCACCCACTGCCCGGCCGCCAGGCCGTACGCGTCACGCACGTGGCCCCCGGTGTCGTTCAGATCGCCACGAAGGCCGGTGGTGTGGATGTGCAGGCCCTTGCGGGCGGTCGGGGCGGCGGCGCGGTCGGCCTCGTAGCCCAGCAGGGTCCAGTGGGGGCCCTGGAAGAGGCTGAAGAGGCGGGTGTCGAGCCCTCCGGCGCCGGTGAGGGGCGCGTCGGGGGCGCGTTCGCCCGCCAGCGGGCCCTTGTCCCGGCGCGGGGCGGCGATCGTGAGGGGCGAGTCCACATAGCCGAGGTCGAGCTGGCTGACCTCGCGGCCCCGGCTGGTGAAGCGGCCCTTCGCGGCCTCCAGCAGCCGCTCGGAGAGGCCGAGGACGGCCTCGGCGATCGGGCGGCGCTCCTGCTCGTAGCTGGCCAGGAGGGGGTCCGGCGCACCGTCCAGGACGGCGGCGAGCTTCCAGCCGAGGTTGTACGCGTCCTGCACGCCGGTGTTGAGGCCCTGCCCGCCGGTCGGCGGATGGACGTGGGCTGCGTCACCGGTCAGGAGCACCCGGCCCCGCCGATACGTGTCGGCCAGGCGGGCGTTCATCGAGAAGACGGAGGCCCAGGACACCTCGCGGACGACGATGTCGGTGCGGCCCGTGCGCTCGTGGAAGAGCGCGGTCAGACCCGCCGCCGACAGGTCGATGTCCACGTCGAAGGGGACGGGCCCCTGGTACTGGAAGATATCCGTGCCGTACAGCGGGCACAGCGAGATCTGCGCGTCCGTGCTGTGGCCCCAGCGGTGCCAGGCGTCCGCGGAGACGCCGTCGGCGCGGACGTCGGCAACGACGGCCCGCACGCCGAGCGTCCGGCCGGGGAAGCCGATGTCCAGGGACTTGCGGACGAAGCTCGATCCGCCGTCGGCGCCCACGAGATAGGCGGCGCGCACGGTCCGCTCCCCGGACGGGGTGGCGATCCGCGCGGACACGCCGTCGTCGTCCTGGTCGACGCCGGTGAGCTCGTGGCCGTAGAGCGGGGCGTGCCCGAGCTCGGCCAGCCGCTCGCGCAGACAGCGCTCGGTGAGGAACTGCGGGACCAGCAGGGGTATTTGGTACGGCTCCGCCGGCGTCGGGCCGGACAGTTCGACGGCGGACCGGTCGACCGGCCCCTCGTCCGTGTAGAAGCGCTGTACGGGGTACTCCCCGCCGGAGGCCACGATCCGGTCGATGACGCCGAGGTCCTCGAACACCTCCTGGCTGCGGGGCTGGATCCCCTTGCCCCGGGATCCCCTGAAGGGCCCGGCCGCCTTGTCGATCAACAGGAAGCCGACATTTCTGCGGGCGAGATCGATGGCGAGTGTCAGTCCGGCGGCACCGGCACCGCAGATGATCACTTCGATTTCCGGGACACGGGGCATGGCTTCGCCTTCCACGGGTAAGTTCATCGTGTGCAGAATGCACATGATGAAGGGGCGTGGTCAAGTGAATGTATGCGCCTTGGCGGCGATAATCTGTGAATTGAGCACGCGATTCTAGTCATCGAGAAAGGTGACCGTCTGGGCGAGCGGTGCCCGTTCCGTGCGGGCGTACGGCACGCCGACGTCCTCGTGGCCGATCGACATGCCGCAGAAGAGGATCAGCCCCTCGGGGGGCGATACGACCTCCGCGACGGTCCGGCGGTACACCGACCACGCCATCTGGGTGCAGCTGTGCAGCCCCTCGGCGCGGAGCAGCACCATCACGGTCTGGAGATACATCCCGACGTCGGCCCACTGGGCCGGTCCCATACGGCGGTCGAGGTAGCAGAACAGCGCGGCGGGCGCACCGAAGCAGTCCCAGTTGGCGGCGACGGCCCTGTGGCGGGCCCGCGGATCGTCCCGTGGGATGCCGAGTGCGGCGTACCGCCGCTCGGCGGCCTCGGCGCGGCGCTCTCGATACGGACCGCTCAGCTCGGGCGGGTACATCGGGTACTCCCGCTCGTCCCCGCGATCCTCCGCGGCCACTCGCTCGGCGGTGCGCTTCTTGAGCTCGGCCAGCGGCGGACCGGAGAGCACATAGGTCCGCCACGGCTGGAGGTTCCCGCCGGAGGGTGAACGGGCCGCGGCGGAGAGCACCCGCTCCAGCACTTTCCTCGGAACCGGCTCATCCGTGAACCCGCGCACCGCCCGCCGGCTCATGACCGCTTCGTAGACATCCATACCGCCCTTGACGGCCGGGAACGAGCAAAGGTGACCGGCGGCTCGAACGGACGCCGTCGCCGGTCACCGGGCCCCTGGTGGAAGGGGCCCGGTGACCGGCGCGGTTCGGCCGGATGTGCGTGGTCAGACGCAGCGGTCAGACGTAGAGGAAGCCGCCGGGGACGGTGACCGTGCCGAAGGCCGTCACCAGGGTGACGGTCGCGTTGCCGACCGCCCCGGGCGGGGTGATACCGGCCACCGTCGTGGGGGTGGCGGTCACACCGGTGGCGGGTACGCCGTTGAACAGCACGCCCAGCACACCGCCGAGGTTGGTGCCGGTGATGGTGAACGCGGTGCCGCCGGCGGCGGGTCCGGTGGCGGGCGTGATGGCGGCGGGCACGGGTGCGGGCGGCGCGACGAAGTAGGTGAAGCCACCGGGCACGTTGCCGCTGCCGCCGGGCCCGGTGAGGGTCACGGTGACGTTGCCGCCCGCGGCCGGGCCCGCCGGGGTGATGCCGATCAGGGTGGTCCCGGCGGGGTTGATGGCCAGGATGGTCGAGGGGCTTCCGCCGAAGGTGACGCTGGTGACGCCGGTCAGATTGGTGCCCGTGATCACGTACACGGTGCCGCCGGTGGTCGGGCCCACGGTCGGGGTGATGGCGACGGCGGCGGGCGGGGCCGGGGCCACGTAGGTGTACGGCAGGCCGTTGCTGGTCCCGGCGGCGGTGGTGACGGTGACCTGGACGGTGCCGGGCGCGTGCGGCGGGGCTATCACCACGATGCCGTCATAGCCGGGGTTGCCGCCGCCACCGGGCCAGCCACCTCCTCCGCCACCGCCCCAGCCTCCTCCGCCGCCACCCCAGCCACCGCCGCCGCCACCGCCGGGGTTGTCCTGGTAGACGATGGTGGCGGGCGTGCCGCCGAAGGACACACTGGTGACGCCGCGCAGGTTCTGCCCGAACAGCCGGACGTAGTTGCCACCGGCGGCGGGGCCCGAGTCGGGCACCACGGCGAGCAGCGTCGGCGGTCCCACTGGCGGCCAGTAGCCCGCGGCGGCGTTGGTGGTGGCGGTCGCGAGAGCGGTCGAGGTCATGGTCGGTCCTCCCGGGGAAGGGGTCGGGTGAGGTGCGCCCGTGCGCCGACGGCATACCGACGGACGTGGGCACACCGCCGGTGAACGCCTCGTCGTCACCGCGCGGTCGGGACAGGCCGCACCGGAGCAACGGATGAGCCACGGGCGGCCGGTCGGCGCGCGGGAACGGTGCGCGGATGAAGGGCGGAGCCACGGGCGGACGCCCAGCTCCTGGGGTGGCCGACGAGGTATGGGGCGACCTCGGCGGCCACGTTTCCAGTTATCCACGCCCCTCGGCGGTGCTCAAGGGCTCGCGGCGGCCATCACTCGTTTGGCGCATCAGGGCGCGCGTGGCACCGAGCTTGTATGACAAGCGCTCGGCTATTCGGGCGAAAGCGCGCCAAGGGGTATGGCCTGCCATCGCCTGCCGTGCCTCTAATGAGTGATATCGGCAGCGCCGACCCAGCAGTGACATCGGCCGCGCCGACCCCCGTATGACCACCCGGGGAGGAAACGATCCGATGAGCCTCGCCGCGTTCCTTCTCGCCCTCGGCACCACCTGCCGGATCACCCGCTTCATCACCAAGGACACCCTGGCGGCGGGGTTCAGGACCTGGGTCGCCGACCACTTCGGCGACGACTCCCGCCCCACCTACCTGGTGAACTGCGGCTGGTGCACCAGCACATGGGTGGCCGCCGCCATGGCCGTCTACGCCTCCTTGCTGCACACCACCGCGTGGTTCCACCTCCCGGCCACCGCACTGACCCTCTCCTACCTGGCCGGAGTCGCCTCGCGATGGCTGGACTGACCCCCACACCCCACCACCGACCCGAGGGAAAGGCAGGGAAGACCATGGCCTGCAACTGCGGCGGAACGGCAGCACAATGGCCGCCCCAACCCGTTGTCGTCTATGAGCTGACGCTGCCGGACGGCACGGTCCGGCGCTATGTCACCCACCAGGAAGCCGACGCCGCCAACAAGCGCGCGGGCTCCACCGGAGTGATCACCGCCGTCACCCAGTGACGCCGGACCCGGCCTGCGGCAGACTGCGGGGATGGACATCACCATCAGGCGCGCGCGGGACGAGGAACTGGACGAAATAGGAGAGCTCACCGCACAGGTGTATCTCGGGGACGACCTCCTGGACTTCGGGGACAGTGATTCTTATCTCGCCACCCTGCGCGACGCCCGCCGCCGGGCCGCCGAGGCCGAGCTGCTGGTCGCGGCGGACGCGGCGAGCGACGAGGTGCTGGGCGCCGTGGCGTTCGCCGTGCACGGCGGGGCGTACGCGGAGCTGGCCCGCCCCGGCGAGGGCGAGTTCCGGATGCTGGCGGTCCGCCCCGAGTCCCGCCGCCGCGGCGCCGCCGAAGCGCTCGTGCGAGCCTGCCTGGACCGGGCCCGCGCACAGGGCCTGCGGCGGATAGTGATCAGCAGCCAGCGGTCGATGACCGCCGCCCACCGCCTGTACGAGCGCCTGGGCTTCACCCGCGCCCCGGAGCGCGACTGGGCGCCCCTCCCCGGCACGGACATCACCCTCTGGGCCTTCACCCTGGAGCTGTGAGACGACCGGCCGGGTGAGACGACCGGCCGGGTGAGACGACCCGCCGCCGCTCAGCGGGAAATGCGAGCGGCGGCCAGAGCAGCGGTGGTCGCCGCGGCCAGGCCGTCCAGGTATCCCTCGGGGAGGGGCGATCGCATGGTGCTCAGGCGCCAGTAAAGAGGGCCGCTGGCCAGGTCGAGAGCGAGATCGACGTCCGTATCGGCGGACAGCTCCCCCCGGTCGACCGCGTTGCGGATGACCACTTCGGCGACCCCGCGCTGGGAGTCCCGCACCGCCGCTTGCAATGCCTGGGCCATATCCGGGTTGCGCGCGGATTCCGCGAAGAGGTCGGGAATGATTTGCGCGGCCATCGGATGCCAGAGAACCCGAGCCGTCGCTTCCAGCAGAACCTTTATGTCGCCTTGCAGGGAACCGGTGTCCGGTGTCGGCAGACCCTGGACCGCCAAGGCCGAGACGACCTCGAGAACGATGGGAAGTTTCGAACGCCAGCGACGGTAGATGGCCGCCTTCCCCACCCCGGCCCGGCGCGCCACTCGTTCGATCGACATGCGCCCATAGCCGACGGTCGCCAGCTCCTCGAAGACCGCCGTGCGAATGGCGTCCGTGACGTTCTCCTGGAGCACTGCGGCGCCCGCGGGCACCCGCCGGGGCTTGGTTGGCTCCTTCTCCATGGCTTGAGCCTACTCGACGGCGGAACGGTTGCGTTCCGTCGTCGCCTGCCCTAGGTTACGCAACGACGGAACGCATCCGTTCCGTCGTAAGTGCTGAGGCCAGCCGCAGTGCCGAAAGGTGTCTACGTGAGCCAGCTGCTCGTTCCGGACAGCGAACGGATCCGCCCTCCCGAGAATCTCGCGGCCCTGGCGGCCGCCCATGGCCTCACGGTCAGCGGCGCCCGGGTGGGGCTGCGTGAATACAGCCGTCAGCTGTGGGGCCGACGCCACTTCATCCTGGCCTTTTCGCAGGCCAAGCTCACCGCCCAGTACAGCCAGGCCAAGCTGGGTCAGCTGTGGCAGGTGGCGACCCCGCTGCTCAACGCGGCGGTGTACTTCTTCATCTTCGGCATGCTGCTGAAGAGCAACCGGGGCCTGCCGAACGATGTGTACATTCCGTTCCTGGTGACGGGTGTGTTCGTCTTCACCTTCAGCCAGAGCTCCGCCATGGCGGGCGTGCGGGCGATCTCCGGGAACCTGGGGCTGGTGCGGGCCCTGCACTTCCCGCGCGCCTCACTTCCCATCTCGTTCGCGCTCCAGCAGCTCCAGCAATTGCTGTTCTCGATGATCGTGCTGGCCGTCGTGTTGGTGAGTTTCGGTCATTTCCCGGCTCTGGCCTGGCTGCTGATCGTCCCCACGCTGGCCCTGCAATTCGTCTTCAACACCGGCCTGTCACTGATCGTGGCGCGGCTGGGGGCCAAGACCCCGGATCTCGCGCAGCTGCTGCCGTTCATCCTGCGCACCTGGATGTATGCCTCGGGCGTGATGTTTCCGCTGGCCCGCACGCTCGAACACGCGGGGGCGAGCGGCTGGCTCAGCGATGCCATGCTGGCGAATCCGGCGGCGGTGTACATGGACCTGATGCGGTACGCCCTGATCAACGATTACCCCTCGTCGAACCTGCCGCCGCACGTGTGGGCGCTGGCCCTGGGCTGGGCGGTGCTCTTCGGTGTCGGGGGATTCGTGTACTTCTGGAAGGCAGAGGAGCAGTACGGCCGTGGCTGAGCGA
>NZ_BAAAIF010000054.1:0-71542 GCF_039525925.1 Streptomyces javensis | reverse complement strand
CTGGACTGGTACAACTACCACCGACCCCACACCGGAATCAGCGGCCACACCCCAGCCAGCCGCGTCACCAACCTCCCCGGACAACACACCTAGTGCGGCATCGTCAGCACCGCCACCCCGTTGACGCGGTCGGCGGCGAGGTCGTCGAGGGCGGCGTCCGCCCGGTCGAAGGGGTACGGCGTGACCGTGGCGCTGATGCGGTGCTCGGCGGCCGCGGCGAGGAATTCGCGGCCGTCCTCGCGGGTGTTCGCGGTGACGCTGCGGACCGTGCGCTCGCGGAAGAGATGCCGGTCGTAGTCGAGTGACGGGATGTCGGTGAGGTAGATCCCGGCGATGCTCAGCGTGCCGCCCGCGTCCAGGGACTCCAGGGCGACCGGGACCAGTTCGCCCACCGGGGCGAAGAGGATGGCGGCGTCGAGCGGCTCGGGCGGACGGTCGTAGGCGTCGTTCGCGGAGGCGGCGCCGAGGTCCAGGGCGAGCGCGCGGGCGGCGGGTGAGCGGGTCAGGACGTGGACGACGGCGCCCTGCGAGATGGCGACCTGGGCGGTGAGGTGCGCCGAGCCGCCGAAGCCGTAGATGCCGAGCCGGCCGCCCGGCGGAAGGTCGGCCCGGCGCAGCGCGCGGTAGCCGATGATCCCGGCGCACAGCAGCGGGGCGAGCTCCTCGTCGCGGTAGCCGGCGGGCAGCTCATAGGCGTAGGCCGCCGGTACGGTGACGTACTCGGCGTAGCCGCCGTCCGCGTCCCAGCCGGTGTACTCGGAGGACGGGCACAGGTTCTCCCGGCCCCGGAGGCAGTAGCGGCAGCGGCCGCAGGTGCGCCGCAGCCAGGGGACGCCGATCCGGATTCCGGGTCCGGGGCCGTGTGCCCGCGAGCCCGCCGCGACCACCTCGCCTACCGCCTCGTGCCCGGGGACGACGGGGCTGCGGTGCGGGGGCAGATCGCCGTCGCGGACATGCAGATCGGTGCGACATACGCCACAGGCCCGGACCCGGACCAGCAGCTCGTCCTCCGCCGGGCGCGGAACTGGCAGCTCCACCTGCTCGACCCGGCCCGGGGCGGGGACCACCCATGCCCGCATGGTCGCCGGAAGGTCGACGTTCGCGTCCGTCACCTCGCCAACGTAACGCCGTGAGCACCGTGGCGACCGTAAGGCACGCGTTACGGCCATGCGACGCCAAAAAGGGAAGAGATATGACCGGAAACTGCCAACCGTGCGCGAACGCGATCAGGCCGAGGTGCCGTCCATCGCGTTGATCAGGCTCGTGGGACGCATATCGGTCCAGTGTTCGTTGACGTAGTCCAGGCACGCCTGACGGTCGTCCTCGCCGTGGGCGACCGTCCAGCCCGCGGGGACCTCGGCGAAGGCGGGCCACAGCGAGTGCTGCCCCTCCTCGTTGACGAGCACGAGATAGCGGCCGTCGGGGTTCTCGAAGGGGTTGCTCATCGCTGGTCTCCTCGCTCACGGTCGGCGTCGACGAGCTTGACGGTACCGGCAGGGGGCGGGCGCCCGCCGACGGGTTCGCGGGGGCCTGGGGAAAAGCCTGGGATACGGAAATGGCACCTTCCTGACGGAACTCGGGGTTCCGGGGCGGCCCTCGCCTACGGTCCGCGACATGGTCGCGTCCGCCAGAACCGAGCCCAGGGGCTCCATGGCCATGGAGCTCACCTTCGGCGACCCCGCGCTCACGGCCCGGCTGGAACGCGGAATGGATGCCTCGGAGGAGTGGCTGCGCGCGCTCGCCGCCGGGGCCCAGGACCCTTGCGTCGCCGAAGTCGCCGGACATCTCTTCGGCCCCGGTGGCAAACGGCTGCGCCCGCTTCTAGCGCTGGTGGGCGCGGAGTTCGGCGAGCGCGCTCCGTCCGGCGCCGATCCGTACGCCAGCGCTCCGTCCGGCGCCGATCCCTACGCCACCGCTCCGTCCGGCGCCGATCCGTACGCCACCGCCCCACCCGGCGCCGATCCGTACGCCACCGATCCCTACGCCACCAACCCGGCCGCCGCCGACCCGTCCCGCGCCGTGGAGGCCGCCGCCCTGGCCGAGCTGGTGCATGTCGCCTCGCTCTACCACGACGACGTCATGGACCAGGCCCACACCCGGCGCGGAGTCCCCAGCGTCAACGCCCGCTGGGGCAACACCACCGCCGTCCTCGCGGGCAACTGGCTGCTCTCGAAGGCGGCCCAGCTCGCCGCGGAACTCGGCCCGGAGACCATACGGTTGCAGTCCAAGGTCACCAATCGGCTGATCATGGGCCAGATAAGGGAACTCGTCGGCCCCTCGGACGAGGACGATCCGCTCTCCCACTACTTCACGGTGGTGGCCGGGAAGTCGGCCGCGCTCATCTCCATGGCGCTGCAACTGGGGGCGGTACGGACGGGCGCCCCCGAGCATGTCGTCCAGACGCTCGCCGAATACGGGGAACACCTGGGCATCGCGTTCCAGATATCCGACGACATCCTCGACATCACGTCCACCTCCGAGGTCTCCGGCAAGGAACAGGGCAAGGACCTCGCGATCGGGGTGGCCAGCCTCCCGGTGCTGCTGGCGCTGGCCGACGAGCGGCCGGAGGCGGGTGAGTTGCGCACCCTCCTGACCGCCGCCACCGCGGGCCCGGAGGGCGCCGGGCTGCCGAGGGCCGTCGCGCTGCTGCACCGCTGCGGTGCGCTGGCGGAGGCGCGCACAGTGATGCACGCCCGGCTGCTGCGCGCCCGGAGCGCGGCGAACCGACTGCCGGACGGCCCGGCGACCCGGGTGCTGCACGCGCTGTGCGACTTCGTGGCGCGCCGGGATCACTGACGGACTCCCTCCGTAAGGCGCCCACGCCTCTCGCTCTCCGTAACGCGCCCACGCCCCTCGCTCTCCGTAACGCGCCCACGCCCCTCGCTCTCCGTAAGGCGCCCATACCTCTCGCCGCTCCTCCCCTTCGTCGGTCCCGGTCGGCCGGTGTCCGCGTCACGACGTAATCTGAGCCCTATGGGCAGCTCACGGTCGGATGTGGTGGACGAGCCCATCGACCCCGATACCGGCCCGGTCGCGCCCGCCCGGCACGGCCCATGGCGAGCGCAGGGCCCCGTGGTGGGTGTGGTGGCGGTGGGCGGCGCGCTCGGGGCGACGGCCCGCTACGGCGCTTCGCTGCTGTGGCCGACCCCGTCCAGCGCCTTCCCCTGGACGATCCTGCTGGTCAACGTCGTCGGCTGCGCGATCATCGGCGTCTTCCTGGTGCTGATCACCGAGATGTGGACGGCCCACCGGCTGGTGCGGCCCTTCTTCGGCACCGGGGTGCTCGGCGGCTTCACCACCTTCTCGACGCACGCCGTGGACTTCACCCGGCTGATCCAGGACGGCCGTATCGCGATCGCCTTCGGCTATCTGCTGGGCACGCTCGTGATGGCGATGGCGGCCGTATGGGCGGCCGTGGTGGCGACCCGGCGCGTCCTCGGCGGGTACGGCGGCGGCCCCGGCGGGAGGGCGGCCCGATGACCGGCGAGCCCGCGCTGCGGCTGACCGTCTTCATCGGCGAGAACGACACCTGGCACCGCAAACCGCTGTCCGCCGAGATCGTCCACCGCGCCCATCGCGCGGGGCTCGCGGGGGCGAGCGTGTTCCGCGGTGTCGAGGGGTACGGCTCCTCGTCCCTGATCCACACCTCGCGACTGCTGTCGCTCGGCGAGGATCTGCCCATGGCCGTCGTGATCATCGATACGGAGGAGCGAGTGCGGGCCTTCCTGCCGGAGCTGGAGGAGATCGTGGGTGACGGCCTCGTGGTGGTCGACCCGGTCGAGATCGTGCGCCCGCGGGGGCAGGCCCGGTGAACTGGCTGCTGGTGATCGCGGGCGGGATGGTCGGTGCCCCGCTGCGCTATCTGACCGACCGCGCGGTGCAGACACGGCACGACTCGGTGTTCCCCTGGGGCACGTTCCTGGTCAATATCGGGGGCTGTCTGGTGCTGGGCCTGCTGACCGGCGCGGCGGCGGAGGGCGCGGCGTCCCAGCGGCTGCAACTGCTGCTGGGCACGGGGCTGTGCGGGGCGCTGACGACGTATTCGACGTTCTCGTACGAGACCCTGCGGCTGGCCGAGGAGGGCGCCCGGCTCTTCGCCGTGGCGAATGTGGTGCTGAGCCTGGTGGTCGGGGTGGGCGCCGCTTTCGCGGGTGTGGGGCTGGCCCACGCGATCTGGGGCTGACACCAACCATCCCCGGCGCGCCAACGCCCGGCGGCCTTACGGCGCGCCAACGCCCGGCGGCCTTACGGCGCGCCAACGCCCGGCGGCCTTACGGCGCGCCGCCCCGCTCGGGGGTGTCCGGTGGATCTTGCCGCCCGCGGCGGGCCACGCGGCGGAGCCGCATATCGTCACAGCCCCCTCCCCGCCCCTTCCCGAAACTGGGGCTCCGCCCCAGACCCCGCTCCCCAAACTCCCCCGGCTACCGCTGGGAGGTGCCCCCTGGAGGGCTGGAAGGCGCCCCAGACCCCTGGGTCCACCAAACCCCTGGGTCCACCAAACCCCTGGTCCACCAAACCCCTGGGTCCACCAAACCCCTGGTCCACCAGACCCCTGGGTCCAGGGGCGAAGCCCCTGGTGCGGGAGAAGGGGCGGGGAGGGGAAAGAACCGCCGGGCACCCCGTAAGGCAGGCCCCCACCCCGCTACGGCAGCAGTCGCGTCGTGGTGGGCGGCAGGCTGAACTCCCCCGCGGCCGCCGTCCGCAGATGCTCCAGCATCACCCGGCGCAGCTCCCGCGCGGCCCGGGGCGGCGCGACGTCCTTCCGGTGGGCGACGGCGATGGTGCGCTGCATGTCGTGGCCCGCGAACGGCGTGATCCGCAGCCCGGACCGGGCCGCCACCATCCCCGGCAGTACGGCGATGCCGAGCCCGGCCCGTACGAAGCCCAGCACCGCGTCCATCTCACCGCCCTCGACCGTGAAGGACGGCTCGAAACCGGCCGCCCGACAGGCCGCCGTGGTGAATTCCCGCAGGTCGTAGCCGCGCCGGAACATCACCATCGGGCGGTCCCGGAGATCCTCGACCTGGATCCGCCGGCGCCGGGTGGGCGGTGGGGACGCGGGTGAGGAGGCCACCACCAGTTCCTCCCGCAGCAGCTCGGTGGCGGCGAGGGCGGGGGCCTGGCCGAGCACCGGGGTGATGATCAGCGCGAGGTCCAGCTCGCCCGCGGAGAGCGTGCGGACCAGGTCCTGGGAACCGCCCTCGTCCACGATCAGCTCGATGCCCGGGAACTCGTCGTGGAAGCGGCGCAGCACATCGGGGACGAAGCTGGCGCACAGACTCGGCGTGGCCCCCAGCCGCACCCGGCCGCGCCGCAGCTGGGCGACCTCCTGGACCTCGCGGTGCGCGGTCTCGGTGTCGGCGAGGATCTGGCGGGCCAGTGGCAGCAGGGCCTCTCCCGCGTCGGTGAGGGCGATATTGCCGCGCGCCCGGTGGAAGAGATCGGCTCCCAGCTCCCGTTCGAGGGCACGGATCTGCTGGGACAGCGAGGGCTGGGCGACATGCAGGAGCTCCGCGGCGCGGGTGAAGTGCCGGGTCTCCGCGACGGTGGCGAAATATCGCAGCTGATGCAACTGCACACCACGATGATAGGCACCGGCTATGGACGTCTCGCCACAGCGTGCCCCGTACGTATGGGTCTCCCCGGGGGCTCGCCAGGGAACGCCGGGCGCCGCCCGGCGACCGGCCTCCAGGAGGGCGGCCGCCGCCGGGTGACGAGGTGCGCCCTAGTGGTGGGCGGCCAGCGCCCGCATCCCCGGGCTACAGGACTCCAGCAGCGAGGTGAGCTCCTCCTCGGCCAGCTTGCTCGCCGCGCCCGGCCGGCCACCGTCGAGGTGGGCGATGGACGCGTCCAGCCAGTCGCGGTGCGGTTCCACGCCGATGAACTCGGCGAGCCGGATCAGCTCCTTCTCCGGCTCCTCCAGCAGCGTCTCGTACGACAGCGCGGTGCGCTGCTCCGCCGGGACCTCGTCCAGCTTCCGCAGACCGTCGACGATCGTCTCGGACCACAGGGTGCCGAACGCGTCGATCGGGATGGGACGGTCCCACACCAGCGCCGGGTCATAGCGGTCGCTCAGCAGCGGGGCCAGGTCGGACGGGAGCTGGGCCGCGTGCTGCGGCGTCAGATGCCTCGGGGTCTCGAGACCGCAGTGGATGGCCATCTCCCACAGCATCGGGATCATCCGGAAGCTGAAGTGGCGGCTCATCGAGACGGCACAGTCGGGGCCCTGGCGGTAGAGGTGCACAAAGCGGGCCTCGGGGAAGGCGCGGTGCATCTCGGGTACGCGGCCGATGGACAGGCCGGTGCGCTCGACGACGGCTCCGGGGTTGCCGAACCGTGCGCCGAGGGTGGCGAAGAGGGCCGTCCAGTGGTCCGCCGGACGGCGGGTGGGCCAGGTGGTGACCTCGGCCGCCAACTCGTCGAAGAGCGCGTCGGGGTCGTCGGTCAGATGGGGCAGCACCATGACGCTGATGGCCGGGATACCGGTGGTCTCCGCGTCGAACCGCCGCTTGGGCATCCGGTGGTAGAGGAACTCGGGCGGGATGGCGCCATTTTTGATCATGCTATTGGTGACCACATTGGGCCGGGACAGAAATCCCCAGAAATCCGAACCGCTCAGCGGAGTCTCGTCCAGCACCTCCGTGTCCGGAATACTGGCGAACAATTCATTGATGCTGAGAACATCCGGATGAATATTGATGATCTGAGACAGAGCCGTCGAACCGCACCGACCGGTGCCGACGACAAATGTCAACTTCTGGTTGACCACGCGCACTTCCTCCCGTTTCTCGCTCGGACAACTAGTTGTTTCCCTAGTGGTCGTTCCCATAGTGGCCCATGACACACCACGGTCGATTCCGTGGCCGCGGCGATGCTAATGGATGCCTGGGGCGACGATGACTCCGGCCATCGAACAGGGGAAACACACACAACGGGATGCGAGAGGGCGAACTCGAGGTTCAGTAGTTTCCGACACTTTTGCGCAACTTTCACATCCGACAGGGGTGTTACCTTCGGGAACCCCTCAACTACCAGCAACGAAGCACGATCTGAGAGTCGGCTCCGGATTTCACAACTCGGCCCTGGGGACGAAACCGTAATCGAACAGTTTCTCCCGTGACGAGACGGTCATCTTTTCGTACCAACGGCACTGCTAGAGTGCGCATCCACCCCATACCCGTGATCCCGGGCTGGCATGCCCAACCGGGCCGGGTGGGGCGGGGAACACGCGACATAACGCAGAGCAGCGATGCCGCCGCGCAGGGTGCGGTAACGGAAGGGATAGGGGACCCGGACAGCGGCGCGGTAATTTCAACTCGGGGGACGATGCATTACCAGGTGCGCCATGCACGGTGATTCGCTTTCAAGACCCCTGCGCACACGGAAAATCGGGGAAGGTGTTTCGTACGTGTTGGTGGAGCGCGATCAGGAGATAGCCCGGCTCAATCGGCTCCTCTTCGAGGGCGCCCGCGAGGGAAGCCGGCTCGCCGTTATCAGCGGCGCCGTGACATCGGGAAAGACCGCACTTCTGCACACCATGACGGACACCGCGGGCGGACGCGGCGTCCGGGTGCTGCCCGCGGTCGCCTCCGCCTCGGAGCAGAAGTTCCCCTACGCCGTGCTCGAGCAGCTCTACCAGGGCATGCCGACCCATTTGCAGCGCTCCCGGCCGCGCCCCGGCCTCGACGCGCTCCGCGACCCGAACGGCCCGGACCAGGCCGAGCTCTCGCTGCTCCAGAACTTCCACCGCACCCTCGACGAACTGACCGGCGACGCCCCCTTGTTGATCGCCATCGACGACGTCCAGTTCGCCGATCTGCCGTCGCTGCGCTGCCTGGCGTACGGCATCCGCCGCTGCCGCTCGGAGGCGCTGTCCGTCGTGGTGAGCCGCGGGTCGCTGACCGGCCCCGCCGCCACCGCCCTGGACGAGCTGCTGCACGAGCCGAAGGTGTGCCACGTCCGGCTCGCCCCGCTCACCGTCGCGGGCGTCTCCACGCTGCTGACCGAGGAGTTGGGCACCGCGGAGGCCGGGCGGCACGCCGCCGCGTACCACGAGCTGACCGGCGGCAATCTGCTGCTGCTGCGCGGTCTGCTGGACGACCGGTTCTCCCGCCTCACCCGCGGCCCCCTCGACCCCGCGCCCGGCACCGACGCCCCGGTGGCCGGGGAGCTGTTCCGGCAGGCGGCGCTGTCCTGCGTCTACCGCGGCGGCCCGGCCCACCGCCGGGTGGCCCATGGGGTCGCACTGCTGGGTGACGCCACGTCCGTTCCCCTGCTGAGCAGGCTGATCGAGGTCGAGGAGCGGCTGGTACGGCAGTCCGTCGCGCTGCTCACCGAGGTCGGGATCCTGCACGGCGGGCGGTTCCGCAGCGACGCGGTGCGCACCGTGCTCCTGGACGACCTGGAGCTGCACGAGCTCGGCCCGCTGCACCACCGGGCCGCCCGGCTGCTGTACGAGGAGGGCGCCGATCCCATCGACGTGGCCCGGCATCTGCTCAGCCACGAGGCGCCCGAGCCGGTCGAGGAGTGGATCACGCAGGCGCTGTGCGACGCGGCCGTGCACGCCATCGCCGCGGACCGCAGGGAACTGGCGATGAACTGCCTCCAGATGGCCGACCGTTACACCACCGACGAGCGCGAGGCGCTTCAGCTCCAGGCCACGATGGTGCAGGCCATGTGGCCGTTCAACCCGCTGTCCCAGATGCGGCGCCTCCAGTCGCTGGCCGGTCCGGCGGGCAGCGGGCTGCTGCCCGCGCCGGAGACCATCCCGGTCGTCATCGGGCTGCTGGGCCTCGGCCGGATGGACGAGGCGGCCGCCGCGCTCGAGCGGGTCAGCCGGGCCGCCGCCGAGCACCCGGGCACCGAGCTGGACACCGGTCTACGCGCCATCCGGCTCGCGCTGTCCTCCACCTACCCCGACCACCCCGAACTGCGGCCCTTCCTGGACCAGGAGGAGGACGACGGCCCCTGGGACGTCCCGCTGTCGCCGGACCAGACCCCGGAGTCGCCCCATCTGACCGCGTTCCGCGCGCTGCTGACGGTGCTGAGCCGGGGGGTCGACGAGCGCGCCGTACGCGCCGCCGAGCGGGTGCTGGAGACCGTCCGGCTCTCGGACCGGACCATGCTCACGGTGCACGCCGCGCTCCAGACGCTGGTGTACGCCGACCGCCACGCCACCGCCACCACCTGGTGCGACCGGCTGATCGAGGAGACCTCGGAGCGCGGCGCCAAGGCGCTGCTGGCCTACTTCTGCGTGCTGCGGGCCCAGATCGCGCTGCGCGTGGGGCGGCTGCGGGACACGGTCCGGTACGCAGAGCGGGCGCTGGAGGAGCTTCCGGCGCGCGGCTGGGGCGTCACCGTCGGCATGCCGCTGGGGATGCTGATCAACGCCCACACCGCGATGGGCAACCATGACGCGGCGGCCGAACTGCTCGCCCGCCCGGTGCCGGACGAGATGTACCGCAACCGCTTCGGGCTGCACTACCTCTACGCGCGGGCCCGGCACCAGCTGGCCACCGGCCGCCAGCACGCGGCCCTCACCGACTTCCGAGCCTGCGGCGAGAAGATGGCCGACTGGGGCCTTGACTCCCCCGCCACCCTGACCTGGCGGCTCGGCGCCGCCGAGACCTGGCTGACGCTGGGCGGCCAGGAGCGGGCGGCGCGGCTGGCGGAGGAGCAGCTGGAGCTGGCCGGGGAGTCCTCCTCGCGCACCCGGGGCGCCGCGCTGCGGATCCTGGCCGCCACCCGGCCGCGACACGAGCGCATCGCGCTGCTCCAGCAGGCGGTGGGGGTGCTCCAGGCGAGCGGTGGCTGGTACGAGATGGCGCGGGCGCTGGCGGACCTGGCGGAGGCGCACAAGCAGCTCGGCGATCTGGACACCAGCCGACTGATGACGCGTCGGGCCCTGCGGCTCGCGGACAGCTGCGGCGCCGATGAACTGTCCCGCTCATTGCAGCGCACTCCGGCCCGTTCGGCCCTGTCGGAGGCGGCCCGCGCCGGAGAGGATACTGCCGCCTTTTCCGAACTCTCCGATGCAGAAAGTCGAGTGGCAGCACTAGCAGCTTCCGGCTACACCAACCGCGAGATCGCCGCTAAGCTTTTCATCACGATCTCCACGGTGGAACAACACTTGACTCGTGTCTACCGGAAGATCAACATCAGCCAGCGCCGAGAACTGCCCGCGAGCCTGGATTTCGATGTCGCTTACACCGCCTGACCCGCGAAGCCACTCGGCCCCAACGAGGTTGATGCCATGACGTGCGCCACCGCGTCCGCCACGACGATGCTCGTGCCGGATTTCCCGTTTTCCTACGACAGATGGCTGTCCCATCCAGCAGGTCTGGGCGCCCTGCCTGCTGCGCTGCACGGAACCGAAGTCGCCGTCATCGGCGGCGGGATGTCCGGACTGACCGCGGCCTATGAGCTTCTACGACTAGGGCTTTCCCCAGTTCTTTATGAAGCGGAGCAACTGGGCGGCCGGATGCGTTCCACGCCCTTCCCCGGTAATCCGGAATACAAGGCGGAGATGGGCGCCATGCGCTTTCCCGTCGCCGCCCGATCGCTGTTCCATTACATCGATCTGCTGGGCCTGTCCACTCGTCCTTTCCCTAATCCTTTGGCGCCGGCCACCGCGAGCACGCTGATCGACCTGAACGGCGGTCAGGACCGGGCGCGCACCGCCGACGAGCTCCCGGAGGTCTACCAGGAGGTCGCCGACGCCTGGGACAAGGCGCTCCAGGAGCGGGCCGACCTGGCCACGCTGCGGGACGCCATCCAGCGACGGGACGTCCCCACGCTGAAGACCGTGTGGAACTCGCTGGTCAAGGAGTTCGACGACCAGTCCTTCTACGGCTTCCTCGCCACCTCCTCCACCTTCCAGTCGTTCCGCCACCGGGAGATCTTCGGACAGGTGGGCTTCGGCACCGGCGGCTGGGACACCGACTTCCCCAACTCGGTGCTGGAGATCCTGCGGGTCGTGGTCACCGAGGCCGACGACAACCAGGTGGGCATAGTCGGCGGCTCCTCCCAGGTGCCGAACGGGCTGTGGGAGCACCGGCCCGAGACGCTCGCGCACTGGCCCCAGGGCACCTCACTGGCCTCACTGCACGGCGGCGCGCCCCGGCCCGCCGTCACCCGGCTGCGGCGGACCGCCGACGGCATCCGGGTGACGGACGAGAGCGGCGAGGAGCGCGAGTTCCCCGCGGTGGTCTTCAGCCCGCATGTGTGGACGCTGCTGAACCGGGTCGACTGCGATCCGACGCTGCTGTCCACTCCGCAGTGGACGGCGGTTGAGCGCACCCACTACATGGGCGCGTCCAAGCTGTTCGTCCTGGTCGACCGGCCCTTCTGGCGGGACACCGACCCGGCGACCGGCCAGGACGCGATGAGCATGACGCTCACCGACCGGATGCCCCGCGGGGTCTATCTGTTCGACGACGGGCCCGACCGGCCCGGGGTGATGTGCCTGTCGTACACCTGGAACGACGACTCGCTGAAGGTTGCCACGCTCTCGGCCGAGGAGCGGCTGGAGACGCTGCTGGCCAAGCTGGCCGCGATCTACCCGGATGTGGACATCCGGTCGCACATCATCGCGGGGCCGCTGACCGTCACCTGGGAGACCGAGCCCCGCTTCATGGGGGCCTTCAAGAACAATCTCCCCGGCCACTACCGCTATCAGCGGCGGCTGTTCACCCAGTTCATGCAGGACGGGACGGATCCGGCGCAGCAGGGCTTCTTCCTGTGCGGCGACGATGTCTCCTGGACGGCCGGTTTCGCCGAGGGAGCGGTGACCACGGCGCTGAACGCGGTGTGGGGCGTGCTCCGCCACCTCGGCGGCACCACCCACCCGGACAACCCCGGCCCCGGTGATCTCTTCGACACCTTCGCGCCGCTGGAGCTTCCGTACGACTGACGCCCGCGGCGTCACCCACAGGGCGCACAGGGGGAGCCGTCGCGCGCCGTCGGCTCCCCCTGTCATGTCTGGGCCCTGCGGTCTCAGCCCCGGGCGAGCTGCTCGAGGCGGCGCTTGTCCGGCTTGCCGTTCCGGTTGAGCGGGAAGTTCTCCAGCACCTCGACCCGGTTGGGCTGTTCGTAGACCGGGAGCACCTGGCAGAGCCGCTCCCGCCAGTGCTTGGCGTCCCGCAGCTCCTCGTCCTCCACGAAGAAGACCAGCTGCTCGTCACCGGCGCGGCGCTCGTCGGGGAGCGGCACGATCCGGGTGGAGATCTCGGCGAGGGCCGCCTTCCGCTCGATCAGCTCGGGGTAGAGGGTGTAGCCGGAGCGGTGCACCGCGAGCTTCCGCCCCAGGACGAAGAGGTTGTCCTCCTCGTCGAGGTAGCCGAGGTCGCCGGTGGACTGCCAGCCGGTGGGCACGGCGTCGATGGTGCCGTCCGCGGCGAGGTGGCCCTCGAGCGCGTCCGGGGTGTCGACCTCGATCTCGCCGGCCGCGCCGGGGGCGGCCGGGTGGCCGTCCTCGTCGATGACCCGCAGCTTGATGCCGTCCATGGCCCGGCCGCAGGAGACCGGGTTCTCCAGGGTGGCGAAGGCGATGTTGCCCAGCTCGGTGCTGCCGTAGCTGTCCAGCAGCGGCAGTCCGAATTCGGCCACATAGCGCTCGGAGAGCGCGCCGTCCAGCGGCGCGGCGCCCGAGCAGAACATCCGGACGCCCTCCAACTGGGCCCGCAGCGACGGCTTCCGGCCGACCAGGTTGAGCATGGTGCGGTAGCTGGACGGGGTGGCGTCGATCACCGTGGCGCCGGTCCGCCCGGCCATCTGGACGGCCCGGTCCAGGCGCTTGTACGGGGCGATCACCAGCGAGCAGCGGGTGAGCCAGGCGATGAGCACCATGGACAGCCCGTACTGGTGGGCGAAGGGCAGCAGCGGCAGCAGTACGTCGTCCGGCCGGTGCCCGACCTGGGCGGCGTTGCGCTCCAGGTTGGTGAGGAACTTACGGCCGGACTTCACGGCGCCCTTGGGCTCGCCGGTGGAGCCGGAGGTCCACATGATCAGGCCGTCGCGCCGGTCGGCCCAGGCGTCGAAGGACAGCTGCCGCTGGTCGAGCGGGCGTCCGGCGGCCGGGGCGATCAGCTCGTAGAGGTTCACCGTACGGATGTCGTCGTGGATCGGGGCGTCGTCGTCCACGAAGGCGATCGCCGCGCCGGTGCGCTCGGCTATCCGCCGGGTCTCGTCCGGGTGCTCCTGCTGGTCGATCAGGACGATGGAGGCTCCCACGTGCATGAGCGCGAACAGCACGCTCACGTAGGCGGCGGAGTTGCCCGCCTTGAAGATGACGCGGTCGCCGTGGGTCACCCCGTGCTCGCGGATCACATCGGCGACGCGCAGCGCGTCCAGCTCGAAGTCGGCCAGGGTCTGCACCGAGTCGAGCGCGTAGATCTTCGCGGTCATCGAACGTACTCTTTCCTTTTCGCTCAGGAGTACGGGCAGCCCTGGGCGGGTCCCCCCTAGGCTCCCTGGTCTTCGGCGCCGGCTTCCCACTCGGCGTCGACGGGGACTTGGGAGAGCAGCTGGTCGTGCACCAGGTTGACGACCTCTCTCCGGCTCGAGTCGAGGTAGTAGCGGGAACCGGGAAACACCTCGAGGTCGAATCGTCCGCTCGTCCGCCGCCGCCAGGCCCGTACGCCGCGCAGCGGGGTCTTGGGGTCGCCCTCACCGGCGAGGGCGACGATCCGGCAGCCGAGCGCCGGGGGCCCCAGGGTCATGCCCCAGTGCGCCGTCCGGCCGGAGACGAACAGGGTCAGCAGCGGCGTCCCGGTCTCCCGCTCCAGGCGCTCGGCGACGCGGTAGGCGAGGTCGGCGCCGGCCCGGTGGCCGAAGAAGGCCAGCGGGCGGTCCATCCACTCCCCCAGCGCACCGAAAATCCGGTCCGCGAGGTCGGCGGAGTCGGTCAGCCGCTCATCGTCCTCGAGCCCGGCATACAGGGGGTACTGGATCGCCAGCACCTCCACCGTGGGCAGCAGAAGCTCGGACAGTGAGAGGTAGTACGCGGTGGAGTGGGCGGATTCCGGGAAACAGATCAGCCGGAAACTACTCGGAGTTTCCGTTTGCAATATCCGAATAAGGCCCACATCATCGGGCTTGATCTGGCTCAAGGAGTACATCCCCGCGATTGCACTGAGGGGCCGGGCACGAGTGCACGGTGGGGCGCGTCGACCACGCTCGTCCGAGATGCTGACTCCGTGAGGCTATGAGCCCTTCTCCGGGGCCACAACCCCTAGTAACCGCTATTCGAGGTACGCGCTATATGCGGGTACCACGCCCGTCCCGACGTGGCGCGGGACACAGCCGGGCGCCCCCTAAGGCCCCCTCACCCGTGCCACTACCCCCTAATCTGGGGGCAGTTAGGGGCCAGGAGTCAAGCTGTCGTGTTAAACATGTGCAAAGTAATGGTCTCCTCAAGCCAATTAAATCGGTGCGACGACAGCGATGAACACAACACGTCCTATTGATTTCGCCGTCGTTGTCGACGGCTTGGTCAAGAAGTACCCCGGCCGGCCCGTTCCGGCTGTCGACAATCTCAGCTTCACCGTCAGGCACGGTGAGGTCTTCGGCTTCCTCGGGCCCAACGGAGCGGGTAAGACCACCACCATCGGCATCCTGACCACCCGTGTCGCCCCCAGCGGCGGACGCGCCTTCGTGCAGGGCGTCGACGTGGTGCGCAGGCCGGCGGTGGCCCGGCAGTCCTTCGCCATCGTGCCGCAGCGAAACAACCTGGACCGGTCACTGACGATCCGTCAGAACCTGACCTTCCACGCCGGCTACCACGGTCTCACCCGCTCGGAGCGCAACCGCCTGGCGGACGAGAGCCTGGAGTGGGTCGGCCTCGGCGACCATGCCAAGGCCCGGGCGGACCAGGTCTCCGGCGGCCAGGCACAGCGCGTGATGATCGCGCGGGCGCTGATGCACCGCCCCCGAGTGCTGTTCCTGGACGAGCCGGCCACCGGTCTCGACCCGCAGTCCCAGATCTTCGTCCGCGACCGGGTCGCGGAACTCAAGACCCGTGGCGTCACGGTGGTGATCACCACCCACGACATGGAGGAAGCGTCCAAGCTCTGTGACCGGATCGGCATCGTCGACCACGGCAAGCTGCTGGCTCTGGACACCCCCGAGGCACTGACCAGCCGGATGAGCAACACCGCGCTGACCGTCACGGTGCGCCCGCCGCACAGCGGGATGAACGGCGTGGTCCACATGGTGCAGGGCCTCGGGGTCGCCGAGCGGGTCGAGGTGCTCGGTGGTGCCGGGGACGACATGGGCGGGGCCGCGGCCGCGAACGACGGCACCTTCCGGATGAAGGTCTACAGCAACGCGCCGTCCTCCGTACTGCTGCCCACGGTCATCAAGGCCCTGACCGACACCGAGTGCGAAATCAAGGACCTGAATGTGAGCAAGGCGAGCCTGGAAGACGTCTTTGTCGACCTGACGGGGAAGGAGATGCGATGAGCTCCTCCTCACGACCCACGTCTTCGACGGACGGGACCCCCGGCGGCAAGCCCGCCGAGGAGCAGCCCCCGACCGGCCGGGGCGGTGAGCGGTCCGACCCGACACGCAGGCCCGCCGACCCCAGGACCCCCGGTGCCAGGCCGGACGGGTCCGGGCCCGCCGATCCGCGGAACGCCGATGCGCGGAACGCCGACGCCAACTCCGCCGAGGACGACGGCTTCGAGGACACCCGGACCGTGCTCGTACGGTCCAAGCCGTCCGCCCCGCGTCCCGGCCCGGAGCACCAGACCCCGCGTCCCGGCCCGGAGCACCAGACCCCGCGTCCCGGCCCGGAGCACCAGACCCCGCGTCCCGGGGCCCAGGCCCCGCGTCCGGGCGCCGAGGTCCAGAAGGCCGCCCCGAACGCGCCGGTCAAGCACGAGAACCGGCCGCACGACCCCCGGCACCACGAGGGCCGGCCGCAGGAGCACCGGCACCACGAGCCCCGGGGCATGGGCGCCCCGCACGGCGGCGGGGACATCGGCGACACCCTGACGCTGGTCATCAAGCCGATACCGGCCCCGTCGGCGACTCAGGCCGCACAGGACGCCAAAGCCGCGCTGAACGCGATCATCGCGGCGGCGGACGCCCGTTCGCCGCTCGTGGCGCCCGAACCCGAGCCGGAGCCCGAACTCGAGCTCGACCTGCCCGACTCCAAGCGCCGCGGCGGGCGTCACCGGCGCCGCGCCAACCGGTGGCGGACGTTCTTCTTCATCCTGTGGCGCGACATCTTCGTCACCGGCCGCGAGATGGGCCCCTTCCTGGGCCAGGTCATCGTGGAACCGTTCTTCATGCTGTTCGTGTTCGGCAAGGTGCTCGGCGAGATCGGCTTCACCCAGCCGGGCTTCCAGCAGGTGCTGCTGCCCGGTGTGGTGGCGCTCAACAGCTTCCTGGTCGCCCTCCAGAACACCGCGTTGCCACTGGCCATCGACTTCTCCTGGACCAAGGAGATCGAGGACCGATTGCTCGCGCCCATCCCGGTCTCCCTGGTGGCGGTGGAGAAGGCGGTCTTCGGCGCGATGCGCGGTCTGATCGGCTCCCTGGTCATGATCCCGATCGGTCTGGCGCTGCTGGACGACGTCTCCTGGCCGCTGGACAAGATGCCGGTGACGCTGGGCATCCTCAGCCTCGGCGGACTCGTCGGCGGTTGCGTCGGCCTCACCCTGGGCACCCTGGCGCCCGCGCGTCACATCTCCATCGTCTTCGCCATGACACTGACCCCGATCATGTTCACCGGGGCCACGCAGTTCCCGTGGCGGAGCCTGGAGACCGTCCGCTGGTTCCAGGTGCTGTGCACCTTCAACCCGCTGACCTACGTCACCGAGGCGATGCGCGGACTGCTGCTGACCCCCGGGCCCAAGACGCCGGAGTCGATCCCGCTGTGGATCTGCTTCTCCGCCATCGGGGCGGCCATCCTGGTCTTCGGGACGATCGGTATCCGCGGCTTCAACCGCCGGGCGCAGGACTGAGCCACGGCAGGACTTGAGAGTAAGGCACCACACCATGACGGCATCCGAGCAGACGAAGACAGCCATCGTTTTCCCGGGCATGGGACCCTCCGGCTTCTCCGAGGTGGGCAGGTTCCTCACGCTCGACCCGTTCGCCCGGAAGCGGCTCGCCGAGGCCGACGAGGCGCTGGGCTACTCGGTCTTCGACCGGCTCCGCGATTCCGAGGACGACTACTCCGAGGCCACCCAGATCGCCTTCCTGGTGAACTCGATGGCCTCGGCGGACCGGGCGGAGCAGGAGCACGGACTCGTCCCCGACCTGTGCGTGGGCCCCAGCTTCGGGCAGAAGGCGGCCGCGGCCTACGTCAGTTCGCTGCCGTTCCCCGAGGTGGTGCGGCTCACCGCGGAGCTGGCCCGCTGTGAGCACGCGTACTTCACCGAGGAGTACCAGGACGCGGTGACCCACACCTTCGTCCGCACTCCGCAGGAGAAGCTGACGGAGATCCTCACCGAGCTCGGCGAGCGCGATGAGTGGTACGACTACTCCGGCTATCTCGACGACGGCTTCTTCATGGTGTCGCTGCGCGAGCCGGAGCTGGAGTGGTTCAAGAAGGCGATCAGCCAGGCCGGCGGCTACTCCATGTACAGCATGGTCCCGGCGGTGCACGCGCCCGCGTTCGCGGAGCTGCGGCGCCGGGCCGCCGAGGAGATCCTGCCCGGGTACGACATCCTCGACCCCAAGCTGCCCGTGGTCACCGACCAGGACGGCACCATCGTGACCACGGCCGACGAGCTGCGCACGATGCTGCTGGACACCTTCGATCTGCCGATCCACTGGCCGAAGGTGGTGGACACGCTGAAGGGCGCCGGGGTGTCGAAGATGTACATCACCGGGCCGGACAACCTCTTCCACCGGCTGGACCGCACCAAGTCCAACTTCGAGGTGGTGACGGTGGGCCCGGGCAAACGCTCGCGGCCCGCGCGCAAGCGCTGATGACGGCGTAACGCGCCGCGCGGCGGAAACTCCGCTCAACGCCCCGTGACGTAACCGAGTCGACGGGGCGTTGGCGTGAGCTGCCGGCCGCAGCGCCCGCGCGCCAGGACGACTAAATCCGGTTGCGAAAGTGCCGACCGCGATGTCTGATCCCCGCCAGCAAGGTGGGCCTTCGCCGATCACGCTGGTGACATGACGATGCCACCCACTACAGACTCAGTAGCCGTCCTCACCGGCATGTATGCGGCTGAGGCGGAGTACCTGGCGACCGGAGGCCCCGGCGAGGCTTCATTCGACTTGCTCGCCCCCTTCTTCGCGCCGAATGTCGAGCTGCATCAAGCAGCTGCTCTGCCATACGGAGGCACTTGGCGTGGGCACATCGGAATGACGCGGTTCTTCCTCGCGATGGGACAGACCTGGGAAACGTTCGACATGGTGGAGCAGGAGTTTCTTGCCACTGGTGAGACCGCTGTCGTGCTCACTCAGGTCCGTGCTCGCGCTCGTGCGACTGGCCGTGAACTCAGCTTCCCCATCCTGCAAACGATCACGGTCAAGGACGGGCGGATCACCGAGGTCCGTCCGTTCTACTGGGATACTCAGGCCATCGCCGACGCCTGCGCCGGGTCCGTGCCAACAAGCTGAGGCCGACTGCAAATCCACTGATCACAGCCACACGTTGAGGGCGGCATCCGAAGCGATCGGCCCCCGGTCCGGGGGCCGATCGCTTCGGTGGCTGGTTGCCGGATGGGTCAGGTGGCGGGGAACTCCCCGTGCCTGATGGCGGAGACGAACGACGACCAGGCGGTCGGCTCGAACGTGAGCGCCGGGCCGTGCGGGTCCTTGCTGTCACGGACGGGGACCACGCCGCGCGAGGCGACGAGGTTGGCGGCGACCTCTATGCAGGCGCCGCCGTTGTCGCTGTACGAGGACTTGAACCAACGGGGGGATTCGGTCGTCATGGGGTGCCCTTCAGCAACTGACTGATCATGGCTACAGACTGAGCCTGAGAAGGCGCTTCGGCCTGTAGCTGATGGTAGGCCGTCAGTACGGGCACCACTGAGCTGCTGTCCCGTTCGAAGTGGCCCCGCTGGGCGGACTCCGCGTAGGACATGAGCGAACGGTCCGGCATCGTCAGGATGTAGAGCGGCAGATTGAACGGCCGACGCGTCCCCATGTCGAACGGGGCAACCTGGAGCACGGTGTTCGGCAGCTCGGCGAACTCGGCCAGCCGGGCGAACTGGGCGTCCATGACGGCGGGTTCACCGATGGGCCGACGGAGACAGCTTTCGTCCAGCACCACGAAGATCAGCGGCGGGCGCGTCCGGACAAGCGCGGCCTGCCGCTCCGCGACGAGCGCCACCCGCTCCTCCGCCTGCTCGGCGGTGATCGCCCCTCGCTTGACGGCGCCCTCCGCCAGGGCTGTCGCGTACTCCGGCGTCTGGAGCAGACCGGGGATGACGCCCACTTCGTACAGCCGGATCTCCGCTGCCCGGCCCTCGTGCCCCACGTACTCCGGGAACCCCTCCAGCAGGCTGCCGTGGCGGATCTCGCGGAACCGGCGCTCAAAGGTGTCTTCACCCTCGATACCGAAGGCGCGGTCTGCGCTACGCGAGAAACGGAGGGTTGGAGGTTTCCGACCATTTTCGACGGCTGAAACATGCACACTGGAATATTCCGCACGTGCGGCAAGGTCCTCTTGGGTCCAGCCGCGAGCCTCCCGCAGGCTCCGTAATCGCGCCCCGTAGGCCGCCTCGGGCGAGGCGTCCGGGTTCAACTCGTTCTTGTTCACAGGTCGTCCTGAGCCTTCCATCCTGTGCTGACACGTTGAACGGCTCTCCACAGTAGGCCACGCTGAACTCGCTTGGTAGTGGAATCACTACAGAGAGGAGTGGCCGGTGGCCGACAAGACCACGGCGTGCCAGAAAGGGTGCGCACTGTGCGCCGCCCCCGGCGACTTCGGGCCCCACAACCCCACCGCGCCGCGTTCGGGCCTGTGCCCCGCGTGCGTCGGGGCCGGAAAGCCCACCCGCGACGGCCTGGAACAGGCCGTCGTGATCGTCGCCGGACAGACCCTCACGGGAGCCGAAGCCCTCGACCTGGCCGACGCCACGCCCGAAGAACTGGCCTACCACCTCGGCGCGGTGAAGCGGAGCCTGCGCAGCCTGCTCCAACTCCTCGCCCCCGTTGAGGGAGAGGAAGGCTCCTGATGGCCGACAACCAGCCCGACCGGGACGAACGGCCGAAGATGACGATGCGCGTCTACACCATGGCGCACAACGGGATCGTCACCACCCGACGCGCGATCGTGGCCGTCCTCGACGGGAAGCAGAGCGACACCTACTCATTGGGACAAGCGTGGCCACCGTGCCAGTGCCCCCGCCATCGCGACCACAACAACCCCGGCCGATTCAGGCTCCTCTGAACACGACGACGGCCTGTCGGCGCCCCTGTGGGGTGCCAACAGGCCGTCCGTCGGTCAGGACAGCCAGTCCTCCACGGCCCGCGCCGTCGTCCCGGCGTGCTCCTCCATCATCGTGAAGTGGTTGCCCGGCACGTCGAGCACGGTGTGCGGGAGCTGCCAGTACGAGCGCCAGTCGCCGTCGCGGGACCAGTCGAAGAGCCGGTCCCCGGCCCGGACCAGCAGCGTCGGCGTCTTGACCTCCTTGGGCCGCCACTCCCCGAACAGCCGGAAGTACGCGCCCATGGCCAGCAGCCGGGTGTCGTCCACCGGCACCTGGCCCGCGCTCCGCTCGTCCATCCCGGCGCTCAGTCCGGGCTGGAGGGCCACGGCCGCGTCCCGGTCGTGGGAGTAGATGTCGAGCAGGACGACCGCGTCCGGGAAGACCCCGGTGCTCTCCAGCCGCGCCGCCACCTCATGGGCCAGCAGCCCACCCGAGGAGTGGCCAAGCAGCACGAACGGCGCCCCGTCGGTCTCCCGCAGCACCGCCTCGGCCTGCGCCTCGACCACCGCCTCCGGGGTGGCCGGGAGCCGCTCCCCGGCGACGAAACCGGGGTTGCCCAGCGCGAGGACGTCCCGGTGGCCGCGGAATCCGGCGGCGAACCTGGCGTACTGGTGCGGGCCGCCGATCGACAGGATCGAGGAGAAGCACACCAGCGCGGGCCCGGTCTCACCGCGCGAGAGCCGCACCATCGGGGGCGCCTTGTCCAGCTCGGCGGCGGATCCGAAGGAGGGCCGGAACCGCGACACGTCCATCAGCAGGCGGGTGAATTCCTCCTGCTCACCGCGCTGTCCGGCCTCCCGCATCATCGCGCCGAACACGGCCGACGGCTCCGCGCCCGCCGCCTCGTCCCGCGCCGCGTCCGACACCGTGCCACCCTCGGCGGCCACCGCACCGGCCAGCCGCTCGAGCAGCTGCCGGGCGACCAGCTCGGGCGTCGGGTGGTCGAACAGCAGCGTCGGGGGCAGCCGCAGCCCGCTCGCGGCGCCCAGCCGGTTGCGCAGCTCCACGGCGGTCAGCGAGTCGAAGCCCTGCTCCAGGAAGCCCCGCGCGGCCCCCACCGCCTCCGCATCCGCGAAGCCGAGGACCGCGGCGGCCTGGCCGCGGACCAGGTCCAGCACGGCCTGCTCGCGCTCCGCCTCGGCCAGCCCGGCCAGCCGCCGCGCCAGCGAGGGGCCGCCGGTGTCGGCCGCCCCGGCGGAGACCGTACGGCGCCGGGCCGGGGCCCGGACCAGCCCGCGGAAGACGGCGGGCAGCGCGCCCTCGGCGGCCTGCTCGCGCAGCGGCGCGATGTCCAGGTGCAGCGGTACGAGCACCGCTTCCCCGCCCACCGAGCACGCCGTGTCGAACAGTTCCAGACCGTCCCGCGAGGTCAGCGGCGCCATCCCGGAGCGCTCCATACGGGCCACATCCGCGTCCGCCATGCCACCGGTCATCGCGCTGCGCTGCTCCCACAGACCCCAGGCCAGCGAGAGGGCGGGCAGCCCGGCGGAGCGGCGGTGCGCGGCGAAGGCGTCCAGGAAGGTGTTGGCCGCCGCGTAGTTGGCCTGGCCCGGCGCGCCGAAGGTACCGGCGGCGGACGAGAACACCACGAACGCCTTCAGGCCCAGGTCCAGGGTCAGCTCGTGCAGATTGAGCGCCGCGTCCACCTTCGGCCGGAAGACCGTGTCGATCCGCTCCGGGGTGAGCGCGGGCAGCAGCCCGTCGTCCAGCACCCCGGCGGTGTGGACGACGGCGGCGAGCGGATGCGCCGGGTCCACCTCGGCCAGCAGCAGCGACAGCGCCTCACGGTCGGCCACATCGCAGGCCGCGACGCTCACCTCGGCGCCCAGCGCGGTCAGCTCGTCGACCAGCTCGGGGATCCCCTGGGCACGCTGGCCGCGGCGGCTGTTGAGCAGCAGGTGCCGCACCCCGTGCTCGGTCACCAGATGGCGGGCGAGCTGTCCGCCGAGTACACCGGTGGCGCCGGTGATCAGAACCGTGCCGTCCGGGTCGAACTCCGGCAACCCCTCCGGCGTCCGGTCCCCCTCCTGAGCCGCGACCCGGGCCAGCCGGGGCGCGTGGAGGGCGCCCGCGCGGACCGCGAGCTGTGGTTCGCCACCGGCCGCGGCCGCCATGAGCGCGTCGGCCGAAGCCCCCTCGTGGTCCAGGTCGAGCAGCAGGAACCGGTCCGGGTTCTCGGTCTGGGCGGTGCGGATCAGCCCCCATACGGGCGCGTGCGGCAGGTCGTACACCTCGGCGTCCGGGGACGTGGCGACCGCCCCGCGGGTCACGAACGCCAGCCGCGCCCCGGCGAGGCCCTCCTCGGCGAGCCACGACCGCGCGGTGTCCAGCGCCGCGTGGGTGGCCAGCCGCGCGCCCTCCGCCAGATGGCCGCCACCGCCACCGGCGGGACCGGTGAGCGGGAGCAGGACGACATCCGGCCGGGGGCTGCCCGAGGCCACCACGGCCGCGAGCTCGGTCAGACCGGGGAAGACGGCGCACTCGGCGCCGATCGACTCCAGCGCGTCGACCAGTCCGAAGGCGTCCCTGCCGGTCGCGGCGGCCTGCTCGCCGACCACGGCCCAGCGGACGGCCGCGGGGGCCGCCGAGGGCGCCGGCACCGGCGCCCACTCCAGCCGGAACAGCGAGTCGTGGTAGGTCACCTGGGCCGCGCGCAGCTGCTCCGGGGCGATGCGCCGCAACACCAGGGAGTCCACCGACGCGACCGCGCCGCCGTGTCCGTCCGCGACGGTCAGCGCCACCGCCTCCGGTCCGGCCGGGGCGATCCGTACGCGCAGCGCCGTGGCGCCCGCCGCGTGGAGGGTGACCCCGCTCCAGGAGAACGGCAGCCGGATGCCGTCGGCCCCGGCGCCCAGGAAGTCGCCGAGCGCGACCCCGTGCAGCGCCGCGTCCAGCAGCGCCGGATGCAGCCCGAACAGCGCCGCGTCGCGGTGCTGCCGCTGGTCCAGGCGCAGCTCGGCGAAGACCTCCTCGCCACGGCGCCAGGCGGCCGTCAGGCCCTGGAACACCGGGCCGTAGCCGAAGCCGCCCGCCGCGAACCGCTCGTAGAGGTCGTCCACATCGAGGGCGACGGCCTCCGCGGGCGGCCATACGGACAGGTCAGCTCCGCTGTCGGCGGCCTCGCCCGGAGCCAGCACACCGCTGGCGTGACGGATCCAGGGCGCGTCCGAGGCGTCGCCACGGTCCGCGTCCGGCTCCGGACGGGAGTACACCTCCAGCGCCCGGCGGCCGCTCGCGTCGGACGCTGCCACGGTCAGCCGCAGCTGGATCCCGCCCCGGGCGGGCAGGATCAGCGGCGCCTCCAGGGTCAGCTCGTCCAGCAGCTCGCAGCCGACCTGGTCACCGGCGCGGATCGCCAGCTCCACGAAGGCCGTTCCCGGCAGCAGCACGGTGCCGGACACGGCGTGGTCGGCGAGCCAGGGGTGGGTCTGGAGGGAGAGCCGCCCGGTGAGCAGGAAGCCGTCGCAGTCCGGCAGTTCGACGGCGGCGCCCAGCAGCGGATGCCCGGCGGCGCCGAGACCGGCGGAGGCGACATCGCCCACCGAGAGCGGCACCTCGATCCAGTAGCGCTCGTGCTGGAAGGCGTACGTGGGCAGCTCGACGCGGACCGCGCCCGTACCCTCGTACACCGCCTCCCAGTCCACGGCCACGCCCCGCGTCCACGCCTCGCCCAGCGAGATGTGGAAGCGGTCCAGGCCGCCCTCGTCGCGGCGCAGCGACCCGATCGCGGCGGCCTCGCGGCCCGCGTCCTCGGCGGTCTCCTGCACACCCATCGTCAGCACCGGGTGGGCGCTGGACTCGATGAAGGCCCCGAAGCCCTCGTCCAGCAGGCGGCGAACGGCGCCCTCCAACTCGACGGTGCGACGGAGGTTGGTGAACCAGTACTCGGCGTCCAGCTCGGAACCGTCGACCCACTCCCCCGTCACGGTGGACAGGAACGGCACCTCGGCCTTCTTCGGCTGTACGGGCGCCAACAGTTCCAGGAGTTCCTCACGGAGGAGTTCGACCTGGGCCGAGTGCGAGGCGTAGTCCACCGGCACCCGACGGGCCCGCACCTCATCGGCCTCGCAGGACGCCAGCAGCTCCTCCAGCGCCTCGGGCTCGCCCGAAACCACCGCGGACGAAGGGCCGTTGACGGCGGCGACGGAGATCCGCTCCTCGCCCCAGGGCGCGATCCGCTCCCGTACGTCCGCCACCGGCAGCGCCACCGACACCATGCCGCCCTTGCCCGCCAGCACCCGGCCGATCGCCTGGCTGCGCAACGCCACCACACGCGCCGCGTCCTTCAGCGACAGGATTCCGGCCACGCACGCGGCGGCGATCTCGCCCTGGGAGTGGCCGACCACGGCGGACGGCCGGACACCCAGCGAACGCCACAGCTCCGCGAGCGACACCATCACCGCGAACAGCACCGGCTGGACCACATCCACCCGCTCCAACGACGGCGCGCCCTCGGCGCCGCGCAACACATCGACCAGCGACCAGTCGGTGAACTCCGCGAGCGCGGCGGCGCATTCGTGGATGCGGGACGCGAAGACGGGCGAGGCGTCCATCAGCCCCACCGCCATACCGGCCCACTGCGACCCCTGCCCCGGGAACACGAACGCCGTCTTGCCGGCCGTCCCGGTGCCCTGGACCAGCTGGGCCGCCGCCTCGCCCCGGGCGAGTGCCGTCAGGGCGCGGATGAAGTCCTCGCGGTCCGTGCCGACCAGCACCGCGCGCTGGTCGTGGACGGCGCGGGTGGTGGCCAGGGAGTAGCCGATGTCGGCCGGGCGCGGGCCCGGGTGGGCGTCGAGGTGGTCCAGCAGCCGCTCGGCCTGGGCGCTCAGCGCCGTCTCGCTCCTGCCGGACAGGATCCACGGCAGCGGACCCGGCTCGGGCGCGGTGGCGTCGGGGGCCGTGGGCCGCTCCGCCGGGGCCTGCTCGATGATGGTGTGCGCGTTGGTGCCGCTGATGCCGAACGAGGACACCGCGGCGCGGCGCGGACGGCCGGTCTCCGGCCACTCCGTCTGGTCGGTGAGCAGCGACACCGCGCCCGCCGTCCAGTCCACGTGCGGGGACGGCTCGTCCACGTGCAGGGTCCTGGGCAGTACGCCGTGCTCGATGGCCTTGACCATCTTGATGATCCCGGCGACACCGGCCGCGGCCTGGGTGTGGCCGAAGTTGGACTTCACCGAGCCCAGCCAGAGCGGTTCGTCGTCGGTGTGCTCCTGGCCGTACGTGGCGAGCAGCGCCTGCGCCTCGATGGGGTCGCCCAACGTCGTTCCGGTGCCGTGTGCTTCGACCACGTCCACCTCGGCGGGAGACAGCCGGGCGTTGGCGAGGGCCTGCCGGATGACGCGCTGCTGGGACGGGCCGTTGGGCGCGGTGAGGCCGTTGGAGGCACCGTCCTGGTTGATGGCCGAGCCCCGGACGATCGCGAGGACCGGGTGACCGTTCTTCCGGGCGTCCGACAGCCGCTCGACCAGCAGGAGCCCTACGCCCTCGCCCCAGGCCGTACCGTCGGCCGCGGCGGCGAAGGGCTTGCAGCGGCCGTCGGTCGCGAGGCCGCGCTGCTTGCTGAAGGCCACGAAGGTGCCGGGGGTGGCCATGACGGTCACACCGCCCGCGAGGGCGAGCGAGCACTCGCCGTTGCGCAGCGCCTGCACCGCCATGTGCAGGGTGACCAGCGAGGACGAGCACGCCGTGTCGACCGTGACCGCCGGGCCCTCCAGACCGAAGGTGTACGACACCCGGCCCGAGGCGACGCTGCCGGAGCTGGCGGTGCCCATGTAGCCCTCGAGGCCGTCGGGGGCGCGGTGCAGCAGGGTGCCGTAGTCGTTGTACATGACGCCGGTGTAGACGCCGGTCCGGCTGCCGCGCACCGTCGCCGGGTCGATCCCGGCCCGCTCGAACGCCTCCCAGGTGGTCTCCAGCAGCAGTCGCTGCTGCGGATCCATCGCGAGCGCCTCACGCGGCGAGATCCCGAAGAAGACGGGGTCGAAGTGGTGGGCGTCGTGGAGGAATCCGCCGTTCCGGGCGTAGCTGGTGCCCTGCTGGTCGGGGTCGTCGTCGTAGAGCGACTCGATGTCCCAGCCGCGGTCGGTGGGCATGTCGGTGATGGCGTCCGCGCCGTCGGTGACCAGCTTCCACAGGTCCTCGGGCGAGGTCACCCCGCCGGGGAACCGGCAGCTCATCGCCACGATGGCGATCGGGTCGTCGTCGTGGGCGGTGGTGGCGGCCACGGGGGCGGCCGCGTCCTCCTGGCTGCCCTGGGCCTCGGCCCGCAGATACGCGGCGAGGGCGGCGGGGGTCGGGTAATCGAAGATCAGCGTGGCGGGGAGCCGGACGCCGCTGACGGCGGTCAGGCGGTTGCGCAGCTCCACGGCGGTGAGCGAGTCGAAGCCGACCTCGCTGAACGCGCGCTGGGGGTCGACCGCCTCGGGCCCGGCGTAGCCGAGCACGGCCGCCACCTGCGAACGGACCAGGCCGAGGACGATGGCCTCGGCCTCGGCGTCGGACGCCGCCCCGGCCAGCTGCTGGGCGAGCGCGCCGTCCTTCGCGGCGGCGGCGGATTGGGCGGCGCGGCGCGGGGGGACGCGGACCAGACCGCGGAAGAGCGGTGGCAGCATTCCGGCGCCTGCCTGCGTCCGGAGGGCGGCCAGGTCGAGGGGCATGGGGACCAGCAGCGCGTCGTCCGTGGCGCTGGCCAGGTCGAACAGCTCTCGGCCCCGATCGGCGGTGATGGCGGCGATGCCACCGCGCTGGAGGCGGGCGAGTTCCGCCTCGTCCAGGTCTCCGGCCATGCCGCCGGGCTCGGCCCACAGGCCCCAGGCGAGGGAGGTGGCGGGCAGGCCCTGGGCGCGGCGGTGCTGGGCGAGGGCGTCCAGGAAGGCGTTGGCCGCCGCGTAGTTGCCCTGGCCCGCACCTCCGAAGACGCCCGCGGCCGAGCTGAACAGGATGAACGCGGACAGGTCCGCGTCCTGGGTCAGCTCGTGGAGGTTCCACGCCGCGTCCGCCTTGGGGCGGAGGACGGTGGCCAGCCGGTCGGGGGTGAGGGACGCGATGACGCCGTCGTCCAGGACGCCTGCCGTGTGCACGACGGCGGTGAGCGGGTGGGCGGCGGGGATCGCGGCCAGGGTTTCGGCCAGGGCGGTACGGTCCGCCACGTCGCAGGCCGACCAGTGGGCTTCGGCGCCCAGCTCGGCCAGTTCGGCGCTGAGTTCGGCCGCGCCGGGGGCGGATTCGCCGCGGCGGCTGACGAGGAGGAGGTGGCGTACGCCGCGCTCCGCCACTAGGTGGCGGGCGAAGAGGGTGCCCAGGGTGCCGGATGCGCCGGTGAGGAGGACCGTGCCGTTGGGGTTCCACTCCGTGGCTCGGTCGTCCTGCGACGACGCGGTGGCGCGGGCCAGGCGGGGGGCCTTGACCGTGCCTTCGCGTACCGCGAGTTCCTGTTCGCCGGAGGCGAGGGCGGTGGGCAGCGCCTTGAGGGAGTCCGGGTGGGTGTCGAGGTCCACCAGGATGATGCGGCCCGGGTTTTCTGATTGGGCGGAGCGGATGAGGCCGTGGGCGGCGGTGTGGGCGAGGTTGGTGGCGTCGGTGAGGATGACGAGGCGGGTGTCGGTGAAGTTGGCGTCGGCCAGCCAGGTTTGCAGCAGGTTCAGGGTCTGGACTGTGGTCTGGTGCGCCGTGGTGGCGGGTGAGGAGCATTCCCCTGTCCCGCCCCTTCCCGAAGCGATGGGCTCCGCCCCTCGGCCCCGGTCCTCAAACGCCGGACGGGCTGGGGATGCCGCATCCGGGCCATCAAGTGCCGCGCCGTCCGCGGACCGGCCCGGACGCCCTTCGGGCGTGTCCGCAATCGCCGGACGGGCTTGATTCGCCGCATCCGGGCCTTCAGGTACCGCGCTGTCCCCTGTCAGGGAAACCACGACGTGCTCCGGCAGCGCCGTTCCGGCAGCGACCGCTTCGGCGAGCCCACCCAGATCCGCGTACGCCGCGATCTCACCGCCGAGCGTTCCGAGACCGGGAACCTCGGAGCCCACCACCGCCCAGCGGCCGGGGGACACCGGCTCGGACAGGGACGGGACCGGGGTCCACTCGACGCGGAACAGGGCGTCGGAGGCGGTGCCCGGGGCCGTCAGCTGGTCCTGGGAGACCGTGCGGAGGGCCAGCCGGTCGACCGACGCCACCGGGGCGCCCGTGACGTCCGCCAGCTGGAGGGACACCGTGCCGTTTCCGGCCGGCGACAGGCGGACGCGTACCGTGTCGGCACCCACCGAGTGGACGCGGACGCCGGTCCAGGAGAAGGGGAGTCCGCCCTGGCGCGGGTTCTCGGTCAGGTCGCTGAGGCCGATGGTGTGCAGGACGGCGTCCAGCAGGGCCGGGTGGAGGCCGAAGAGGGCGGCGCCCGGTTCGGTGTCCTCGGGGAGGGCGACCTCGGCGTAGACCTCGCCGTCGCCGCGCCAGGCGGCGCGCAGGCCCTGGAAGACCGGGCCGTAGCCGAAGCCCGCCTCGGCCAGCCCCTCGTACAGGCCGTCGGTCTCGATGCGCTCAGCCCCGGGGGGCGGCCAGGCGCTCAGGTCGAACGAACTCTCCGGCGGGCCCGCCGCCAAGGCGCCCGTGGCGTGCCGCAGCCACGGCTCGTCGTCCCCCGCCTCGTCGGGGCGGGAGTGGAGGGCGAGGGTGCGGCGGCCGGTGTCGTCCTGGGCGCCCACGGCGATCTGGAGCTGGACCCCGCCCCGTTCGGGCAGGATCAGCGGCGCTTCGAGGGTCAGCTCCTCCACCAGATCGCATCCGGCCTGCTCACCGGCGCGCACCGCCAGTTCCACGAACGCGGTGCCGGGCAGCAGCACCGCGCCCATGACGGCGTGGTCGGCCAGCCACGGGTGGGTGTCCAGCGCGAGCCGCCCGGTGAACAGGAAGCCCTCCGCGTCGGCCAGGGAGACGGCCGTGCCGAGCAGCGGATGGTCGGCGGTGCCGAGGCCGAACGAGGAGACGTCGCCGTAGGCGGTGCCCGCGTCCAGCCAGTAGTGCTCGCGCTGGAAGGCGTACGTGGGCAGCTCGACGCGCTCGGCGCCGGTGCCCGCGTAGTACGCCGCCCAGTCGGGGGCCGTGCCCCGGGTGTGCAGGGTGGCCAGGGCGGTGGTCAGGGTCTCGGCCTCGGGGCGGCCGGACCGCAGGGTGGGGGCGAACGCCACGTGCTCGGACTCGCCCGCCAGGCACTCCTGGCCGAGCGCGGACAGCACGCCGTCCGGGCCGAGTTCGAGGTAGGTGGTGACGCCGTGCGCCTCCATGGCGCGCATGCCGTCGAGGAAGCGCACGGCCTCGCGGACGTGGCGGACCCAGAAGTCGGCAGTGGCGATCTCCGCGGCGGGCGCGATGCCGCCGGTGAGGTTGGAGACCACCGGGATCTTCGGGGCCTCGTACGTCAGGCTCTCCGCGACCTTGCGGAACGGCTCCAGCATCGGGTCCATCAGCGGCGAGTGGAACGCGTGGCTGACGGTGAGCCGCTTGGTCTTGCGGCCCTGGGCCTCGAACGACGCGGCGATCGCGACAGCCGCGTCCTCGTCGCCCGCGATGACCACCGACGTCGGGCCGTTGAGCGCGGCGATGGACACCCGCTCGGTGAGCAGCGGCGCCACCTCGTCCTCTGACGCCTGGACGGCGATCATCGCGCCGCCTCCCGGCAGCCGCTGCATGAGGCGGCCCCGGGCCGCCACCAGCAGGGCGGCGGCGTCGAGCGAGAGCACCCCCGCGACATGCGCGGCGGCGATCTCGCCGATGGAGTGGCCGGAGACCACGTCCGGCTTCAGGCCCCAGGACTCGACGAGGCGGAAGAGGGCCACCTCGATGGCGAACAGCGCGGGCTGGGTGAAGCCGGTCCGGTCCAGCGCGGCGGCGTCGTCCCCGAACAGCACGTCCTTCAGGGGGCGTTCGAGGCGCGGGTCGAGCGCGGCGCACACCGCGTCCAGCGCCTCCGCGAACGCCGGGAAGGTCTCGTAGAGCTCGCGGCCCATGCCGAGGCGCTGGCTGCCCTGGCCGGTGAAGAGGAACGCCAGCTTGCCCCGGGTCTCCACGCCCTGGACCACCCCGGCGGCGGGCTCACCGGAGGCGAGCGCGGCGAGGCGGTCGAGGAAGGTGGCGCGGTCACCGGCGATGACGGCGGCGCGGTTCTCCAGGGCGGCGCGGGTGGTGGCCAGCGAGTGGCCGACGGACACCGGGTCGAGATCGGGGCGTTCGGCCACGTGGGCGTGGAGCCGGGCGGCCTGGGCGCGCAGCGCGTCCTCGCCCTTGCCGGAGACCAGCCACGGGAGGAGGGGGAGGGTGCGGGGCGCGGCCGTCTCCTCGGCCGGTGCCGCCGTGCCCTCGGCGGGGGCCTCCGCGGTCTCCTCCTCGGCGTCGGGGTCCTCGGCCGGGGGCTGCTCGATGATCAGGTGTGCGTTGGTGCCGCTGATGCCGAACGACGACACGGCCGCGCGGCGCGGACGGCCGGTCTCCGGCCACGGCCGGCCCTCGGTCAGCAGCGAGACGGCCCCGGCCGACCAGTCGATGTGCGGCGACGGCTCGTCGATGTGCAGGGACTTGGGCACATAGCCGTGCTCGATGGCCTTGACCATCTTGATGATCCCGGCGACACCGGCGGCGGCCTGGGTGTGGCCGACGTTGGACTTGATGGAGCCGAGCAGCAGCGGCCGTTCGGCGGGCTTCTCCTTGCCGTACGTGGCGAGCAGCGCCTGCGCCTCGATCGGGTCGCCGAGCGTCGTACCGGTGCCGTGCGCCTCGACCACGTCGATCTGGTCGGCCGTCAGCCGGGCGCTGGCGAGCGCCTGGCGGATGACGCGCTGCTGGGACGGGCCGTTGGGCGCGGTCAGGCCGTTGGACGCGCCGTCCTGGTTGATCGCCGAGCCACGGACGACGGCCAGCACCTTGTGGCCGTTGCGGCGGGCGTCCGACAGCCGCTCGACCAGCAGCATGCCCGCGCCCTCGGACCAGCCGGTGCCGTCGGCGGAGGCGGCGAAGGACTTGCAGCGGCCGTCGAAGGACAGCCCGCGCTGACGGCTGAACTCGGTGAAGGTACCGGGCGTCGACATCACGGTGACACCGCCCGCCAGGGCCAGCGAGCACTCGCCGTTGCGCAGCGCCTGCATGGCCAGGTGCAGGGTCACCAGCGACGAGGAACACGCCGTGTCGACGGTGAGCGCCGGGCCCTCCAGTCCGAAGGTGTACGCCACCCGGCCGGAGGCGATGCTGCTGGAGCCGCCGGTGCCGAGGTAGCCCTCGACACCGGGCGGCACGGCGCGCAGCCGCGAGGCGTAGTCGTGGTACATGACGCCCGCGAAGACACCGGTACGGGTGCCGCGCACGGAGGTGGCGTCGATGCCCGCCCGCTCGAACACCTCCCAGGTGGTCTCCAGCAGCAGCCGCTGCTGGGGGTCCATCGCCAGGGCCTCGCGCGGATTGATACCGAAGAACGCCGGGTCGAAGTAGTTGGCGTCGTGGAGGAAACCGCCCTCCCGGACATAGCTCGTGCCCGCGCCGTCCGGATTGTCGTCGAAGAGCCGCCCGATGTCCCAGCCGCGGTCGGTGGGGAATTCGGAAATGCCGTCCCCGCCCTCGGACACCAGCCGCCACAGGTCCTCGGGCGAGCCCACCCCGCCGGGGTAGCGGCAGCTCATCCCGACGATCGCGATGGGCTCCTGGTCCTCCGACTCCACCTCTTGCAGGCGGCGCCGGGTCTCATGCAGGTCGGCGGTCACCCGCTTGAGAAAGTAGCGGAGCTTTTCCTCATTCATACGTGCGTTTCCCTCTCGAGGAATCCGGAAGACCTTGTCACTTGACGTCGGCTGCGGTCACTTCAGGAGATCGTCACTTCAGGAGATCCCGAATTCCTTGCCGATGAAGTCGAAGAGGTCGTCGTCCGTGGCGGACTCCAGCTCCTCGGCGACTCCGGCGCCGTCTTCCGGTCCTCGGTTGTCATTCCATTGCGCGAGCAGGGCCTGGAGCCGTGCGGTGACCCTGCTCCGGCCCTCGTCGTCCGGGGCGGCCCCGGCCCCGGCCAGGGCCAGGGACTTCTCCAGCCCGTCGAGCTCCGCGAGCAGCGAGGTGACCGCCGACGCGTCGTCCGGGAGGATCTCGCCCCTGAGGTACTCGACCAGTGCACTGGGGGTCGGGTAGTCGAAGACCAGCGTCGCCGGGAGGCGGACTCCGGTCGTCGCGTTGAGACGGTTGCGGAGCTCGACCGCGGTGAGCGAGTCGAAGCCGACCTCGCTGAACGAGCGGGCCGGGTCGACCGTCTCCGGGCCGGGGTAGCCGAGGACGGCCGCCACCTGGGTGCAGACCAGCTCCAGCAGCACCTCCTCGCGCTCGGGCTCGGACAGCCCGGCGAGCCGCTCGCGCAGCGCCTCGGCACCGGCCGCGGCCGCCGCCGCGGACTCGGCGGCGCGGCGGGCGGGGGCCCGGACCAGGCCGCGGAAGAGCGGGGGCAGCAGGCCGCTGCTCGCTTGTGCCCTGAGGGCGGACATGTCGAGCGGGAGCGGTACGAGGAGGGCGTCGTTCGAGCCCCGCACGGCGTCGAACAGCTCCAGGCCAGTCTCGGCCGTGAGCACGCCGACGCCTCCGCGGCGGATGCGGGCGATCTCTGTCTCGTCCAGCTCACCGCCCATGCCGCCGCCGGCCACGGACCACAGGCCCCAGGCGAGGGAGGTGGCGGGCAGGCCCTGGGCGCGGCGGTGCTGGGCGAGGGCGTCCAGGAAGGCGTTGGCCGCCGCGTAGTTGCCCTGGCCGGGGCCGCCGAAGACGCCTGCGGCCGAGCTGAACAGGACGAACGCGGCCAGGTCCGGGTGGTGGTCGCGGGTCAGCTCGTGGAGGTTCCACGCCGCGTCGGCCTTCGGGCGCAGTACGTGCGCCATGCGGTCGGGGGTCAGCGAGGCGATCACGCCGTCGTCCAGGACACCTGCCGTGTGGATGACGGCGGTGAGGGGGTGGGCGGTGGGGATCGCCCTCAATGCGTCGGCGAGGGCTTCTCGGTCGGCCGCGTCGCAGGCCACCCAGTGGGCTTCCGCGCCCAGCGCGGTGAGTTCCACGGTGAGTTCGGCGGCGCCGGGGGCTTCCGCGCCACGGCGGCTGAGCAGGAGGAGGTGGCGTACGGCGTGGTTGGTGACCAGGTGCTTGGCGAGGAGGGTGCCCAGGGTGCCGGTGGCGCCCGTGATCAGGACGGTGCCGTCGGTGTTCCACTCGGGCGCCTGGCTCTCCGTCGCCGTTGCCACGGTGGTGGCGCGCGCCAGCCTTGGCGCCCTTGGGGCGCCGTCGCGGAGGGCGATCTGGGGTTCGCCCGTTGCCAGGGCGGTGGCCAGGGTGTCCTGGGGCTTGCCCTTGGCGTCCGTGTCCACGAGGACGATGCGGTCGGGGTTTTCCGCCTGGGCGGAGCGGGCCAGGCCCCAGATGGCGGCTTGGGCCGGGTCGGTGGCGGGGCTGTCCGTGCCGGTGCTTACGGCTCCTGAGGTGAGGATGACCAGGCGGGCATCCGCGAAGCGGTCGTCGGCCAGCCACTGCTGGAGGAGGGTCAGGGTGTGGGTGGTGGCGTGGTGCGCCGCGTCGGCCGGTGAGGAGCTTTCCCCTATCCCGCCCCTTCCCGTAACCATGGGCTTCGCCCCTGGACCCCGGTCCTCAAGCGCCGGACGGGCTTCAAGTGTCGCGGCCGGTGCCCCGGCACGCCCTTCGGGCGTGTCCTCAATCGCCGGACGGGCTTGATGTGCCGCGCCCGGGCCTTCAAGTGCCGCGTCTACATGAGCTTCGTGTGCCAGCGACACCACGACGTACTCCGGGAGCGCCTTGCCCCCTTCCAACGCCTCTGCCAGCGCCGCCAGGTCCTCGTAGGCCGTGAGGCCCAACGTGTCGGGGCCCACTGCCGCCCAGCGGTCGGGGGACACTTCGGCGGACGGCGACGCCGCTACCGGGACCCAGTCCAGGCGGAACAGGGAGTCGGACGGGCTGCCCGGGCGGGCTGTGCCCAGTTGGTCCGGGGAGATCGTGCGGAGGGCCAGGCCCTCGACCGATGCCACCGGGGCGCCCGTTGTGTCGGCCAACTCCAACGACACCGTGCCGGTGGCCGTGCCGTCCAGCCGTACCCGTAGGGCCGAGGCGCCCACCGCGTGCAGGGAGACGCCGGTCCAGGAGAAGGGCAGGCGGCCCTGGCCGGTGCCCTCCTCGGTCGTCTGGAGGCCCAGCGCGTGCAGTGCGGCGTCCAGCAGTGCCGGGTGCAGCCCGAACGCGCCCGCGTCGGACCTGCGGTCCTCCTCCAGGCTGACCTCGGCGAACACCTCGTCGCCGCGTCGCCAGGCGGCCGTCAGGCCCTGGAAGACCGGGCCGTAGGCGAAGCCCGAATCGGCCAGGCCTTCGTAGAGGCCCGCTACCTCGATCTTCTCGGCCTCGGCGGGCGGCCAGGCGGTCAGGTTGAACGACGGGGGCGTGGCGCCCGACGCCACCAGTGCGCCCGTTGCGTGGCGCAGCCACGGTTCGTCCGTCGGGGCGCCCTCCGCACGCGAATGCAGGGTGAGCGCGCGGCGGCCGGTGTCGTCGGGGGCGGCGAGGGAGAGCCGGAGCTGGACGGCGCCCTGGTCGGGGACGATCAGGGGGGCTTCCAGGGTGAGTTCGTCCAGGCGGTCGCAGCCCGCGTGGTCCCCTGCCCGCAGGGCCAGTTCCACGAAGGCGGTGCCCGGCAGCAGCACCGTGCCCATGACGGCGTGGTCGGCCAGCCAGGGCTGGGTCTGGAGGGAGAGCCGTCCGGTGAAGGCGATGCCGTCCGAGTCGGGCAGTTCCACGGCGGCGCCCAGCAGCGGGTGGCCCGCCGCGTGGAGGCCGATCGCGGTGGCGTCGCCGCCGACCGGTCCGGCGTCCAGCCAGAACGAGCGGCGCTGGAAGGCGTACGTCGGCAGATCGACCACCCGGGGGCCGTACGGGGCGTACAGCGGACCGAAGTCCACCGCCGTGCCCCGGACATGGGCGGTGCCGACAGCCGCCAGCAGCGTCTCGTCCTCGGGGCGGCCCTTGCGCAGCGCGGCGGCGAAGGCGGCCGCGTCGGCGTCGGTCACGCAGTCCTGGGCCATGGCGGTCAGGACACCGTCCGGGCCCAGCTCGAGGTAGGTGGTGATGCCCTGGGCCTCCATCGTCCGGACACCGTCGAGGAAGCGGACCGCCTCGCGGACATGGCGCACCCAGAAGTCAGCCGTCATGATCTCCTCCGCGGAGACCACGCCACCGGTCAGGTTGGACACGATCGGGATGCGCGGAGGCTGGTACGTCAGCCCCAGCGCCACCTCGCGGAACGCGTCCAGCATGCCGTCCATATGGGGCGAGTGGAACGCATGGCTGACGGTGAGCCGCTTGGTCTTGCGGCCCTCCGCCTCGAAGGCCGCCGCGATCTCCAGCGCCGCGTCCTCGTCGCCCGCGACCACGATCGACGTCGGGCCGTTGACGGCCGCGATGCTCACGCGCTTGCCGAGCCGCGGGGTCACCTCGTCCTCGGACGCCTGGACGGCGATCATCGCGCCACCGGCGGGCAGCCGCTGCATCAACCGCCCGCGGGCGGCCACCAGCTCGGCGGCGTCGGCGAGCGTCAGCACACCGGCGACATGGGCGGCCGCCAGTTCGCCGATGGAGTGGCCGGAGAGGAGGTCCGGCTTGACGCCCCACGCCTCGACCAGGCGGAACAGCGCCACCTCGATCGCGAACAGCGCGGGCTGGGTGAAGCCGGTCCGGTCCAGCCGCTCCGCGTCGTCCCCGAACATCACGGTCTTCAGCGGCCGCGTCAGGTGCGGGTCCAGCGCGTCGCAGACCTCGTCCAGTGCCTCGGCGAACGCCGGGTGGGCGTCGTAGAGCTCACGGCCCATGCCGAGCCGCTGGCTGCCCTGGCCGGTGAACAGGACGGCCAGCTTGCCGCCCTCGGCCACCGCGCCCTCGACAAGACCGGTCGTGGCGCGGCCCTCGGCGAGGGCGTCCAACCCGGCCAGGAAGGTGTCCCGGTCCCGGGCGACGAGGGTCGCCCGGTGCTCGAAGGGCACCCGGGAGGTGGCCAGGGAGTGGCCGAGGTCGGCCAGGGACAGCTCGGGACGGTCGGCCACATGGGCGCGCAGCCGGGCCCCCTGGGCGCGCAGCGCCTCGGGGGTCTTGGCGGACAGCACCCATGGGAGCGCGGACGGCTCGCCGGCCGGAAGCCCAGGAACCTGCGTCTCCTCGGGCTCCGGCGCCTGCTCGATGATGGCGTGCGCGTTGGTGCCGCTCATGCCGAAGGACGAGATACCGGCCCGGCGCGGACGCCCGGTCTCCGGCCACTCCCGCGCCTCGCTCAGCAGTGACACCGCACCCGCCGCCCAGTCCACGTGCGGCGACGGCTCATCGATGTGCAGCGACTTCGGCAGCACGCCGTGCCGCATCGCCTGCACCATCTTGATGATGCCCGCGACACCGGCCGCGGCCTGCGTGTGGCCGAAGTTGGACTTGATCGACCCCAGCCACAGCGGCTGATCCTCGGTCTTCTCCTTGCCGTACGTGGCCAGCAGCGCCTGCGCCTCGATCGGGTCACCCAGCGTCGTCCCCGTGCCGTGCGCCTCGACCGCGTCCACATCACGAGCCGACAGACCGGCGTTGGCCAGGGCCTGACGGATCACCCGCTGCTGGGACGGGCCGTTGGGCGCCGTCAGACCGTTGGACGCACCGTCCTGGTTGACCGCCGTGCCCCGCACGACCGCCAGCACCCGGTGGCCGTTCTTCTTCGCGTCCGACAGCCGCTCCACCAGCAGCATGCCCACGCCCTCGCCCCAGGCCGTGCCGTCGGCGGCCGCCGCGAACGGCTTGCAGCGGCCGTTCCTGGCCAGGCCGCGCTGGCGGCTGAACTCGGTGAACACATCGGGGGTGGTGATGATGGTGACACCGCCCGCGAGGGCCATCGTGCACTCGCCGTTGCGCAGCGCCTGCGCCGCCAGGTGCAGCGCCACCAGCGACGACGAACACGCCGTGTCGACGGTGACGGCCGGGCCCTCGAAGCCGAAGGTGTACGACACCCGGCCGGAGGCGATGCTGCTGGAGCCGCCGGTGCCGAGGTAGCCCTCGACGCCTTCGGGGACGGTGTGCAGCCGGGACACGTAGTCGTTGTGCATCTGGCCGACGAACACGCCGACCTGCTTGCCGCGCAGCGCCCCGGGGTCGAGGCCCGCCCGCTCGAAGGACTCCCAGGAGGTCTCCAGCAGCAGCCGCTGCTGGGGGTCCATGGCGAGCGCCTCGCGCGGGTTGATGCCGAAGAAGGCCGGGTCGAAGTGGTGGGCGTCGTAGTAGAAGCCGCCCTCGCGGGCGTACGAGGTGCCGGGCCGGTCGGGGTCCGGGTCGTAGAACGCCTCGAGGTCCCAGCCCCGGTCCTCCGGCAGCCGGGCGATGCCGTCCCGGCCCTCGGCCAGCAGCTCCCACAGCTCCTCGGGGGTGCGCACATCCCCGGGGAAGCGGCAGCTCATCGCGATGATGGCGATCGGGTCGTCCTCGTCCGTCCCGGCACCCGCCGGGCCCTCGGCCCGCGCGGGGACGGCGGCCGCCGCCTCGGAGCCGAGCAGCTCCTCCAGCAGATATCCGGCGAGCGTGGTCGGCGTCGGGTAGTCGAAGACCAGCGTGGCGGGCAGCCGCAGCCCGGCGGCGCCGCCGAGGCGGTTGCGGAACTCCACCGCGGTCAGCGAGTCGAAGCCGAGGTCCTTGAAGGCCCGGCTCGCCTCCACCGCGTCGGGCGAGTCATGGCCGAGCACCACGGCCACCTGGGCGCGCACCAGGTCCAGCAGGGTCTGCTCGCGCTCGGCCGCGTCCAGCCGGACCAGCCGCTCCACCAGCGAGGAGCCGTCCCTGTCCGCGCCCGACTCGGCGGTGCGGCGGGTCGTACCGCCGCGCACCAGACCGCGCAGCAGCGGCGGCACCATCTCGATGGGCGCGCCGGTGAGCGGCGCCAGGTCCAGCTGCATGGGCACCAGGAAGGCGTCGCCCACCTCCTGGGCGGCGTCGAACAGCGCCAGGCCCTCCTCGGAGGAGAGCCCCAGCACCCCGGAGCGGGTCATCCGGGACTTGTCGGTGGCCTCCAGCTCACCGGTCATCCCGCTGGCCTCGGTCCACAGCCCCCAGGCCAGCGAGGTGGCGGCGAGGCCCTGGGACTGGCGGTGGCGGGCCAGGGCGTCCAGGAAGGAGTTGGCCGCCGCGTAGTTGGCCTGGCCGGGGCCGCCGAACGTCCCGGCCGCCGAGGAGAACAGCACGAACGCGGCCAGGTCCTGGTCGCGGGTCAGCTCGTGGAGGTTGACGGCCGCGTCCACCTTGGGGCGCAGCACCTTCTCCAGCCGCTCCGGTGTCAGCGCGTCGATGACCCCGTCGTCCAGCACACCGGCGGTGTGCACGACGGCGGTCAGCGGGCGCCCGGCGGGGATGTCGGCCAGGACGGCGGCGAGCGCGTCCCGGTCGGCCGCGTCGCAGGCGGCGATGGTGACCTCGGCGCCCAGCTCGCGCAGTTCGGCGGCGAGTTCGGCCGCGCCCGCGGCCTGCTCACCGCGGCGGCTGGTGAGCACCAGCCGGCGTACGCCGCGCTCGGTGACCGCGTGCCGGGCGACCAGGCCGCCCAGGGTGCCGGTGCCGCCGGTGATCAGCACCGTGCCGTCCGGGTTCCACGGGGCGGGCACGGTGAGCACGACCTTGCCGATGTGGCGGGCCTGGCTGAGGTAGCGGAACGCGTCCGGGGCCTGCCGCAGGTCCCACGCGGTGATCGGCAGCGCCCGCAGCGCGCCCTGCCGGAACAGCTCCAGCAGCTCGCTCAGCATCTCCTGGATGCGGTCCAGGCCCGCCTCGGTGAGGTCGAACGCCTGGTAGGAGACGCCGGGGTAGGTGGCCGCGACCTCTTCGGGCGCCCGGACGTCGGTCTTGCCCATCTCGACGAACCGGCCGCCGCGCGGCAGCAGCCGCAGCGAGGCGTCCACGAACTCCCGGGCCAGCGAGTCCAGTACGACATCGACGCCACGACCGCCGCTGACCTCGCGGAACGTGTCCTCGAAGGCCAGGTCGCGGGAGGAGGCGATCCGGTCGTCGGCCAGCCCCAGCGAGCGCAGGGTGTCCCACTTGCCCTGGCTGGCGGTGGCGTAGACGTCCACGCCCCAGTGGCGGGCCAGCTGGACGGCGGCCATGCCGACACCACCCGCGGCGGCGTGCACCAGCAGCGACTCCCCGCCCTGGAGGTCGGCCAGGTCGCGCAGCGCGTAGTAGGCCGTCATGAAGACGATCGGGACGGACGCGGCCTGGGCGTACGACCAGCCCTCCGGCATCGGCACGACCATGCGGCGGTCCACGACCACCAGCGGGCCGAAGCCGCCGGGCAGCATGCCCATCACCCGGTCGCCGGGCGCCAGATCGGTGACGCCGGGGCCGGTCTCGAGGACGACTCCCGCGCCCTCGCTGCCCATCAGGCCCGCGTCACCGGGGTACATGCCGAGCGCGTTGAGCACATCGCGGAAGTTCACACCGGCGGCCCGGACCGCGATCCGCACCTGCCCGGCCTCCAGCGGCGCGGCGGCCTCCGGGCTGGGCAGCAGGGTGAGGTTCTCCAGGGTGCCCTTGTCCTGGATGTCCAGCCGCCAGGCCGGCTCGCCGGGCGGCGGCACCATGGGCCCGGCGGCGGCGGTGCGCGCCAGCCGGGGGGCGTGTACGGCGCCCCGGCGCAGTACGAACTGCGGCTCGCCGGAGGCGAGCGCGGCGCCCAGCGCCTCGTAGGAGGCGTCGGTGCCGTCGAGGTCGACCAGCACCAGCCGGTCCGGGTTCTCCGACTGCGCCGAGCGCACCAGACCCCACACCGGGGCGTGCGCCAGGTCGTGGGTCCCGGCGTCGCCCGCGGTGGCGACCGCGCCCCGGGTGACCAGCACCAGCCGGGACGCGGCGAACCGGTCGTCGGCCAGCCACGCCCGGACGAGCGCCAGGGTGCGCTGGGTGGCGGTGTGGACGGCGGCGGTCACCTCATCTCCGGTGGCGCCGCGCGGATCGAGGTACGCCAGGACGTAGGCGGGCGCGTCCCCGGCCGCGGCCAGCGCGTCCAGGTCGGCGTGGATCGCGGCGCCGGAGGTCAGCGGGGCGGGCGCGCCCTCGCCGAGCACCGTCCAGAACGCGGCCGGGCTCTCGGTGGACAGCGGCACGGTGGCCCAGTCCAGCCGGTACAGCGACTCGTGGTACGCGGCGGAGCGGCCCTCGGCGAGCTGCCCGGCCGAGACCGGGCGCAGCGCCAGCTGCTCGACCGAGGCCACCGGGGCACCGGTGCCGTCGGCCAGCTCGAGCGACACGCCGTCGGCACCGGCCGGGGTCAGCCGGACCCGGAGCGCGTCGGCGCCCACCGCGTGCAGCGACACCCCGCTCCAGGAGAACGGCAGCCGCCCCTGCTCATCGCCGCCCGCGCGGGCGAAGGTGCTGTGCAGCGCGGCGTCCAGCAGCGCCGGGTGCAGCCCGAACGCGCCCGCGTCGGCCTTGCGGTCCTCCGGCAGCCGCACCTCGGCGAACACCTCGTCGCCGCGCAGCCAGGCGGCGGTCAAGCCCTGGAACATCGGCCCGTACGCGAAGCCGCCCTGCGCCAGGTGCTCGTAGAGCCCCTCGACCTCGGCGGGCTCGGCGCCCCGCGGTGGCCACGCCGTCAGGTCGAACGAGGGCCGCGGGCCAGCGGCCACCAGCACACCGCTCGCATGCCGGATCCACGGCAGCTCGGCGGGCGCGTCCTGCGCCCGCGAGTACAGCTCCAGCGTGCGGTGCCCGGCCTGCTGCGGGGCGCCGACGACGATCTGGAGCTGGACCGCGCCGCGCTCGGGCAGCACCAGCGGCGCCTCGATCGTCAGCTCGTCCAGCCGGTCGCAGCCCACCTGGTCCCCGGCGCGGATGGCCAGCTCCACGAAGGCGGTGCCGGGCAGCAGCACGGTGCCCATGACGGCGTGGTCGGCCAGCCACGGGTGGCTTTCGAGGGAGAGCCTGCCCGTGAAGAGGAAGCCGTCGGAGTCCGCCAGCGGCACGGCCGCGCCCAGCAGCGGGTGGTCGGCCCGGTCCAGACCCGCCGACTCGACGTCGCCCACGAAGCCCGCGGGGGACGTCAGCCAGAAGCGGCGGTGCTGGAAGGCGTAGGTCGGCAGGTCGACGCGGTGGGCGCCGGTCCCCGCGAAGTACGCGGACCAGTCCGGCGTCACCCCACGGACGTGCAGGGCGGCGAGGGCGGTGGCCACGGTCTCGGCCTCGGCGCGGTCCTTGCGCAGCGCGGCGGCGAAGGCGGTGTCCTCGCCGGTCACGCAGTCCTGGCCCATGGCGGACAGCACGCCGTCGGGGCCGAGTTCGAGGTAGGTGGTGACGCCCTGGGCTTCCAACGTCTGTACGCCATCGAGGAAGCGGACGGCCTCGCGGACGTGGCGGACCCAGAAGTCGGGGCTGGTGATCTCGACAGTGGAGACGACGTTCCCGGTGAGGTTGGAGACGATCGGGATGCGCGGGGCCTCGTACGACAGGCCCTGCGCCACCTCGCGGAACGCCTCCAGCATCCCGTCCATGCGCGGGGAGTGGAACGCGTGGCTGACCGTGAGCCGCTTGGTCTTACGGCCCTGGGCCTCGAAACCGGACGCGATCGCGACGGCCGCGTCCTCGTCGCCCGCGATGACGACCGACGTCGGGCCGTTGAGGGCGGCGATCGAGACGCGCTCGTTGAGCAGCGGCAGGACCTCGTCCTCGGACGCCTGAATGGCGATCATCGCGCCACCGGCCGGAAGCGCCTGCATCAGACGGCCACGCGCCGCCACCAGCTTCGCGGCGTCCGCGAGCGAGAGCACACCCGCCACATGCGCGGCGGCCAGCTCACCGATCGAGTGACCGGAGAGGAAGTCGGGCCGCAGCCCCCACGCCTCCGAGACCAGCCGGAAGAGCGCCACCTCGACCGCGAACAGCGCGGGCTGGGTGAAGCCGGTCTGGTCCAGCTCCTCGGCGTCATCCCCGAACACCACGGTCTTCAGCGGCCGTTCCAGATGCGCGTCCAGCTCGTCGCAGACCGCGTCGAACGCCTCCGCGAACACGGGGTAGGCGTCGTACAGCTCACGGCCCATGCCCAGCCGCTGGCTGCCCTGCCCGGTGAACAGGAACGCCACCTTGCCGTCCGCCACCGAGCCCTGCACCAGCCCCGCGGCCGACTCGCCGCGCGCCAGCGCCTCCAGGCCGGAGGTCAGCGCCGCGCGGTCCCCGCCGACCACGACGGCACGGTGGTCCAGCGCGGCGCGGGAGGTCGCGAGCGAGTACGCCAGGTCGGTCGGGGACAGCTCCGGCCGCCGTTCCAGGTCGGCGAGCAGCCGCTCGGCCTGCGCCCGCAGCGCGTCGGCGTTCTTCCCGGACACGGTCCACGGCAGCACGGACGGCCGAGCCGCCGGAAGCGCGGTGACCTCGGCCGGTTCGATCTCCGGCGCCTGCTCGATGATGGCGTGCGCGTTGGTGCCGCTGACGCCGAAGGAGGAGACACCGGCCCGGCGCGGACGCCCGGTCTCCGGCCACTCCCGCGCCTCGCTCAACAGCGACACCGCGCCCGCCGCCCAGTCCACATGCGGCGAGGGCTCGTCGAGGTGCAGCGACCGGGGCAGTACGCCGTGGTGCATGGCCTGCACCATCTTGATGATGCCCGCGACACCGGCCGCGGCCTGGGTGTGGCCGAAGTTGGACTTGATCGACCCCAGCCACAGCGGCTGGTCCGCGGTCTTCTCCTTGCCGTACGTGGCCAGCAGCGCCTGCGCCTCGATCGGGTCACCCAGCGTCGTCCCCGTACCGTGCGCCTCCACCGCGTCCACGTCACCAGCCGACAGACCCGCGTTCGCCAGCGCCTGACGGATCACCCGCTGCTGCGACGGACCATTCGGCGCCGTCAGACCGTTCGACGCGCCATCCTGATTGACCGCCGTGCCCCGCACGACCGCCAGCACCTTGTGACCGTTCTTCCTGGCGTCCGACAGCCGCTCCACCAGCAGCATGCCCACGCCCTCGGCCCAGCCGGTGCCGTCCGCGTCGGCCGAGAAGGACTTGCAGCGGCCGCTGGCCGAAAGCCCGCCCTGGCGGCTGAAGTCGATGAAGGTGTCCGGGGTGGACATGACGGTGACACCGCCCGCGAGGGCCATCGTGCACTCGCCGTTGCGCAGCGCCTGCGCGGCCAGGTGCAGCGCCACCAACGACGACGAACACGCCGTGTCGATGGTGACCGCCGGGCCCTCCAGACCGAAGGTGTACGCCACCCGGCCCGAGGCGACACTGCCCGCCGTACCGGTGCCGAGGTAGCCCTCCAGGCCCTCCGGCAGTGCGGTCAGCCGGGAGAGGTAGTCGTGGTACATGACGCCCGCGAAGACGCCGGTCTTGCTGCCGCGTACGGTCGCCGGGTCGATCCCGGCGCGCTCGAACGCCTCCCAGGAGCTCTCCAGCAGCAGCCGCTGGTGCGGGTCCATGGCGAGGGCTTCGCGCGGGTTGATGCCGAAGAAGTCGGGGTCGAACTCGCCCGCGTCGTAGAGGAATCCGCCCTCGATGGTGGCGCTGGTGCCGGTCTGCTCGGGGTCGTCGCCCAGCAGGCCCTCCAGCTGCCAGCCGCGGTCGGTCGGGAAGCCGGAGATGGCGTCCACCGAGTCGGTGACCAGCTGCCACAGCCCCTCCGGGCTGGTGACCCCGCCGGGGTAGCGGCAGCTCATGCCGACGATGGCGATGGGCTCGTCGTCGGCGACGGCCACGGTGGCGGCCGGGGCCGCGGCGGCCTCGTCCGCCTGGTCGCCGAGGATCTCGGTGCGCAGGAAGCCGGCGAGCGCGGTCGGCGTCGGGTAGTCGAAGACGAGGGTGGCCGGGAGCCGTACGCCCGTGACGGCACCGAGGCGGTTGCGCAGCTCGACGGCGGTGAGCGAGTCGAAGCCCAGCTCCTTGAAGGCGCGCGCCGAGCCGACGGCCTCCGGGCCCGCGTAGCCGAGTACGGCGGCCACCTGACCGCAGACGATCTCCAGCAGCAGCCGGTCGCGCTCGGGCACGGACAGCCCGAGGAGCCGGTCGGCGAGCCCGCCGGGGGCCGCGCCGCCGCCCGACTCGACCACCCGGCGGCCGGGGGTCCGCACCAGTCCGCGCAGCAGCGCGGGGACCAGGCGTGCGTCGGCGTGCCGCAGCGGCGCCAGGTCCAGGTGCATGGGGACGAGCGTGGGGTCGCCCACGGCGAGGGCGGTGTCCAGGAGGGCCAGGCCCTCCTCGGAGGAGAGGGCGGCCACTCCGGCGCGGGTGATGCGCTGGATGTCGGTGTCGTCCAGGTCGCCGGTCATGCCGCTGCGCTCGGCCCACAGGCCCCAGGCGAGGGCGGTGGCGGGCAGCCCCTGGGCGCGGCGCCGGTGGGCGAGGGCGTCCAGGAAGGCGTTGGCGGCCGCGTAGTTGGCCTGGCCGGGGCCGCCGAGGGTGCCGGCGGCGGCGGAGAACAGCACGAACGCGGACAGGTCGAGGTCGCGGGTCAGCTCGTGGAGGTTCCACGCGGCGTCGACCTTGGGCGGCAGGACGCGGTCGACGCGCTCGGCGGTCAGCGAGCCGATGACACCGTCGTCCAGCACACCGGCGGTGTGCACCACGGCGGTCAGCGGGTGTTCGGCCGGGATGGCGGCGAGCGTCCCGGCGAGCGCGTCGCGGTCGGCCACGTCGCAGGCGGTGAGGGTGACCTCGGCGCCCGACGCGCGCAGCTCGGCGACGAGTTCGGCGGCGCCGTGGGCGTCTCCCCCGCGCCTGCTGAGCAGCAGCAGGTGGCGTATGCCGTGCTCGGCCACCAGATGGCGGGCGACGAGCCCGCCCAGGGTGCCGGTGGCGCCGGTGACCAGGGCGGTGCCCTCGGGGTCGAGCGCGGGGACGGTCTGCTCGGGGTCGGAGGCGACCTTGGCCAGCCGCGGTACGACCACAGTCCCGGCGCGGACGGCGAGTTGCGCTTCGCCGGTGGCCAGGGCGGCGGACAGCGTCCGGTACGACTCGTCGGTGCCGACGGCGCTGTCGAAGTCCATCAGGACGAAGCGGTCCGGGTTCTCGGACTGCGCGGAGCGCAGCAGACCCCACAGCGGGGCGTGGGCCAGGTCCTCGGTGTCCGCGTCGGCGGAGGTGGCGACGGCGCCACGGGTGGCGATCACCAGCCGGGAGCCCTCGAAGCGGGCGTCGGCGAGCCAGTTCTGGACCAGCTCCAGCGCGCGGTGCAGGGCCTCGCGCACGACGGTCTCGAGGGGAAGCCCGGTGTCATCCGCGAAGAACGGGGCGACGACGGCCTGCGGCACCGGGGTTCCGGCGTCCACGGCCGCGCCGAGCGCGGCCAGGTCGGCGTACCCGGCGGCGGTGGGCAGGGCGGTGGCGAGCTCGGGGCGCTCGGCGCCCAGCACCGCCCACTGCCCGGCCACCACGGTGGTGTTGGCCGGGACCGGCACGTGGGTCCACTCGACGCGGAACAGCGCCTCGTGGAAGGCGCCGCGCGCGGCGTGCACCTGGTCGGGCGAGACGGGGCGCAGCAGCAGCGAGTCGACGGAGGCGACGGGCGCGCCGCTCTCGTCCGTCACCAGTACGGCCACCGCGTCCTGACCGGCGGGCGAGAGCCGGACGCGCAGCGCGGCGGCGCCCACGGCGTGCAGCCGGACCCCGCTCCAGGAGAAGGGGAGGCGGCCGTGTTCGGTGTCCTCCAGGAGGGAGCCGATGCCCACGGCGTGCAGGGCCGCGTCCAGCAGCGCCGGGTGCAGCCCGAACAGCTCGGCCTCGGCGCGGGCGCTCTCGTCCAGCCGCACCTCGGCGTACACCTGGTCGCCGTGTTGCCAGGCGCCCTGGAGCCCCTGGAAGACCGGGCCGTAGGCGAAGCCGGTCCCGGCGAGCCACTCGTAGAGGCCGTCCACGGGGACTTCGGTGGCACCGGCCGGGGGCCAGGCGGTGAGGTCGTCGGAACGGTCGGAGGGCGTGGTGGCGCCGGTGCCGAGCACACCGGTGGCGTGGCGGGTCCACTCGCCCTCGCCCCAGGTGCCGTCGGGGGCCTCCTCACGACGCGAGTGCAGGGTCAGCGAGCGGCGGCCGGTCCCGTCCGGGGCGCCCACGGACACCTGGAGCTGGACGCCGCCCTGCGGGGGCAGCACCAGCGGGGCCTCGAGGGTCAGCTCCTCCAGGACATCGGCGCCCGCGTGGTCACCGGCGCGGATGGCCAGCTCCACGAAGGCGGTGCCGGGCAGCAGCACGGTGTCCATGACGGCGTGGTCGGCCAGCCAGGGGTGGGTCTGGAGGGACAGCCGTCCGGTGAAGAGGAATCCGGCGCCGTCGGCGAGCGACACGGCGGCGCCGAGCAGCGGATGGTCGGCGGAGCCGAGCCCGGCGGCGGTGACGTCACCGGTCCAGGGGCCGGGCGGCTCGGGCCAGTACAGCTCGCGCTGGAAGGCGTAGGTGGGCAGTTCGACGCGGCGGGCGCCGGACCCCTCGAAGACCGCCGCCCAGTCGACGGCCACGCCGTGCACATGGGCGCGGGCGAGGGCGCCGGCCAGGGCGGTGGCCTCGGGGCGGTCGCCGCGCAGCACGGGCACGAACACGGCGCCGTCGCCGGTGACGCAGTCCTGCGCCATGGCGGAGAGCACCCCGTCGGGGCCCAGCTCCACGTACGTGGCGACGTCGTACTCCTCGAGCCGGCGGACGCCGTCGGTGAAGCGGACCGCCTCGCGGACGTGCCGGACCCAGTAGTCGGGCGAGCAGATCTCGTCGGCGGAGACCGAACCGCCGGTGAGGTTGGAGATGATGGGGATGACCGGCGGGGCGTAGGTCACCTGCCGCGCGACCTCGCGGAACGCGTCCAGCATGCCGTCCATGCGGGGCGAGTGGAACGCGTGGCTGACGGTGAGCCGCTTGGTCTTACGGCCCCGCTCCTCGAAACCGGACGCGATCGCGACGGCCGCGTCCTCGTCACCCGCGATGACCACCGACGTCGGCCCGTTGAGCGCGGCGATCGACACCCGCTCGGTGAGCAGCGGCGCCACCTCGTCCTCGGACGCCTGGATCGCGATCATCGCGCCACCGGCGGGCAGTTCCTCCATCAGCCTGCCACGCGCGGCCACCAGCTTGGCGGCATCCGCCAGCGACAGCACACCGGCCACATGCGCGGCGGCCAGCTCACCGATGGAGTGGCCGACGAGGAAGTCGGGCTTGACGCCCCACGTCTCCAGCAGCCGGAACAGCGCCACTTCGAGGGCGAACAGCGCGGGCTGGGTGTAGCCGGTGCGGTCCAGCGATCCGCTGTCGTCGCCGAACATCACCGTCTTCAGCGGCGTCTGGAGGTGCTGGTCGAGCTCGGCGCACACCTCGTCCAGGGCGCGGGCGAAGCTGGGGACGGCCGCGTACAGCTCACGGCCCATTCCGGCGCGCTGGCTGCCCTGGCCGGTGAAGAGGAACGCGACCTTGCCCTCGGTGACCTCGCCCCGGACGACGCCGCCCGTGGGGGTCTCGTCGGCGAGTTCGGCCAGTCCGCGCAGCAGTTCGTCGCGGCCGTCCGCGCCCGTGAGGACCACGGCCCGGTGGTCCAGCGCGGCACGGGTGGTGGCCAGCGAATGGGCGAGGTCGACCAGGCCGAGGCCCGGGTCGTCCTGGATCCGGGCGGTGAGCCGCTCGGCCTGGGCGCGCAGCGCCGGTGCGCTCTGCGCGGACACCAGCAGCGGCACCTGCCCGCCGATGCCGGTCCACTCCGAGGGAGTGATGTCGTCGCCGCCGGGGGCCTCGCGGTCCTCGGCGGGTGCCTGCTCGATGACGGTGTGGGCGTTCGTACCGCTCACGCCGAAGGAGGAGATGCCCGCGCGGCGCGGCTGGCCGGTCTCCGGCCACGGGGTGTTCTCGGTGAGCAGGGAGACGGCGCCCGCGTCCCAGTCCACGTCCCGGGAGGGGGCGTCGACGTGCAGGGTCCTGGGCAGCACCCCGTGCTCGATGGCCTTGACCATCTTGATGATTCCGGCGACACCGGCGGCGGCCTGGGTGTGCCCGAAGTTGGACTTGATCGAGCCGAGCCACAGCGGGCGGCCCTCGGCCCGGTTCTGCCCGTACGTGGCGAGCAGGGCCTGGGCCTCGATGGGGTCGCCGAGGCTGGTGCCGGTGCCGTGGGCCTCGACGGCGTCCACCTGGGCCGGGGTGAGCCGGGCGTCGGTGAGCGCCTGGCGGATGACGCGCTGCTGGGACGGGCCGTTGGGCGCGGTCAGACCGTTGGACGCGCCGTCCTGGTTGATGGCGGAGCCCCGTACTACGGCCAGCACCTTGTGGCCGTTCTTTCGCGCGTCCGACAGCCGCTCGACGAGCAGCATGCCGACGCCCTCGCCCCAGCCGGTGCCGTCCGCGCCGTCCGCGAACGCCTTGCAGCGGCCGTCGGGCGCGAGGCCGCGCTGGCGGCTGAAGTTGATGAACGCGCGCGGGCTGTTCATCACCGTGACACCGCCGGTGAGCGCCAGCGAGCACTCGCCGCCCCGCAGCGCCTGGATGGCCAGGTGCAGCGCCACCAGCGACGCCGAGCACGCGGTGTCGACGGTGAGCGCCGGGCCCTCGAGGCCGAAGGTGTAGGAGATCCGGCCGGAGATGACGCTGGCGGCGTTGCCGGTGAGCAGATACTGCTCGACGCCCTGCGGCAGCGTGTGCATCAGCTCCGGGTAGTCCTGGCCGTTGGTGCCGACGAAGACACCGGCCTTGCTGCCGCGGAGCGTGGCCGGGTCGATCCCGGCCCGCTCGAACGCCTCCCAGGACGTCTCCAGCAGCAGCCGCTGCTGCGGGTCCATGCCGAGGGTCTCGCGCGGGCTGATCCCGAAGAACCCGGCGTCGAACTCGCCCGCGCCCTCCAGGAATCCGCCCTTGTCGGTGTAGCTGGTGCCCTGCTCGTCGGGGTCGTCGGCGAAGAGCGCGTCGGTGTCCCAGCCACGGTCCGTGGGGAAGTCCGCGATGGCGTCGCCGCCCGCGGCCACGAGCTCCCACAGCTCCTCCGGAGACGTGACGCCTCCGGGGAACCGGCAGCTCATTCCGACGATCGCGATCGGCTCAGGCTCCTGCGACTCGACCTCGCGAAGACGCTGCCGCGTCTGGTGCAGATCGGCAGTTACCCGCTTGAGGTAGTCGAGGATCTTGTCCTGATCCGCCATTGGAGTCTCACCCATGCTTCTCGTCACAAACCTTGCGCCCTCGGACCCGTCGATCCTCAGATTCCGAGTTCCTTGTCGATGAAGGCGAAGACCTCGTCGGGCGTCGCCTCCTGCAACTTCTCCGTCACGGTGCCGCCGTCGCCGTCGGCCGCCTCGGCATCGGCCGTACGGGGCTCCGCCCACTTCGCCGCGAGGTCCCGCAGCCGGGCCGCGATGTCGTCCCGCGCCGCGCTGTCGGGGTCCAGGACGGACAGCGCGGACTCCAGCGCGTCGAGCTCCGCGACCCCGGGCGCCGCGGCCGTACCGCCGTCGCCCACGATCCGGCCGCACAGGAACTCGGCGAGCGCCGCCGGGGTCGGGTAGTCGAAGACCAGCGTGGCGGGCAGCTTCTGCCCGGTGGCGGCGGTCAGCCGGTTGCGCAGCTCCAGCGCGATGAGCGAGTCGAAGCCCAGCTCCTTGAACGCCCGCCCGGCGCCGACCTCGTCGGTCGAGGGGTGGCCGAGCGCGGCGGCCGCGTTGGTACGCACGACCTCCAGGACGACCAGGGACTGCTCGGCCCGGGAGATCCCGGCCAGCCGCTTGCGCAGCGCGTCCGCCGGGGACCCGTCGGAGGCCGTACCGGGCTCACCGGCCGGGCCGCCGGTCTCCCTCAGCCGCTTGACCTCGGGCAGCTCGCCGATGAGCGGGCTGGGGCGGACCGCGGTGTAACCGTAGGCGAAGCGGTCCCACTGGATGTCGGCGACGGCCACGACCGTGTCCGCGTGGTCCAGGGCCCGCTGGAGCGCCGTGATCGCGGCGTGCGGGGCCATCGCCGGGACGCCGCCCCGGTCCAGCCGCTCGCCGACGGCGCCGTCGGCGGCCAGACCCGTCTCGCCCCAGCGGCCCCAGGCCACCGAGGTGGCGGGCAGGCCCGCCGCGTGGCGCCGCTCGGCCAGCGCGTCGAGATAGGCGTTGGCCGCCGCGTAGTTCCCCTGCCCGGCGTCACCGAGGGTGCCCGCGATACCGGAGAACAGCACGAACGCGGACAGGTCGAGATCGCGGGTCAGCTCGTCCAGATGGCGCGCCGCGTCGGCCTTGGGGCCGAGGACGGTGGCGAACCGCTCCGGGGTGAGCGCGTCCAGGACGCCGTCGTCCAGGACGCCCGCGGCGTGCATGACCGCCGTGAGCGGCCGGTCGGCCGGGATGGCGGCGAGCAGTGTCTCGACGGCCTTGCGGTCGGCCACGTCACACGCGGCGACGGTGACCTCCGCACCCAACTCGGTCAGCTCATCGCGCAGTTCGGCGGCGCCCGGCGCCTCCAGGCCGCGGCGGCTGGTGAGCACCAGGTGCTCGGCCCCGTTGCCCGCCAGCCAGCGCGCCACATGGGCGCCCAGGGCGCCCGTACCGCCGGTGACCAGCGTCGTACCGGACGGCTTCCACGACCGTACGGCGGGCGCGCCGGCCAGCGGGGCGTGGGCGAGCCTGCGGGCGAACACCCCGGCCGCGCGCACCGCGAGCTGGTCCTCGCCGTCGGTCCCGGCGAGCACCCCGGCGAGCCGGGCCAGCGCCCGCTCGTCGGGCGTCCCGGGCAGGTCCACCAGACCGCCCCAGCGCTCCGGGTACTCCAGCGCCGCGGTCCGGCCGAGGCCCCAGACGAGCGCCTGCTCGGGGGATTCCACCCGGTCCGTCCGGCCGACGGTGACCGCGCCCCGGGTGGCGCACCACAGCGGCGCGTCCACCCCGGCGTCGCCGAGGGCCTGGATCAGTACGGCGGTGCCGACCAGCCCGGCGCTGACCCCGTCGGTGCCGGGCGCGGTGCCCGCGTCGAAGGCGAGCAGCGAGAGCACACCCGAGACGGCTCCGGCGTCGGCCAGCTCCTCGCGCACCAGGCGGGTCAGCGACGCGCGGTCCGACTCCACGGCGGCCGGGGTGATCTGCCGCACCTCGGCGCCGCGTTCGGTGAGCATCCGGACCGCGCCCAGCGTCCATTCGTCGATGGCGGCGGACTCGGGCACGGCCAGCAGCCAGGTCCCGGACAGCCGCGGGGCCGGTGCCTCGGTCAGCGAGGTCCAGGTCACGCGGTAGCGCCAGCCGTCCACCGTGGACTGCTCGCGGGCCTGCCTGCGCCAGGACGCCAGGGCGGGCAGGACGGCGCCGAGCGAGGACCGCTCGCCGTCGTCCGCGAACGCGAGGGTGTCGGCCAGCGACTCCAGGTCCTCGCGCTCGACGGCCTCCCAGAAGCGGGCGTCCACGGCGTCGGACGGCGCGCCCGACTCGTCGGCCGGGGTGTCGGCCGCCCGCGGCCAGTAGCTCTGGTGCTGGAAGGCGTAGGTGGGCAGCTCGACGCGGGCCGCGCCGGTCCCCTCGTACACCGCCCTCCAGTCGACGCCGACGCCGCGCGTCCACGCCTCGCCCAGCGAGGTGTAGAAGCGGTCCAGACCGCCCTCGTCACGGCGCAGCGACCCGATCGCGGCGGCCTCACGGCCCGCGTCCTCGGCGGTCTCCTGCACACCCATCGTCAGCACGGGGTGCGCGCTGGACTCGATGAACACCCCGAAGCCCTCGTCCAGCAGCCGCCGGACGGCGCCCTCCAGCTCGACGGTGCGACGGAGGTTGGTGAACCAGTACTCGGCGTCCAGCTCGGAACCGTCGATCCACTCCCCCGTCACGGTGGAGAGGAACGGCACCTCGGCCGCCTTGGGCTCCACCGGCGCGAGCAGTTCCAGGAGCTCCTCGCGGAGCAGTTCGACCTGCGCGGAGTGCGAGGCGTAGTCCACCGGCACCCGGCGGGCCCGCACCTCGTCCGCCTCACACGCGGCGACCAGCTCATCGAGGGCCTCGGGCTCACCGGAGACGACCACCGACGAAGGCCCGTTGACGGCCGCCACCGAGATCCGCTCCTCGCCCCACGGCGCGATCCGCTCCCGTACGTCCGCCACCGGCAGCGCCACCGACACCATGCCGCCCTTGCCCGCCAGCACCCGGCCGATCGCCTGGCTGCGCAACGCCACCACACGCGCCGCGTCCTTCAGCGACAGGGCTCCGGCCACGCACGCGGCGGCGATCTCACCCTGCGAGTGGCCGACCACGGCCGACGGCCGCACACCCAGCGAACGCCACAGCTCCGCGAGCGAAACCATCACGGAGAACAACACCGGCTGAACAACGTCCACCCGCTCCAGCGACGGTGCGCCCTCCGCCTCGCGCAGCACATCCACCAACGACCAGTCGGTGAACTCTGCGAGCGCGGCGGCACACTCATCAATACGGGCAGCGAACACCGGTGAAGCATCCAACAGCGCCACGGCCATGCCTACCCATTGTGACCCCTGTCCTGGGAACACGAATGCGGCCTTGCCCCCGATTGAGGCCCCCTGCACCAGGTTCGGCAGGACCTGCCCCCTAGCGAGGGCGTCCAAACCCCGGACGAAATCGTCCCGGTCCGTGCCCACCAGCACCGCGCGCCGGTCGAAGGCGGCGCGGGTGGTGGCCAGCGAGTGGCCGATGTCCAGCGGGCGCGCGGCCGGGTCGGCATCGAGGTGGGCCAGCAGCTTGGCGGCCTGGTCGCGCAGCGCCGCCTCGCTCTTGCCGGACACCGTCCACGGCAGCGCGCCGAGCGGCCGGGTCACCGGCTCGGCCTCGTCCGGCTCCTCGGCGGGTGCCTGCTCGATGATGGCGTGCGCGTTGGTGCCGCTGAAGCCGAACGAGGATACGGCGGCCCGGCGCGGACGGCCGGTCTCCGGCCACTCCCGCGCCCGGGTCAGCAGCTCGATGTCGCCCGCCGACCAGTCCACGTGCGGGGTGGGCTCGACGATGTGCAGCGACTCCGGCAGCACGCCGTGGCGCAGCGCGAGCACGAGCTTCATCACACCCGCGACACCGGCGGCCGCCTGGGCGTGGCCGATGTTGGACTTGATGGAGCCGAGCAGCAGGGGCTGGCCGTCGGGCCGCTCCTGGCCGTAGGTGGCCACCAGCGCCTGCGCCTCGATCGGGTCGCCCAGCGTCGTACCGGTGCCGTGTGCCTCCACGACGTCCACCTCGGCCGGAGACAGCCGGGCGTTGGCGAGGGCCTGCCGGATGACGCGCTGCTGGGACGGGCCGTTGGGCGCGGTGAGGCCGTTGGAGGCGCCGTCCTGGTTGATCGCCGAGCCCCGGACGACGGCCAGCACCGGGTGGCCGTTGCGGCGGGCGTCCGACAGCCGCTCGACCAGCAACATGCCCACGCCCTCGGCCGGGCTGAAGCCGTCCGCGTCCGAGGAGAACGCCTTGCTGCGGCCGTCCGAGGACAGTCCGCGCTGGCGGCTGAACTCGATGAACGTGCCCGGAGTGGCCATCACGGTCACCCCGCCCGCGAGCGCGATCGAGCACTCGCCCTGGCGCAGCGACTGGACGGCCAGGTGCAGCGCCACCAGCGACGCCGAGCACGCGGTGTCCACGGTGACCGCCGGGCCCTCCAGGCCGAAGGTGTACGAGAGGCGGCCGGAGACGACGCTCGCGGCGCTGCCGGTGGCGAGGTGGCCCTCGTAGCCCTCGGTGTTGTCGCGCATGACGATGGAGTAGTCGGAGCCGTTGGTGCCGACGAAGACACCGGACGGGCTGCCGTGCAGCGTGGCCGGGTCGATGCCCGCGCGCTCGAACGCCTCCCAGGACGTCTCCAGCAGCAGCCGCTGCTGCGGGTCCATCGCCATGGCCTCGCGCGGCGAGATCCCGAAGAAGGTGGGGTCGAAGTCGGCGGCCCCGGTGAGGAATCCGCCCTCGCGGGTGTAGCTGGTGCCCTGCGCGTCCGGGTCCGGGTTGTACAGCGCCTCGATGTCCCAGCCGCGGTCGCCCGGGAACTCCGACAGCGCGTCGCCACCGGAGGCGAGCAGCTGCCACAGCTCCTCGGGGGTGCGCACGCCGCCCGGGAAGCGGCAGCTCATGGAGACGATGGCGATCGGCTCGTCGTCGGCGAGCGCCGACGCGGTCGGCAGCGCGGCCACGGCGGCCCGCTGCCCGCCCGCGAGCTCGGTGCGCAGATGGCGCGCGAGCACGGTGGGCGTGGGGTAGTCGAAGATCAGGGTCGGCGGCAGCTTCAGCCCGCTGGCGGCGCTGAGCCGGTTGCGCAGCTCGACGGCGGTCAGCGAGTCGAAGCCCAGCTCCTTGAAGGCCCGGCCCGCCTCGACGTCGTCGGCGCCCGCGTAGCCCAGGACGGCCGCGACGGCGGTGCGCACCAGTTCCAGCACCAGCCGCTCCCGCTCGGCCTCCGGCACCCCGGCGAGCTGCTGGGCGAGAGCGACCGCGCCCGCGCCGTCCGCCTCGGCGTCCCCGGCCATGTCCTGGATGACGTCCCGCGCCTCGGGCAGGTCGTGCAGCAGCGGACGGGAGCGGCCGGAGGTGAAGGCGAGGACGAAACGCTTCCACTCCATGTCGACGACGGTCAGCACCGACTCGTCGCGGTCCAGCGCGTGCTGGAGCGCGGTGACGGCCGACCGTGGCGCCATCTCGATGACGCCGTGGCGGCGCATCCGGTCGCCCACGCCGCCCTCGGCCATTCCGCCCTCGCCCCACGGGCCCCAGGCCAGCGAGGTGGCGGGCAGCCCCTGGGCGCGCCGGTGCTCGGCGAAGGCGTCCAGGAAGGCGTTGCCCGGGGCGTAGTTGCCCTGGCCGGGCGCGCCGAAGGTGGCCGCGAAGGAGGAGAACAGCACGAACGCGCTCAGGTCCAGCTCGCGGGTGAGCTCGTGCAGATGGCGGGTGGCGTCCACCTTGACCTTCAGCACCCGGTCCACCTGGTCCGGGGTCAGTCCCTCGATGACCCCGTCGTCCAGCACGGCGGCGGTGTGGACGACGGCGGTCAGCGGGAGTTCGGCCGGGATGTCCGCGAGCAGCGCCTCGACCTGGGCGCGGTCGGCCACGTCGCATGCGGCGATGGTGACCCTGGCGCCGAGCTCGGTCAGTTCGGACCGCAGATCCGCCGCGCCCGGGGCGTCCAGGCCACGGCGGCTGGTGAGCACCAGGTGCTCGGCCCCGTTGCCCGCCAGCCAGCGCGCCACATGGGCGCCCAGGGCGCCCGTACCGCCGGTGACCAGCGTCGTACCGGACGGCTTCCAGGCCCGTACGGCGGGCGTGGCGGCCAGCGGGGCGCGCACCAGACGGCGTACGAGCGGCCCGGTGGCGCGGATCGCGACCTGGTCCTCCTCGTCGGCCCCGGCGAGCACGGTCACCAGCCGGGCCAGCGCCCGCTCGTCGGGCGCCCCGGGCAGGTCCACCAGACCGCCCCAGCGCTCGCCGTGCTCCAGCGCGGCCACCCGGCCCAGGCCCCAGACCAGCGCCTGCTCCGGGGAGTCCAGCGGGTCCGTGCGGCCCACGGAGACCGCGCCACGGGTGGCGGACCACAGCGGCGCGCCGATCTCCGCGTCGCCGAGGGCCTGCACCAGCGCGAGCTGCGCCGCCACTCCGGCCGGGACGGAGGGGTGGCGGGGGTGCGGACGCCCGTCGAGGGCCAGCAGCGACAGCACTCCGGTGAACGGGATGCCGGCGGTCTCCGCGAGCGCGGCGCGCAGCCGCCCGGTCAGCTCGTCGCGGCCGTCGGTGGCGGTGTCCACGGCGATGCGCGTCACGTCGGCGCCGCGTTCGGCGAGCACCCCGGCCACGGCGTCGGTCCAGGTGTCCTCGGTGGCCGGGGCGATCACGAGCCAGGCGCCGGTCAGCCGCGCGGACTGCCCGTCGGCGAGCGGCTTCCACGTCACGCGGTAACGCCAGCCGTCCACCGTGGACTGCTCACGGGCCTGCCTGCGCCACGACGCCAGGGCGGGCAGCAGCGCGCTGACCCGCTCGTCGCCGTCGACGTCCAGCTCGGCCGCGAGCGTCTGCCAGTCCTCGCGCTCGACGGCCTCCCAGAAGCGGGCCTCGACGGGGTCGGCGGCGATGGCGGCGGCAGCGGCGGGGCTGCCCGCCTCGAGCCAGTAGTGCTGGTGCTGGAAGGCGTACGTGGGCAGCTCGACGCGGGCCGCGCCGGTACCGTCGAACACCCCGGCCCAGTCCACGGCGACGCCCCGCGTCCACGCCTCGCCGACGGAGGCCCAGAAGCGGTCCAGGCCGCCCTCGTCACGGCGCAGCGACCCGATCGCGGCGGCCTCACGGCCCGCGTCCTCGGCCGTCTCCTGCACGCCCATGGTGAGGACCGGGTGCGCGCTGGACTCGATGAACGTACCGAAGCCCTCATCGAGCAGTCGGCGAACGGCGCCTTCCAGCTCGACGGTGCGCCGGAGGTTGGTGAACCAGTACTCGGCGTCCAGCTCCGGACCCTCGACCCACTCCCCCGTCACGGTGGAGAGGAACGGCACCTCGGCGGCCCTGGGCCGCACGGGCGCGAGCAGTTCGAGCAGCTCCTCGCGGAGGAGTTCGACCTGGGCCGAGTGCGAGGCGTAGTCCACCGGCACTCGACGGGCCCGCACCTCATCGGCCTCGCAGGACGCCAGCAGCTCCTCCAGCGCGGTCGGCTCGCCGGAGACGACCACCGACGAGGGCCCGTTGACGGCGGCGACGGAGATCCGCTCCTCGCCCCACGGCGCGATCCGCTCCCGTACGTCCGCCACCGGGAGCACCACCGACACCATGCCGCCCTTGCCCGCCAGCACCCGGCCGATCGCCTGACTGCGCAACGCCACCACACGCGCCGCGTCCTTCAGCGACAGGATTCCGGCCACGCACGCGGCGGCGATCTCGCCCTGCGAGTGGCCGACCACGGCAGCCGGGACGACACCCAGCGAACGCCACAGCTCCGCGAGCGACACCATCACCGCGAACAGCACCGGCTGGACCACATCCACCCGCTCCAACGACGGCGCGCCCTCGGCACCCCGCAACACATCCACCAGCGACCAGTCGGTGAACTCCGCGAGCGCCGCGGCGCACTCCTCGATCCGCGCGGCGAAGACGGGCGAGGCGTCCATCAGCCCCACCGCCATACCGGCCCACTGCGACCCCTGCCCCGGGAACACGAACGCCGTGCGGCCGCCGACGACGGAGCCCTGTGCGACGCCCGCCGCCATACCGCCCTCGGCCAGGGCGGTGAGCCCGGCCAGCAGTTCGTCACGGTCGTGGCCGCGCACCACGGCGCGGTGGTCGAGCTGGGCCCGGGTGGTGGTCAGCGAGAGGGCCACGTCCACCGGGTTCAGGGACGGGTCGGCCTCGAGGTGCGCCAGCAGCCGCTCGGCCTGGGCGCGCAGCCCCGCCGCGCTCTTGCCCGACACCGCCCACGGCAGGACGTCCAGCCGCTTCGTCGGGGCCGCCGGTGCCTCGGTGGCCTTCTCGGTCTCCTCGGCCTCCTCGGCAGGGGCCTGCTCCAGGATGGTGTGGGCGTTGGTGCCGCTGAAGCCGAACGAGGACACGGCGGCGCGGCGCGGACGGCCGGTCTCCGGCCAGGGGGTGGTGTCGGCGAGCAGCGACACCGCGCCCGCCGACCAGTCCACATGCGGGGTCGGCTCGTCGATGTGCAGCGTCTTGGGCAGCACGCCATGGCGGATGGCCATGACCATCTTGATGATCCCGGCGACACCGGCGGCGGCCTGGGTGTGCCCGATGTTGGACTTGATGGAGCCGAGCAGCAGCGGCTGGTCCTGGGTGTGCTCCTGGCCGTAGGTGGCGAGCAGCGCCTGCGCCTCGATCGGGTCGCCCAGCGTCGTACCGGTGCCGTGTGCCTCGACGGCGTCCACATCGGCGGCGGAGAGACGGCCGTTGGTGAGCGCCTGGTGGATGACGCGCTGCTGGGACGGGCCGTTGGGCGCCGTCAGGCCGTTGGACGCGCCGTCCTGGTTGATCGCCGAGCCACGCACGATCGCGAGGACCGGGTGGCCGTGGCGGCGGGCGTCCGACAGCCGCTCGACCAGCAGCATGCCCACGCCCTCGCCCCAGCCGGTGCCGTCCGCGGCGGCGGCGAAGGGCTTGCAGCGGCCGTCGGCGGCGAGTCCGCGCTGCCGGCTGAACTCGGTGAACGTCGAGGGCGTGGCCATCACGGTGACACCGCCCGCGAGCGCCAGCGAGCACTCGCCGTTGCGCAGCGCCTGCACCGCCATGTGCAAGGTGACCAGCGAGGACGAGCACGCCGTGTCGACCGTGACCGCCGGGCCCTCCAGACCGAAGGTGTACGACACCCGTCCGGAGGCTATGGATCCGGAGCTGCCGGTGCCCAGGAAGCCCTCGACGCCCTCGGGCACGGAGTCCAGCCGCGAGGTGTAGTCGTGGTACATCACGCCCGCGAACACACCGGTCCGGCTGGAGCGCAGCCCGGTCGGGTCGATCCCGGCCCGCTCGAACGCCTCCCAGGAGGTCTCCAGCAGCAGCCGCTGCTGCGGGTCCATCGCCATGGCCTCGCGCGGCGAGATCCCGAAGACCGCCGGGTCGAAGCCGCCCGCGTCGTAGAGGAACCCGCCCTCGTTCACATAGCTGGCGCCCGCCTGGTCGGGGTCGGCGTCGTAGAGCGACTCGACGTCCCAGCCGCGGTCGGTCGGGAAGCCCGAGATCGCGTCCTCGCCGTCCAGGACGAGCCGCCACAGCTCCTCGGGGGTGCGCACACCACCCGGGTAGCGGCAGCTCATCGCGACGATCGCGATGGGCTCCTGGTGCCGCTCCTCGACCTCGCGGAGCTGTCGGCGGGCCTGACGCAGATCGGCGGTGGCCCGCTTGAGGTAGTCCCGGAGCTTGTCCTCGTTATTCACCATTGCGTCGGCTCCTTGCGAAGAGGGAGGTGGTGCTCATGAGTTCCATGGGTTCAGAACGCTCCCGTTCAGGAGGAGCCGAGTTCGTCGTCGAGCAGGTCGAAGAGCTCATCGTCGGTCGCGGATTCGAGGTCGTGGTCGTCGGTGTCGCCGTCGCCGGTCGCGTCCTGGGCGTCGTTCCACTTCGCCAGGAGCGCCTGGAGGCGCATGGTGATCCTGGAGCGGGTCACGCTGTCGTCCGCGGCCACCGCCAGGGCGGCTTCCAGCCGGTCGAGTTCGCCGAACACCGAAGGACCGCCGCCGTCCCCGTGCGGGAGTTCCGCGCGCAGATGGTCGGCCAAGGCGTCGGGGGTCGGGTAGTCGAAGATCAGCGTGGCGGGCAGCCGGAGGCCGGTGGCCGCGCCGAGCCGGTTGCGGAGTTCGACGGCGGTGAGCGAGTCGAAGCCCAGCTCCTTGAAGGCCGCGCCGGGTTCGATCGCCGCCGCGCCGCCGTAGCCGAGCACGGTGGCCACCTGGCCGCAGACCAGGTTGAGCAGGAAGCGGTCCCGTTCGGCCGCGGACATGCCCGCGAGCCGCTCGGCGAGGCCCGCCGCCTCGTCCGCCCCGCCGCCGCCACCGGCCGCGGCGCGCCGTACGGGGGTACGGATCAGCCCGCGCAGCAGCGGGGCGACCCCGGCCGTGGACTGGGCGCGCAGGGCGGCGATGTCCAGGGCGGCGGGGATCAGCACCGCGTGTCCGGCCAGGCCCGCCACATCGAACAGGGCCAGGCCCTCGGCGTTGCTGAGCGCGCCCATGCTGCCGCGGCTCATCCGCTGCCGGTCGGCGGTCGCGAGGGTCGCGGCCATGCCGCCCTCGTCCTCCCACAGGCCCCAGGCCAGGGAGACGGCGGGCAGGCCCTGGGCGCGGCGGTGCTGGGCGAGGGCGTCCAGGAAGGCGTTGGCCGCCGCGTAGTTGCCCTGCCCCGGGTTGCCGAAGACACCGGCGGCGGAGGAGAACAGCACGAACGCGGACAGGTCCAGGCCCCGGGTCAGCTCGTGCAGGTTCCACGCCGCGTCCACCTTCGGGCGTAGGACGTGGGCGACGCGCTCGGGGGTGAGGGACTCGATGATCCCGTCGTCGAGCACACCCGCCGCGTGGATCACGGCGGTGAGCGGGTGGTCGCCGGGGACGGAGGCGATGACGTCGGCCAGGGCGGTGCGGTCGGCCGCGTCGCACGCCGCCCAGTGGACCTCGGCGCCCAGCTCGGTGAGTTCGGCCGCGAGTTCGGCGGCGCCCGTCGCCTCCGCGCCCCGGCGGCTGGTCAGCAGCAGCCTCCGGGCGCCGCGCTCGGTCACCAGATGGCGGGCCAGCACCCCGCCCAGGGTGCCGGACGCCCCGGTGACCAGCACGGTCCCCGCCGGGTCAAGGCCGGGCACGGCCGCCTCGTCCAGGGCCGCCACCCGCGCGAGCCGCGGCGCGTGGACGACCCCGGCGCGCACGGCCAGCTGCGGCTCGTCGGTACGCAGGGCCGCCACGAGGGCGGGGAGCCAGCCACTGGGGGCGGAGGCGGTCGGGGTGTCGGTGGCCGGGTTGCCATGGGCCCGGTCGCCGTGCGTGGGGACGCCGCGGGCCAGGGCCCCGTGGAGGTCGATGTCTCCCTGGACGTCGACCAGGACGAACCGGCCCGGGTGCTCGGCCTGCGCGGAGCGCACCAGGCCCCAGGCGGCGGCGTGGGTGAGGTCGTCCACGCCCTCGCCCGCATCGATGCCGTGGGCCGCTTCGACGCCCTCGGCCCCGGCGTCGTCGCCCGTGGTCACGGCCACGGCGCCACGGGTGAGCAGGACCAGCCGGGAGTCGGCGAACCGCTCATCCGCGAGCCACTCCTGGACCAGCGCCAGCGTCCGCCGGACGACGGTGTGCGCGGCGCCCGCGGTGTCCCCGGGCGTGCCCAGGTCGGGCAGGCACGGCACCAGGACCACATCGGGCGCGATGCCCTCGGCCTCCACCGCCTCGGCGAGCGCGGGAAGCCCCGCGTAGGTCTCGGCCTCGATACCGGTGCCGGCGTCCGTCAGCGCGGCCGTGAGCTTCAGATCGTCGCCACCGAAGCCGTCCAGGACGGCCCACAGGGCGGTGTCCTCCGGCCGTTGCCGCGCCGCGTGCGTGGGCAGCGCGGCCCAGCCGACGCGGAACAGCGCCTCGTGGTGTGCGGTACGGGCACCCGCGAACTGCTCGGCGTCCAGCGGCCGCAGCGCCAGCGAGCCGACCGACACGACCGGGGCACCGGCCTCGTCGGTGATCTCCAGCGCCACCGCGCCCTGCCCGGACGGGGAGACCCGCACCCGCAGCGCGGTCGCGCCGACCGCGTGCAGCCGTACGGCGTCCCACGAGAACGGCAGCCGCGCCTGGCCCGCCTCCTCGGCCGGGAAGAACCCGCCGAGCGCCACCGTGTGCAGCGCGGCGTCCAGCAGCGCCGGGTGCAGCCCGTACGCACGGGCCTCGCCCTGCCGGTCCTCGTCGAGCGCCACCTCGGCGAACACCTCGTCCCCGCGCCGCCACGCCTTGCGCAGCCCCTGGAACACCGGGCCGTAGCCGAGGCCGAGGGCGGCGAAGCCGTCGTACAGCCCGTCCACGTCGAGCGGTTCGAGGTCGGTGGTGGAGGCCGTACCAGTGGCCGGAGGCCATTCCGCCGGGGCGGTGGCGGAGGAACCGGAGACCGTGAGCACACCTGAGGCGTGCCGGATCCACGGCTCGTCGGTGGCGTCCTCCAGCCGCGAGTAGACGGTCAGCGCACGCCGCCCGTCGGGGCCGGGGCCGTCGGGCTCGTCCACGGCGACCCGCAGCTGCACCCCGCCGCGCTCCGGCAGGATCAGCGGCGCTTCGAGGGTCAGCTCGTCCAGCAGATCGCAGCCCACCTGGTCACCGGCCCGGACCGCCAGCTCGACCAGGGCCGTACCGGGCAGCAGCACGGTGTCCATGACGGCGTGGTCGGCCAGCCAGGGGTGGGTACGGAGCGAGAGCCGACCGGTGAAGAGGACACCCTCGGAGTCGGGCAGATCCACCGCCGCGCCCAGCAGCGGGTGATCGGCCGCGCCGAGCCCCGCCGAGGCCATGTCGCCGATGGTCCCGGCGGGGGCCTCCAGCCAGTAGCGCTCGCGCTGGAAGGGGTACGTGGGCAGCTCGGTGCGCTGGGCACCGGTCCCCGCGAAGAACGCCCTCCAGTCCACCGCCACACCACGGACGTGGGCCCGGGCGACGGCGGCAGTCAGCGCCTCGGCCTCGGGACGGTCCTTGCGCAGCGCGGCGGCGAAGGCGGGCGCGTCGGTGTCGGTGCCGGTGCCGGTGACGCACTCCTGGGCCATGGCGGACAGGACACCGTCGGGGCCGAGTTCGAGGTAGGTGGTGACGCCCTGGGCCTCGAGGGTGCGGATGCCGTCGAGGAAGCGGACGGCCTCGCGGACGTGACGGACCCAGAAGTCGGGGGTCGTGATCTCCTCGGCGGAGACGACGGCTCCGGTGAGGTTGGAGACGATCGGGATGCGCGGGGCCTCGTAGGTCAGCCCCTCCGCGACCTCGCGGAACGCGTCCAACATCCCGTCCATGCGCGGGGAGTGGAAGGCGTGGCTGACCGTGAGCCGCTTGGTCTTACGGCCCTGCGCCTCGAAGCCGGAAGCGATCTCCAGAGCCGCGTCCTCATCGCCCGCGATGACGACGGAGGTGGGCCCGTTGAGGGCGGCGACGCTCACACGGTCGGCGAGCAGCGGCAGCACCTCGTCCTCGGACGCCTGGATGGCGATCATGGCGCCACCGGCCGGAAGCGCCTGCATCAGACGGCCACGCGCGGCCACCAACGTCGCCGCGTCGGCGAGCGAGAGGACACCCGCCACATGCGCGGCGGCCAGCTCACCGATCGAGTGCCCGGAGAGGAAGTCCGCCTTCAGACCCCAGGTCGCGACCAGCCGGAACAGCGCCACCTCGACCGCGAACAGCGCGGGCTGGGTGAACCCGGTCTGGTCCAGCTCCTCGGCGTCATCCCCGAACACCACGGTCTTCAGCGGCCGTTCCAGATGCGCGTCCAGCTCATCGCAGACCGCGTCGAACGCCTCCGCGAAGGCCGGGTAGGCGTCGTAGAGCTCACGGCCCATGCCGAGCCGCTGGCTCCCCTGGCCGGTGAACAGGAACGCCACCTTGCCATCGGCCACCGAGCCCTGCGTGAGCCCGGCCGCCGACTCGCCGCCCGCCAGCGCCTCCAGACCCGCGACCAGCCCGGCCCGGTCCCCGCCGACGACCACCGCACGCTGGTCCAGCGCGGCGCGCGTGGTCGCGAGCGAGTACGCCAGGTCGGTCAGCGACAACTCCGGCCGCCGCTCGACATCGGCGAGCAGCCGCCCGGCCTGGGCGCGCAGCGCGTCGGTGTTCTTGCCGGAGAGCAGCCACGGCAGAGCGGACGGCTGGACGACCGGGGCGGTGGGAGCCTCCGCCGGTTCGGGCTCAGGGGCCTGCTCGATGATCGTGTGCGCATTCGTGCCACTGAAGCCGAACGAGGAGACCGCCGCCCGCCGGGGACGACCCGACTCCGGCCACGCCACCGACTCCTGCAACAGCGACACCGCACCCGCCGACCAGTCGATATGCGGCGAGGGCTCCTGGGCGTGCAGCGTGCGCGGCAGCACACCGTGCCGCATCGACATGACGACCTTGATGATGCCCGCGACACCGGCAGCGGCCTGCGTGTGGCCCATGTTCGACTTGATCGAACCGAGCAGGAGCGGCTTGTCCGCGTCCCGCTCCTGGCCGTACGTGGCCATCAGCGCCTGCGCCTCGATCGGGTCACCCAGCGAGGTCCCCGTACCGTGCGCCTCCACCGCGTCCACATCACCAGCCGACAGACCCGCGTTCGCCAGCGCCTGACGGATCACCCGCTGCTGCGACGGACCATTCGGCGCCGTCAGACCATTCGACGCACCGTCCTGATTGATCGCGGAACCCCGTACGACCGCGAGCACCGGATGCCCGTTCTTCCGCGCGTCCGACAGCCGCTCCACCAGCAGCATGCCCGCACCCTCGGACCACCCCGTGCCATCCGCGTCCGCAGAGAACGCCTTGCACCGGCCATCCCCCGCAAGCCCACGCTGACGGCTGAACTCCACAAACGGCGCCGGAGTCGCCATCACCGTCACACCACCAGCGAGCGCCAGCGAACACTCACCGTTCCGCAGCGCCTGCACCGCCAGATGCAACGCCACCAACGACGACGAACACGCCGTGTCCACCGTGATCGTCGGCCCCTCAAGACCGAACGTGTACGCCAACCGCCCCGAAATCACACTCGCCGCATTACCGGTACCGACGAAGCCCTCCACGCCTTCCGGAAGCGCCGGCAGCGAGGACGCGTAGTCGTGGTACATCACACCGGCGAACACACCGGTACGGCTGCCACGCAGCACACCCGGGTCGATCCCGGCCCGCTCGAACGCCTCCCACGAGGTCTCCAGGAGCAGCCGCTGCTGCGGATCCATCGCCAGCGCCTCACGCGGCGAGATCCCGAAGAACGCCGGGTCGAAATGGCCCGCCCGGTCGACGAAGCCGCCCTCGCGGGAGTACGAGGTGCCCGGGTGGTCGGGGTCCGGGTGGTAGAGCCCGTCCAGGTCCCAGCCACGGTCGGTGGGGAACTCGGAGATCGCGTCCCGGCCCTCCATGACCAACCGCCACAGATCCTCCGGAGTCTCCACCCCACCCGGGTAACGGCAACCCAACCCAACGATCGCGATCGGCTCATCATCAGCGGCCGACACCACCACCGGACCCGCCACCGCAGCCGCAGCCCCCACAACCTCCGCACGCAGGAACTCCGCCAACACCGCAGGCGTCGGATAGTCGAAGACCAGCGTCGCGGGCAGCCGCAGCTCACTCACCGCACCCAGCGCGTTCCGCAACTCCACCGCCGTCAGCGAGTCAAAGCCCAGCTCACGGAAGGAACGATGCGGTTCGACGGTGTCCGGCGAGTCATGGCCGAGTACGGCCGCGACCTGCGTACGGACCAGCTCCAGCAGGGCGTCGAGCTGCTCGGCCTCACTCAGCCCGGCGAGCCGCCGTGCCAGCGCGCCCGACGCCGCCGCGCCGTCCGCCGCACGCCGCGCCGGAACCCGCACCAGCCCCCGCAGCAGCGGCGCCACCACACCGTTCGACGCGGCCTCGGCGCGCATCACGGCCAGGTCGAGCCGTACGGGTACGAGCAGCGCCTCGTCCGTGCGGTACGCGGCGTCGAACAGCTCCAGACCCTCGGACGCCGAGAGCGCGAGAACACCGCCCCGGCTCATCCGGGACACATCCGCGTCGTCCAACTCCCCGGTCATTCCGCTGGAGTCGGCCCACAGGCCCCAGGCCAGCGAGGTGGCGGCCAGGCCGTGCGCCCGGCGGTGCTGGGCAAGGGCGTCCAGGAAGGCGTTCGCGGCGGCGTAGTTTCCCTGCCCCGCATTGCCGAACACACCGGCGGCGGAGGAGAAGAGCACGAACGCCGACAGGTCCAGGTCGCGGGTGAGCTCGTGGAGGTTCCACGCCGCGTCCACCTTCGGACGCAGCACCCCGGCCATACGCTCCGGGGTGAGCGAGCCGATCACGCCGTCGTCCAGCACACCGGCGGTGTGGACGACCGCCGTCAGCGGATGTTCGGCGGGGATGGTGGCGAGGGTCGCGGCGAGGGCGTCCCGGTCCGCCACGTCGCACGCCACCCAGCGCGCCTCGGCGCCCAACTCGGCCAGCTCGGTGGCGAGTTCGGCCGCGCCCGGTGCCTGGTCGCCACGGCGGCTGACCAGCAGCAGCTGCCGTACGCCACGCTCGGCCACCAAGTGGCGGGCGAACAGGCCGCCCAGTGAGCCGGACGCGCCTGTCACCAGCACCGTGCCGTCCGGGTTCCACGCGGAGGCCGCGTTGTCGGCGGTGGTCACGGCGCGGGCCAGCCGTGGCGTCTTCAGGACACCCTCCCGCACCGCGACCTCGGCCTCGCCACTCGCGAGCACGGCGGGCAGCGCGGCCCGCGAGTCGTCATGGCCGTCGAGGTCGATCAGGAGGAGCCTGTCCGGGTTCTCGGACTGCGCCGAGCGCACCAGACCGCGTACGGCGGCGCCCGCCAGGTCCGTCACCGGCTCAGCGGCCTCGGTGGCCACGGCGCCGGAGGTCAGCAGGACCAGACGGGAGTCCGTGAAGCGGTCGTCGGCCAGCCAGGACTGGAGGAGGTGGAGGGCTTGGGCGGTGGCGTGGTGTGCGGCTCGGGTGAGGGTTTCCCCTATCCCGCCCCTTCCCGTAACCATGGGCTCCGCCCCTGGACCCCGGTCCTCAAACGCCGGACGGGCTTGATTTGCCGCACCCGGGCGTTCAAGTGCCGCGCCATCCAAGTGCACTCCCGGACGCCCTTCGGGCGTGTCCTCAAACGCCGGACGGGCTTGAATGGCCAGGTCCACCACGACCTGGGTCGGCAGCGCCGTTCCGGAATCCACGGCCTCGGACAGCGCCGCCAGGTCCGGGTACACCGTGGCGCCCAGCCCGTACGCGTCCGTGCCCAGCACCGCCCAGCGGCCGTCGGCCGAGTCCACAGGCGCGGGCGTCGTCGTCCACTCCACGCGGTACAGCGACTCGTGGTAGGCCGTACGCGCGCTCTCCAACTGCTCCGCCGACACCGGCCGCAACACCAGCGAATCCACCGACAACACCGCACGACCGGCACCATCCGCCACCGCCAACGACACCGCATCCGCACCCGCACCCGCACCCGCCGACGACAACCGCACCCGCAACACCGAAGCACCCACCGCGTGCAACGACACCCCGGACCACGAGAACGGCAGCCGAGCCCCGGCCTCGCCCTCGATCAGGCCACCGAGCCCGACCGCGTGCAGCGCCGAGTCCAGCAGCGCCGGATGCAGACCGAACAGCCCGGCGTCGGCCTGTCCGTCCTCCGGCAGCTCCAGCTCCGCGTAGACCTCGCCACCGAGCCGCCAGGCGGACGTCAGCCCCTGGAACACCGGGCCATAGGCGAGCCCCAGGCCCGCCATGCCCTCGTAGAGACCGTCCAGCTCGACCGGTGTCGCACCGGCCGGAGGCCAGGCGCCTAGGTCGAACGGTGCCTCCGACGCACCCGCCACCAGCGCACCCGAGGCATGGCGCAGCCACGGCTCATCGGCGGCCGCGTCCTCGAACCGCGAGTACACCTCGAACGCACGACGACCAGAGCCATCCGGCTCGCCCACCGACAGCTGAAGCTGAACACCGCCCGCCTCCGGAAGCACCAGCGGAGCCTCCAGCGTCAGCTCCTCGACCCGGTCACAACCGACCTGGTCACCGGCGCGAACCGCCAGCTCCACAAAGGCCGTACCCGGCAGCAGCACCGAGCCCATCACGGTGTGATCGAGCAGCCACGGATGCGTCTGGGCCGAGATCCGCCCGGTCAGCAGCACACCGTCACCGCCCGCGAGCGGCACGGCGGCGCCCACGAGCGGATGGTCCACGGCGGCCAGCCCGAGCCCCGCCGTGCCACCGACGCCGTAGGCCGACGCCTGCGGCCAGTACCGGCGGCGCTGGAAGGCGTACGTCGGCAGATCGGTCAGCTCGACGCGAGCCGCACCCGTACCGGCGAAGACGGCCGCCCAGTCCACCGCCACACCACGGACGTACGCCCGCGCCACGGCGGCGTGGACCGCCCGCGCCTCGGGCCGACCGGCCCGCAACACGGCTGCGAATCCGGCCGCGTCGGCGTCGGTGACGCACTCCTGGGCCATGGCGGTGAGGACACCGTCGGGGCCGAGCTCGAGGTAGGTGGTGACGCCCTGGGCCTCCATCGTCCGGACGCCGTCGAGGAAGCGGACGGCCTCGCGGACGTGACGGACCCAGAAGTCGGGGGTCGTGATCTCCTCGGCGGAGACCACGTTCCCGGTGAGGTTGGAGACGATCGGAATGCGCGGGGCCTCGTAGGCCAGCCCCTCCGCGACCTCGCGGAACGCGTCCAACATCCCGTCCATGCGCGGCGAGTGAAAGGCGTGGCTGACCGTGAGCCGCTTGGTCTTACGGCCCCGCGCCTCGAAGCCGGACGCGATCGCGACAGCCGCACCCTCGTCACCAGCGATGACGACGGAGGTCGGGCCGTTGAGCGCGGCGATCGAAACGCCCTCGGTGAGCAGCGGTGCGACTTCGTCCTCGGACGCCTGGATGGCGATCATGGCGCCACCGGCCGGAAGCGCCTGCATCAGACGGCCACGCGCGGCCACCAACGTCGCCGCGTCCGCGAGCGAGAGCACACCCGCCACATGCGCGGCGGCCAGCTCACCGATCGAGTGCCCGGAGAGGAAGTCCGCCTTCAGGCCCCAGGTCGCGACCAGCCGGAACAGCGCCACCTCGACCGCGAACAGCGCGGGCTGGGTGAACCCGGTCTGGTCCAGCTCCTCGGCGTCATCCCCGAACAGCACCGTCTTCAACGGCCGCTCAAGATGCGCGTCCAGCTCATCGCAGACCGCGTCCAGCGCCTCCGCGAACACCGGATAGGCGTCGTACAGCTCACGGCCCATGCCGAGCCGCTGGCTCCCCTGCCCGGTGAACAGGAACGCCACCTTGCCGCCAGCGGCCGATCCCTGGACCACGTCCGAGCCGGACTCGCCGCGTGCCAGCGCGTCGAGGCCGCGCAGGAAGCCCTCGCGGTCGTCGGCCACCAGCACCGCGCGGTGGTCCAGCGCGGCGCGCGTGGTCGCAAGGGAGTAGCCGAGGTCGGTCGGTACGAGCTCCGGCCGCTCGTCCAGGTAGGAACGGAGCCGCCCGGCCTGCGCACGCAGCGCGTCGGCGGTCTTCGCCGACAGCGGCCACGACGTCACCCCGGGCGCCGTCGTCACCTCACGCGGAGCCTCGTCCTCGCCGACCGGGGGCTGCTCGATGATCGTGTGCGCGTTGGTACCGCTGAAGCCGAACGACGAGATCGCCGCCCGCCGGGGACGACCCGACTCCGGCCACGCCACCGACTCCTGCAACAGCGACACCGCACCCGCAGACCAATCAATATGCGGCGAGGGCTCCTGGGCGTGCAGCGTACGCGGCAACACACCGTGCCGCATCGACATGACGACCTTGATGATGCCCGCGACACCGGCAGCGGCCTGCGTGTGGCCCATGTTCGACTTGATGGACCCCAACCACAGCGGCTGCTCCGGGGCGCGCTCCTGGCCGTACGTGGCCATCAGCGCCTGCGCCTCGATCGGGTCACCCAGCGAGGTCCCCGTACCGTGCGCCTCCACCGCGTCCACCTCGGACGCCGACAGACCCGCGTTCGCCAACGCCTGACGAATCACCCGCTGCTGCGACGGACCATTCGGCGCGGTCAGACCATTCGACGCACCGTCCTGGTTGATCGCGCTGCCCCGCACCACCGCCAGCACCGGGTGCCCGTTCTTCCGCGCGTCCGACAGCCGCTCCACCAGCAGCATGCCCGCACCCTCGGACCACCCCGTGCCATCCGCGTCCGCCGAGAACGCCTTGCACCGCCCATCAGCAGCCAACCCCCGCTGCCGACTGAACTCCACAAACGGCGCCGGAGTCGCCATCACCGTCACACCACCGGCCAACGCCAGCGAACACTCACCGTTCCGCAGCGCCTGCACCGCCAGATGCAACGCCACCAACGACGAGGAGCAGGCCGTGTCCACCGTGATCGTCGGCCCCTCAAGACCAAACGTGTACGCCAACCGCCCCGAAATCACACTCGCCGCATTACCCGTACCGAGGAAGCCTTCGACGCCCTCGGGCACGCGCTCCAGCAGCGAGGCGTAGTCGTGGTACATGACGCCCGCGAAGACACCGGTACGGCTGCCACGCAGCCCGGTCGGGTCGATGCCCGCCCGCTCGAACGCCTCCCACGACGTCTCCAGCAGCAACCGCTGCTGCGGATCCATCGCCAGCGCCTCACGCGGCGAGATCCCGAAGAAGCCCGGATCGAAGTGGCCGGCGTCCTCCACGAAGCCGCCCTCGCGGGCGTAGCTCGTTCCGCTGTGGTCCGGGTCCTCGTGGTAGAGCGCCGAGAGGTCCCAGCCACGGTCGGTGGGGAACTCGGAGATCGCGTCCCGGCCCTCCATGACCAACCGCCACAGATCCTCCGGAGTCTCCACCCCACCCGGGTAACGGCAACCCAACCCAACAATGGCGATCGGCTCATCATCAGCGGCCGACACCACCACCGGACCCGCCACCGCAGCCGCAGCCCCCACAACCTCCGCACGCAGGAACTCCGCCAACACCGCAGGCGTCGGATAGTCGAAGACCAGCGTCGCGGGCAGCCGCAGCTCACTCACCACACCCAGCGCGTTCCGCAACTCCACCGCCGTCAGCGAGTCAAAGCCCAGCTCACGGAAGGAACGGTCGGGCTCGACCGTCTCCGGACCGGCGTATCCGAGCACCACCGCGACGTTCGTACGCACCAGGTCCAGCAGCACTTCGCGCTGCTCGGCCTCGTCCAGCCCGGCGAGCCGCCGTGCCAGCGCGCCCGACGCCGCCGCGCCGTCCGCCGCACGCCGCGCCGGAACCCGCACCAGTCCACGGAACAGCGGTGCCGGCGCACCGCTGCCCGCCTGCGCCCGGAGCGCGGCCATGTCCAGCGACATCGGCACCAGCACCGCCTCGCCGAGGCGGCCCGCGACGTCGAACAGCTCCAGCCCCTCGGACGCCGAGAGCGCGAGAACACCGCCCCGGCTCATCCGGGACACATCCGCGTCGTCCAACTCCCCGGTCATTCCGCTGGAGTCGGACCACAGACCCCAGGCCAGCGAGGTGGCGGCCAGACCGTGCGCCCGGCGGTGCTGGGCAAGGGCGTCCAGGAAGGCGTTCGCGGCAGCGTAGTTGCCCTGACCCGCATTGCCGAACACACCGGCGGCGGAGGAGAAGAGCACGAACGCCGACAGGTCCAGGTCGCGGGTGAGCTCGTGGAGGTTCCACGCCGCGTCCACCTTCGGACGCAGCACCCCGGCCATACGCTCCGGGGTCAGCGAGCCGATCACACCGTCATCCAGCACACCGGCCGTGTGCACCACACCCGTCAGCGGATGCTCGGCCGGAATCCCCGCCAGCACCTCGGCCAGCGCGTCACGATCGGCGACATCACACGCCGCCCAGCGCACACCCGCACCCAACCCGGACAACTCAGCGGCGAGTTCCCCCGCGCCAGGAGCCTGGTCGCCACGGCGGCTCACCAGCAGCAGCTGCCGTACACCGCGCTCCGCCACCAGGTGGCGGGCGAACAGGGTGCCCAGCGTGCCGCTCGCACCGGTCACCAGGACCGTGCCGTCGGCGGCGAACTCCGACACGTCCT
>NZ_BAAAIF010000053.1:0-72447 GCF_039525925.1 Streptomyces javensis | reverse complement strand
TTGACCTGCGGGATGTGGTGCTTGCGGTACTTGCCCAGATAGCTGCCGTCCGCGTCGATCACGGCGGCGGTGTTGTAGTAGAAGCCCGACTGCTCGACCTCGTACACCGGCACCACGATCACCATCCCGGTCTCCCGGGCCAGTTCCCGCATCCGCCGCACGGTCGGCCCGTCCGGCACCGCCTCGGCCCACCGGTAGTGTTCCGCCTCCTGCACCTGGCAGAAGTACGGCGCGTTGAACACCTCCTGGAAGCCGATCACCTTGGCGCCCTGTTCCGCGGCGCTGCGGGCGTACTTCTCATGGAGTTCGATCATTGATTCGCTGTCGCCCGTCCACTTCGTCTGGACCAGGGCAGCGCGCACGATATTGGCCATTGTGAACTTCCCTCATGAAACCGCGACGCACTGGGTCGCGGACTGGGACAGGGATAAACGGCTGCGGCAAGACCGTAAGCCGAAAGTACGAGTCCGTAAATGGCCATGGCAATATTCCGCGAGTTTCTTTTGCGTTGCCTGTCGGTTAAAAACTGACGGCTCGTCAAGCGCGGACCGCGCGTCGGAGCCCGGTGCCGGCGACCGGGACGCCACCCCTTGACATGTTGAAGAACTTCATTATGGTGAAGTCACCGTTCCATGATGGCCGGACGAGGAGCGACGCATGAGCAGCAGTAACGCGGGCGACAAGGACAACCGTCCCGACGCCGATGCGTCCATCGCCTCGTTGGGCGAACAGATCCGATCCCTCCGCAAGCATCTCGGACTCACCCTGGAGGAGCTGAGCAGCCGGTCGAATGTGAGCACGGGCCTCATCAGTCTGCTGGAGCGAGGAAAGGGAAATCCCTCCTTCGCGAGTCTGATCCAATTGGCCCATGGGCTCGATGTGCCGATCGGTCGGCTTTTCCATGGTGAAACCCCTGCCAGTCCTGTGGTGCGCGCAAAAGAGCGCCGCACTCTGGAATGGCATGGAAATGAAAAGCTCGACGGTGCCCGTTACCAGCTCCTCACCCCGTCCCTGAAAGGGGCGCTCGAGGTGGTCTGGGTGGAGACGGAGCCCGGCCATGACACCAGCGGCACTCCCTTCCGGCACAACGGCGAGGAGTTCGGCATCGTTCTGTCCGGGGTGAAGGACGTCTTCCTCGACGGTGTCCGGCACCGGCTCGAGGCGGGTGACTCCATCACCTACTCGTCGAGCATTCCGCACTGGTACGTCGCGGTCGGCGATGAGCCGTCGACCGCGATCTGGGTGATCACCCCGCCCACCTGGTAGAGCCAGGCCGTCGGGCCGCTCACCCCGCCCTCCGATCCGGTACGCGTCAGGGCAGTGTCCGCCCGCGCCACTCGTGTTGCCCCCGCCTTCCCCGGCCTTCCCTCCGCCTTCTCCCGGCTTTCCACCGCCGCCCGCCCGGCATTGAGGGCAAGGGCGTTCCCCGACCCATCTCGCTGTACGGCCGCGTGTCCGGTGTTCCCTCCGGGCGCCGCGCGCCGTCCTCCCCTCCCCCCATCACCGTTTCCCACCGTGGCTCATCGCCCGTTGGCACGGCACGGCGGCCTCCACGGCGCGCCCGTAGCCGGGCTCCCGGACGGACATGCCCGATCCACGGACGTCCGGTGACGCGACGCCGTATTCGAAAGGAGACAACGTGGCCGACCTCAACGGGTCCGTGACTCTGGAGGCCATCGACGCACCGATCGTGCGCCGCAGTGACGTCGTCGTCGTGGGCGGAGGCCCGGCGGGTGTCAGCGCCGCGGTCGCCGCCGCGCGGGCCGGTGCCGAGGTGACGCTCCTGGAGCGCTACGCCGCCCTCGGCGGCCTCGCCTCCGGCGGTATGGTCCTGGTGCTCGACGACATGTGCAACGCCGATGAGATCACCGTGACCGGTGTGGTGGACGAGTACGTCGAGCGCATGGCCGCCATGGACCTGGCCGTCTATCCGCCCCCCGAGGAACGGGTCTCCTCGCCCGAGGCATGGGCCAAGTGGAGCCGCTGGGGCGCGTTCGACTTCCACTCCCATGCCAGTCCCAAGCCCATCTGCTACGCCGTCGCCTTCGACCCGGACGGCTGGAAGCGGGTCTCCAACGACCTGGTGCGCGAGAGCGGCGTCCACCTGCGGCTGCACAGCTGGTTCTCCCGGCCGGTGGTCCAGGACGGCGCGATCAAGGGCGTGGTGTGCGAGACCAAGGCGGGCCCACAGGCCGTCCTCGGTGATGTCGTCATCGACACCAGCGGGGACATCGACGTGGCCTCGCGCGCCGGAGCCCCGTTCACCGAGGGCCGCTACATCGTCACTCTCGTCTCCCGCCTCGGAGGTGTGGACACCGACGCGGCGCAGCGCTTCGAGACGGAGAACCCCCGTGAGTTCCGGGCCGTCAACCGCAAGATCAAGCGCATGCTCGGGGGCGCCTGGGACCTGTGGTGGCTCAAGACCCCGGTTCCGGGCGTCGTGTGGTGCAACTGCCCGCATCTGACCGGTTACGACGGCGCCGATCCGACCTCCCTGACCGCGGCGGAGTTCGACGCCAGGGCGCGGATGGGGGCCGTGGTGGAGTACGCCAGGCAGTACCTCCCCGGCTTCGAGAACTGCTATCTGCTCGACGTCGCCGAGCAGATGGGCGTCCGGCAGACCCGGCTGCTCGACGGGGAGTACGTCGTCACCAAGGACGACATCGTCTCGCGCCGCCACTTTCCCGACACGGTCGCCCGCGGCCGTGACTACTACTACCCGTACCGGTCGTTCGTTCCGCGGACCGTCGACCAGCTCCTCGTCGCCGGACGCCACTACTCCGCCACGCCGGACGCCCAGCGGATGTCCCGGGAGATCCCGCCCTGCATGGCGATGGGCCAGGCCACGGGGATCGCCGCGAGCATCGCGGCCGACCGCTCCATCCTCGTCCGCGACGTACCGGCGCGGGACATCCGGAAGCTGATGCGCGAACAGGGCGCCGACCCGGGCGACGTCCCCTCGGAGAACGCCACGATCGACGAGACGAACAGCGAGGCGGCCGCATGAACACACGACGGCTCCCCCTCGACGGCGTGGTCGTCGTCGACTTCACCCAGGTGTACGCGGGCCCCTCCTGCACCCAGATGCTCGGCGACTTCGGCGCGGACGTGATCAAGATCGAGCGCCCCGGCACCGGCGATCTGTCCCGCACCTCCTTCCCCGACGAGGCGGGTCTCGACAACCCCGTCTTCTGGAGCATCAACCGCAACAAGCGCAGCGTCAGCCTGGACACCCGAACCGAGGAGGGCAAACAGGCGGTGCTCGACCTCGTCTCCCGCGCCGACGTGGTGACCTCCAACTTCCGGGCCGGCGTCATGGACCGGATCGGCTTCGGCTACGAGGCGCTGCGTGCCGTCAACCCCGGTGTCATCTGGGCCTCCGCGACCGGATTCGGGGAGAAGGGCCCGTACGCCCACAAGGGGGGCCAGGACATCCTGACGCAGGCGTACACCGGCGTCATGTGGCGCAGGGCCTCCGACGACACTCCGGTCAGCATCTATCCGACCAGCCTGTGCGACTACACCACGGGCATGCACATGGTGCAGGGCATCCTTCTGGCGCTGCTCCACCGGGAACGCACCGGGGAGGGGCAGAAGGTGGAGATCGCCATGTACGACTCCATCCTCCATATGCAGATGCAGGAGGCGGCCACCCGGATGAACCGGGACACGGAGATCAACTGGGCCGCCATGCCGCTCACCGGGGCGTATCGGACGACCGATGGCGCCGTGGTCATGGTCGGGGCGTTCAAACAGAACCCGCTCCGGGACATCTGCGCCGCCCTGGAGATCGGCGAGGACCTTTCGCTCCGCCCGGAGTACACCACCCCGGAGGGACAGCAGCGGCACCGCCCCGAGCTGCGGCGGCTGTTCGCCGAGCGGTTCGCCACCGGGACCACCGCCCACTGGATGAAGCGGCTGGAGGCACAGGACCTGCTGTGCGCGCCCGTGCGCACCATGGAGGAGGCGCTCCGCGATGAACAGACCATCGTCAACGGCATGATCGTCGAGATGGAGCACCCCGCCGAGGGCTCGGTGCGGGTCCTGGGCAATCCGGTGCATCTGTCCGCCACCCCGGCCGAGATTCGGAGGGTGCCTCCGGGGCTCGGGGAACACGGTGACGAGGTGCTGGGCGAGGCCGGTTACGACGCGGCCCGGCTGCGTGCACTGCGCGAGGCGGGGGTGCTGCGATGAGCGGCGACGAGGCGGTGCGCGACGAGGTGCGCTGCGTACGGGAGTACGACGGGCAGGTGGCGCGTGTCGTCATCGACCGCCCCCGGGTCCTCAACGCCGTGGACCGGGCCACCACCGAGCGGCTCAGGGAGATCTGGGCCGAGCTCGAGGCCGACCGCTCCATCCGCGCCGTCGTCGTCACCGGGGCGGGCGAGCGGGCGTTCTCCACCGGGGCCGACATGTCGGCGGGCGCGACGGCCAAGAGCGGTCTGGAGTACTGGGCCGGGCTGGACCCCGATGGCTTCGGGGCCCTGAGCCTGCGCGAGACCCTGGATGTCCCGGTCATCGCGAAGGTCAACGGCTATGCCCTCGGTGGTGGCATGGAGATGGTGCTGGGCTGCGACATCGTGATCGCCGCCGACCACGCGCGGTTCGGCCTCACCGAGCCCAGGGTCGGGCGGATCCCCCTCGACGGAGGGGTGTTCCGGCTCATGGAGCGGGTTCCGCACACCCAGGCCATGGGACTGCTGCTCACCGGCCGCAAGGTCCCGGCCGCGGAGATGTACCGGATGGGCCTGGTGAACGAGGTCGTGCCCGGGGAGCGGCTCGATGAGGCGGTGGACCGCTGGCTCACCGAGGTGTTGGCCTGCTCGCCGATGTCCCTGCGCGCGATCAAGCAGATGGCGCGCGCCGGGGCCGGGCTCACCGCCCGTCAGGCGCACGCGCTACGGCTGCCCGCGCTGATGGAGGCGGTGGACAGCGAGGACGCCGCGGAGGGCGTACGCGCCTTCCAGGAGAAGCGTCCGCCCGTCTGGCCCGGCCGCTGAACCCCGCCCCGATCGAATGCCACGGCCACCGGAACAGCACGAACAGCACGACCAGCACGACCAGCACGACCAGCGAGGAGACAGCCCATGTCCATCCCACCGCCGCCACTGCCGCCGGGCGTCTGGGGCGTCGTGGCGACGCCCTTCGCCGGTTCCACCCTCGACATCGATGAATCGGCCCTGGCCCGGCTGGTCGAGCACTACGCGGAGCTCGGTGTCACCGGGCTGACCGTGCTCGGTGTCTTCGGCGAGGCCGCGCAGCTCTCCCGCCCCGAGCGCCGGGCGGTGCTCGAGGTCGTCCGCGACAGCGTCGAGCTGCCGCTGGTGGTCGGGGCCACCGGTCTGTCCACCGCGCCGGTCGTCGAGGAGGCCGAGCTGATCCGCGAGGTGGCGGGCGACCGGGTCGCCGGGCTGATGACGCAGGTCAACTCCGCGCGCCCGGAGACGGTCACGGCCCATTTCAACGCCGTGCACGAGGCCACCGGGCTCGGGCTCGTCATCCAGGACTACCCGGCGGCCAGCGGGGTCGCCATCCGCCCCGGGGACCTGACCACCGTCGTGCGCCGGGTGCCGTCGGCGGTCGCGGTGAAGGCGGAGGCGCCACCGACGCCCGCCGTCATCGGCCTCCTGGCGGAACAGACCGACATCCCCGTCTTCGGCGGGCTCGGCGGACTGGGTCTGCTGGACGAACTGGCCGCGGGGGCCGCCGGGGCGATGACCGGTTTCTCCGCACCCGAAGGGCTGATCGCCTGCGTCGAGACCCACCGGTCCGGTGGGTACGAAGCGGCACGCGAGGCGTATCTGCCGTATCTGCCGCTGGTCAACTTCGAGGCGCAGGCGGGGATCGGCCTCGCGCTGCGCAAGGAGGCGCTCCGGCAGCGCGGTCTGATCATGGAGGCCGGGGTCCGGCCGCCCGCCCGTGCGCTCCCCGAGAGCCTCGTCCCTCAGCTCCTCCGCCATCTCACCGCGCTGCCCCGGGCGGAGCGCGTACCGCAAGGGGCCCGCTGATGGACCTGGGGTTGACGGGACGTACGGCCGTGGTCGCCGCGTCCACCGGAGGGCTCGGCCGCGCGGTGGCGGAGGCGCTGGCCGCCGAGGGGGCACGGGTGGTGGTCTCCGGCAGGCGCGGGGAAGTCGCCGAGGAGGTGGCCGCCGGGCTGCCCGAGGCGATCGGTGTCGAGGTGGACCTCACCGCGCCGGACGGCCCGCGCGTCCTCATGGACGCGGCGTACGCGGCGTACGGGCACGTGGACATCCTCGTCCTCAACGGTCCCGGCCCCGCACCCGGCCGGGCGGCGGACGTCGGTGCCACCGAGCTGGCCGGGGCGGCGGAGAGTCTGCTGATCGCGCAGGCGCGCCTGGTGGCCGCCGCGCTGCCCGCGATGCGCGAACGTGGCTGGGGCAGGATCCTGGCGATCGGTTCCAGCGGTGTCACCGCGCCGCTGGCGGGCCTCGCCCTGTCCAACGCGGGCCGGGCGGCGCTGGCCGGGTACCTCAAGACGCTGGCCGCGGAGACCGCCGCGGACGGGGTGACCGTCAACCTGCTGCTGCCGGGCCGCATCGCCACCGACCGGGTCGCCCGGCTGGACGCGGCCACGGCCGAGCGGGAGGGGCGCACCGCCGAAGCGGTGGCGGCCGCCTCACGGGCCACGATCCCGGCCGGCCGGTACGGCACCACCGAGGAGTTCGGCGCCGTGGCCGCCTTCCTGTGCGGGGCGCCCGCCTCGTATCTGACCGGCACCGCCGTGCGCTGCGACGGCGGCCTGGTACGCAGTCTGTGATCCGCGGCGCGATGAACCGAGAGGCACACCGATGACCCAGTCCACCACCCTGCGGATAGCCAACCACCTCGCCGGTTCCGCGGTGGGGGAACCCACGGTCGAGCGCCGCAACCCCGCGGATCCCGCCGACCTCGTGGCGGTGACCCCCGCCTCCGACGCGGCCGCGGTGGCCGAGGCCGTCACGGCCGCCGAGGGGGCGCAGCCCGGCTGGGCCGCGCTGCCCGCCCCGGCGCGGGGCGCCATCCTGATGGACGCGGCCGAGATCCTGCGCGGCCGGCACGAGGCGGTGGCCCGTGACCTGACCCGGGAGGAGGGCAAGACCCTGGCCGAGGCGCGCGGCGAGGTGCGGCGCGCCATCGACGTGCTGCGTTACTTCGGTGCCGCGGGCTGGCGGCTCGGCGGGCAGACCTTCCCCAGCGCCACACCCGATACGGCGGTGCACACCCGGCTGGAACCGATGGGGGTGGCCGGGCTGATCACCCCGTGGAACTTCCCCATCGCCATCCCCGCCTGGAAGATGGCGCCCGCCCTGGTGAGCGGGAACAGCGTGGTCATCAAGCCCGCCGAGCTGACCCCGGTGTCGGTGCGCCATCTCATGACGGCCCTGGCCGAGGCGGGGCTGCCGCCCGGGGTGCTGAACGTGGTGCACGGCAGGGGGTCGGTGGTGGGCGAGGCGCTGGTCGCCGACCCTCGGGTGGCGGCGGTCTCCTTCACCGGCTCCACCGGGGTGGGCAACCGGATCCGGGAGACGGTCGAGCGCCGTCACGGCCGGGTCCAGTTGGAGATGGGCGGAAAGAACGCCGTGGTGGTGCTGGACGACGCCGATGTGCGGCAGGCCGCGGAGCTGGCGGCCGCGGGGGGCTTCGGCCTCACCGGGCAGGCGTGCACGGCCTCTTCGCGGATCATCTGCACCCCCGGGGTGCATGACGCGTTCGTCGAGGCGCTGGCCGAACAGGCCGCCCGCTACCGGCCGGGCGACGGGCTCGCGGCGGGGACGGCGATGGGCCCCGTGGTCAGCGCCGCCCAGCTGGAGACGGATGTGGCGGCGGTGGAGCGGGCACGGGCCGAGGGCGCCACCGTCGTGGCGGGCGGAGAGGCCCCGGACGGGCTGTTCCTGGCGCCGACGGTGCTCGCCGGGGTCGGCCCCGGCCATTCCTCGGCCCGGGACGAGATCTTCGGCCCGGTGGTGGCGGTGCTCGCGGCCGAGGGCCTGGACGAGGCGATCAGTCTGGTCAACGATTCGGCGTACGGCCTCGCGGCGAGTATCTGCACCCGGGATCTGGCGGCCGCCCAGCATTTCGTGGCGGGGGTGCAGGCAGGGGTCGTCAAGGTCAACCGTCCCACCACCGGACTCGATTTGAACGTCCCGTTCGGCGGGGTCAAGGACTCCTCCACCAATACCTTCCGCGAACAGGGGCCGACCGCCGTGGAGTTCTTCACCTGGTCGAAATCCGTCTATCTCGGCTGGTGAGTTTCGCCGCCGTAAACAATCCTATTCAACAACGTTCCACCATTGCCGACTTGAAGAAATGCTGATGTAGTGAAGGAAGCCATCGGAAGCAGCAGTTCCGTTTCGTTGTTTCCGCCTCCGGAATTGAGGTAGTCATGAGCGACAAGGTTTCCCGGCGGAGATTCCTCGCCGCCGGCGGCGGTCTCGCCGTGGGCGGTTTGGTCACGGCCTGCGGCGGTGGGCCCGACGGAGCGGGCGGCACCGCGAAGTACCAGATCGCCTGGACGGGTGACAACGGCGTGCTCGGCGAGGTCGTCGCCGAAGCGAAGGGCTGGTACAAGGAGGCCGGGGTCAAACTCACCTTCCAGCCCGGCGGCCCCAATGTGAACGGTGTGACGCTGGTCTCCGGCGGCGCCGCGGCCTTCGGCCAGAACGCGTCCAGCCCCGCCGTCATGATGGCGCGCTCCCAGGGGCAGCCGGTGCGCGCGTTCGCCGTGGGCGTGCAGCAGCATCCGCTGGCCTACATCTCCCTGCCCGGCAATCCGGTCAGAAAGCCGGAGGACTTCATCGGCAAGACCGTCGGCATACAGGCGGGCGGCGACGCGGTTCTGTACGCGGTGCTGGCCGCGAACAACATCGACAAATCCAAGGTCAAGGTCCAGGTGGTCGGGTCCGACTTCACTCCGCTCAAGCGCGGAAAGGTCGATGCCATGGCGGGCTGGATCACCAACCTCGAGGCGTTCTCCATCCTGGACGAATACGAGACGCTACGGGCGTGGGACTCGGGCGTGCATCTCTACGGCAATGTCTACTTCGCCACCGACACCACGATAGAGAAGCGTCCGAAAATGCTCCAGGGATTCGTGGAGGCGACCGCCCGTGGTTATGAATACGCCCATGGGCATCTCGACGAGGCCGTTGATCTGCTGGTGAAGAAGTATCCAGGCCTGAAGAAGGAACCCCAGTTCAAGGCCAGCGAGGTGCTGATGAAGCTCATCTTCACCGAAGCCACCGCCAAGGACGGCTGGGGCGCCATGAGCAGGGACCTCTGGCAGCGGCAGATCAGCCAGTACGCACAGCTCAAGCAGTTCACATCCAAGCCGCCGACCGTGGACAAGGTCATGACGACCGACGTTCTGCGGGCCACCGCGGCATCCCGACCCAAGCTCGGCTGAACACCTCCGAGGGAGGAACTCCCGTGACAGCCAAGACAGCCATGGCAGCTGGATCAGCGACCGCCGCGGACACCACGGAGTCCGCGGACCCCGCGACGACGACGCCGGACGGGGCCGGACCCCGGAACAGCGTCGTACTGGAGAACATCACGGTCACCTTCGCCACCGAACGCGGAGAGGTGACCGCCCTGCGCGACATCAGCCTCGCCGTCGAGAACGGCGGCTTCGTCTCGCTCCTGGGCCCGTCCGGATGCGGCAAGTCCACGCTGCTGCGCGTGGTGGCGGATCTGCTCTCCCCCACCGCCGGTACGGTCGCGGTGCTCGGCACCTCGGCCCATCAGGCGCGTACCTCCCGCCGGCTGGGGTTCGTCTTCCAGGACTCGGCGCTGCTCCCCTGGCGCACCGCCGTGGAGAACGTCCGGCTGCCGCTCCAGGTCGGCGGCGGCGCCAAGGCCGTACCGGACGCGGCGGACGCCCCGTCCCCCGAGGAGCTGCTGGCGCTGGTGGGTCTCGCGGGGCGGGAGAACGCGTACCCGCATGAGCTGTCCGGCGGAATGCGCCAGCGCGTCTCGATCGCCCGCGCGCTGGTGTGCCGGCCTCGGGTGCTGCTGATGGACGAGCCGTTCGGCGCCCTGGACGAGATCACCCGCGACCGGCTCAACGAGGAGCTGCTGCGCATCTGGGAGGCGACCGGGACCACCATCCTCTTCGTCACCCACAGCATCGCCGAGGCCGTGTTCATGTCGCAGCGGGTCCTGGTGCTCTCCGCGCATCCGGGCCGGGTCCGTGAGCTGGTCCCGGTGGACCTGCCGTATCCGCGCACCCTCGACGTCCGCGAGACCCCCGAGTTCACCGCGCTCGCCGCCCGCCTTCGCCACCTGCTGGAGGACTGCTGATGTCGACCGCCACCACCTCGACGCCGTCGGCGGCCGAGGAACCCGATGTGAAGTCCACCGGGCGCGGGCGAGGTTCCGTCCGCGGCGGCGCCCGTCCGCTCCGCGCGCTGCTGCCGGTGTCCGCGGCGCTCGTCCTGCTCGCCCTGTGGGAGCTCGGCGGTCGCGTCTTCTCGGTGCCCCAGTACGTGCTGCCGATGCCCTCGGACATCTGGCGCTCCCTGAACGACGACTCGGCCCTGCTGATGGACAACGCCTGGCCGACCATCATCGAATCCGCCCTGGGCTTCGCGGTGGGCAACGCGGTGGCGGTGCTGCTGGCCATCGTCTTCGTCCACTACCGGCCGGTGGAGCGGGCGCTGATGCCCGTCGCGCTGTTCATCCGCACCATCCCCATCGTGGCCATCGCGCCCGTCCTCGTCATCATGATGGGCAACGGCTATGCCCCGAAGGTGGCCATCGGCGCGCTGATCTCCTTCTTCCCCACGCTGGTCAACATGGTGCGCGGGCTCCAGGCGGTGGACCAGCAGTCGCTGGAGCTGCTGCGCGTGCTGTCCGCCTCCCCCTGGGAGATCCTGTTCAAGGTGCGGATGTACGCCTCGCTGCCCTATCTCTTCTCCTCCCTGAAGATCGCCACCGGCAACTGTGTGATCGGGGCGATCGTGGCCGAGTGGATCGGCTCCCAGCAGGGGCTCGGCTATCTCATCATCCAGACCACCTACAACTTCAACACTCCGCAGCTGTACGCCGTGATGGTCATCGCCTCCGCCATCGCGATCGTCTTCTACGCACTGGTCGGCACGGCGGAGCGGCTGACGGTGCGCTGGGAGGCCAAGGCTCCCTGATGGAACGGAGACCACTGATCGCGGCCGACTTCCTGACCCTGCCGAAGGCCGAGCTGCATCTGCACACCGAGGCCGCGATGCGTCCGGACACCGCGCGGGAGTTCGGCGAGCGGTACGGACTGCCGTCGCCGCCGCTGAGCGACGCGTATCCGACCTGGCCGGAGTTCAACCGCGCCTATGAGAGCTGCCGCGCGCTGGTGGGTTCGCTCGACGATCTGCGCCGGGTGGTCGGGGAGGTCTTCGACGCGGCTCCGGACGCCGGTGTCGTCTGGACGGAGCTCCATCTGGGCCCGCATCTCTACCAGGGCCGGCTGGGCCCGCCCGAGGCCCTGGTGGAGGCCGCGCTGGACGGCCTGGCCGCAGCGCGCGGCGACGGCGGCATGGTCCTGGGGATCGGGCGCGACCGGAGCCCGGCGGACGCGGCGGAGGTGGCCGCGCTCGCGGTCCGCCACCGCGACCGCGGCGTCGTGGCGATGGGCCTGACCGGCAACGAGGCGGGCCGCCCCGCCGACGACTTCGCCGGGGCGTTCCGCATCGCGCGCGAGGGAGGTCTCGCGGTGGTTCCGCACGCCGGGGAGAGCGGCCCCGCCTCGAGCGTGCGCAACACCGTGGACCTCCTCGCTCCCGATCGGGTGTGCCACGGCGTACGGGCCGTCGAGGATCCCGGGCTCGTCCGTGAGCTGGCCGAGCGGAGCGTCTGCCTGGACCTCGCCCTCACCGGCAACGTCATGCTGAAGGCGGTCGAGTCGGCCGCGGCCCATCCGCTGCCGGCCCTGGTCCGCGCGGGCGTCCCGGTGACGCTGAACAGCGACGCGCCGTATCTGTACGGCATCGGCATCCTCGACGAGTACGCCATGGCGCACAGCCGCTACGGCCTGAGCGCCACCGACCTCGCCCGGATCGCCGCGGACTCGCTCCGGTTCTCGGCCGCCGGGCCTGAGCTCGCGGCCCGGATGCGGGACCGGATCGGCGCCTGGGCGGCCCACCACGGTTGACCGCCGGGTGACGCCCCCTGGAGCGCCGGGGTGGCGCCCCTAGAGCGTCTGGCGCCGCACCAGCTCGTGGAGCTTGCCGCCCGCGATGGCCATCAGCTCGGCCGGGGCGCCCTGCTCCACGATCCGGCCGTCCTCCATGACCAGCACGCGGTCGGCGTCCATGACGGTCGACAGCCGGTGGGCGATCACCAGCCGGCTGGCGTTGAGTCGCCGGGTGCTGTCGATGACGATGCGCTGGGTCTCGTTGTCCAGGGCGCTGGTGGCCTCGTCGAAGAAGAGGACCCGCGGCCGGCGGATGAGGGCCTGGGCGATCATCAGCCGCTGCCGCTGGCCGCCGGAGATGGCGCCGCTGCCGGAGATCATGGTCTGGAGCCCCATGGGCATCTGCCGGATGTCCTCGGCCAGACCCGCCAGTTCGGCGGCCTCCATGGCCTCCTCGGGGGTGTACGGCTCGGCGCCGCGGATGCAGTCGAGGATCGTGCCGCCGAGCGGCTGGGCGTTCTGGAGGACCACCCCGCACTGACGGCGCACGGCCGCCTGGTCGAGGGCGGCGAGGTCCTGGCCGTCGTAGAGCACGCTGCCGGACACCGGCCGTTCGAAGCCGATGAGCAACCGCAGCAGGGTCGACTTGCCGCAGCCGCTCGGGCCGACGACGGCCACGAACTCGCCCGGCCGGATCTCCAGCGAGACATCGTCGAGCACCAGCGGCCCGTCGTCGCCGTAGCGGAAGGTGAGGTTCCTGGCCCGGAGGTCACCGGAGAGCCGTCCCGGCTGGGCGCTGCCGCCGCGCACCTCGGGCGGCTCGTCGAGGATCGGCTTGACCTGCTCGAACATGGGCAGCACCGCGACCACCGAGACCAGGGAGTTGGTGAGCTGCGTGAGGGAGGTGAGCAGCATGGTCACCGAGGTGTTGAAGGTCAGGAAGGCGCCCGCCGACATGCTCCCCCGCGCCGGACCGGCCAGCAGCATGAACACCGCGAGGGAGACCAGCGGAAGGTAGACGGAGTCCAGCACCTGGGTGAGGTTCTTGATGCGCCCGGTGCGCTGATGCAGATCGCGGGAGTGGGCGAAGCCACGGGCCCAGGCCGCGTAGGCGAAGTTCTCGGCCGCGGCAACCCGCAGCTTGGGCAGGCCGCGCAGGGTCTGGAACGCCTGGTTGTTGAGCTTGTTCTCGCTCTCCACCAGCCGTCGCTGCCAGCGCACCTGCCACAGCCCCATGCCGAGGAAGACCCCGGAGACCACCAGCAGTACGGCGATCACCGCGAGCGCCAGGGAGGCGTTGTAGTACAGCAGCAGGGCGAGGTTCATCACGCCCACGGTCCCGGCCTGGAGGACCGTCGGGGCGACCCCGGACATCACCCGGCGCATGGTGCTGATGCCCAGTGCCGCGCTGGCCAGTTCGCCGGTGGAGCGCTGGGCGAAGAAGGTGGTCGGCAGCCGCAGCAGCCGGTCCCACACCGCGGGCTGGAGAGTGGACTCCAGCCGCCCCTCGAGCCGCAGCAGGGTCAGGTTCTGGAGCAGCATGAAGGCGGCCGCCACGACACCGGCGACGATCAGGGCCAGGGAGATCTGCACGATGGGGCTCTTCTCGGCGCGGGGCACGAAGCCGCCCAGCACCTGGCCGGTGGCGAGCGGCACCAGCGCGCCGAGCGCCACCGTCACCAGCCCGCCGATCAGGAGGTTGCGGAAGTCCCCGGCGGCGCCGCGCACACTGAAGCGCATCAGCCGCCACACCGTCATCGGCCGGTCGGGCAGCGGACGGTAGAACATCACGCCCCGCGGCTCGAACTCCTCCGCGTTGCCGCCACCCACCCGGATACGCAGGCCGGAGGCGGGGTTGACCGCCTCGTACCGGCCGCGCCGCCACAGCAGCGCCACCGGGGCCCCGGACTTGGCGCGGTAACCCACCAGCGGTCCGGCGTCCTCCCGCCACCACTGGCCCTCGAGCCGGACGGCGCGGGTGCGGATCCTGGCGTGGGCGGCGATGCGCTCCACCGGGTCCGTACGGTCGTCGGTGGGGCGGCCCCGCTGCGGATCGGGCAGGGTGATCCCGGCGGCCTCCGCCACGGCGCGGCACACCGCGTGCACGGCGTCGTCGGTGCTCTCCTCCGACGGCCGCCGGTCCCGCCGCGGTCCTCCGATGGAGGCGATCAGCGCCTGGTCGGCGCGGGTGCGCACGGCCTCACCGGCCCGGATACCGGCCGCCGTACGGTCGGCGTGGGCCCGCTCCATGGTCTCGATCCAGCGGTCCACGGCGGTGCCGAGGCGGTACTGCTGGTTGACCATCCGCTGCCACAGCGCGCCGTCGATCAGCAGGTCACCGGCGGCCTGGGCGCTGTACTCGGCGCCGTAGCGCACACTGCCGGGCGGCACCGGAAGCCAGAGCAGGTCCTCGTCGGCCGCCTCCGCCTCGGACGCGGCCCCGCCGTCCAGCGGGGCCTGGAAGAGGACGCCGAGGCTGCGGCTCACCCCGAGCGCCACGGCGTGCTCCAGCGGGGTGGGCGGGGTGTCCTGGAAGCCGCCGCCGTACGTGGCGTACGGATCGCCGGACTGGCCGGTGCCGTACGCGTCGTGGATCTCCGGGCGGTAGAGCTCGCGCAGTGGGATGCGGCGCACCAGGCAGTCCTGCGAGGGGCGGCCCAGCAGGGTGTGGTGCGGCCCCTCGACCGGGCCGGGGAGCGCCGCGCCGGTCTCCAGGCGGCCGAGGAAGTGCCACTGCCCCTCCGCGGCGGCGTCCACCGCGAACAGGTCCAGGGCGCCGCCGACGACGAGCCAGAGCACCTGCGGGCCCTCCAGCGGGAGGCTGCGCAGCCCGGCGCAGTCGACGGGCGTGCCGAGGGCGCCCAGCGCCTGGACCACCGCGTCGCCGCCGTCCGCGGCCACCGCCGCGGCCGGGTGAACGGACGCCATGTCAGTGCTCCTTCATCAGCTCGGCGTACGGGCCTCCGGCGGCGGCGAGGTCCTCGTGCCGGCCGCGTTCGACGACCGTGCCGCGGTTCAGGACCAGGATCTCGTCGCTGTCCCGTACGGTGCTGAGCCGGTGGGCGATCACCACACACGCACAGCCGCGGCGGCGCAGGTTGTCCATGACGAGCTGCTCGGTCCGCGCGTCCAGGGCGCTGGTGACCTCGTCCAGCACCAGCACGCTGGGGCGGCGCACCAGGGCGCGGGCGATCTCCAGCCGCTGCCGCTGGCCGCCGGAGAAGTTGCGGCCGTCCTGCTCCACCCGGCAGTGGATCCCCTCCGGGCGCCGTGCGATCACATCGTCGTAGAGCGCGGCGTCCCGCAGGGCCTCCACCACCGCCTCGTCCGGGATCGACGGGTCCCACAGCGCCACGTTGTCCCGCACCGTCCCCTCGAACAGGAAGATCTCCTGGTCGACGAAGGAGACGGAGGCGGCCAGGGCGCCGCGGGGGATGTCCTCCAGGCGCTGTCCGTCGATGCGGATGACCCCCTCCCAGGGGGCGTAGAGGCCGGAGACGAGCCGGGAGACGGTGGACTTGCCACTGCCGGAGGCGCCGACCAGCGCCACCTGCCGGCCGGGGCCGACGGACAGCGAGAAGTCGCGCAGCAGCGGCTCGTCCAGCGGGTTGTAGCCGAAGGTGATGTTCTCCAGGGTCACCTGCCCGGTCAGCCGGCGGGTGTCCTCGCGCGGCTCGTCGCGGGTGTAGAGCGAGTCCACCGGGAAGTTCTCCACGTCCTTGAGCCGGGCCACGTCGGCGGAGAAGTCCTGGATGCGCCCGGCCACTGAGTTGAGCCGGGTGATGGGCGCGGTGAAGCGGGTCACCAGCGCCTGGAAGGCCACCAGCAGACCGATGGAGATATGGCCCTCGACGGCCCGCAGCCCGCCGATCCAGAGGATGAGTGCGCTGTTGAGCGTGGCCAGGGTGGGCGCGACCACGGCCAGTACGGAGCTCGGCACGCCGAGGCGCTGCTGCTCCTCCAGGGTGATGGCGTGCTGACCGGCCCAGCGGCGGAAGTAGCCCGCCTCGCCACCGGTGGCCTTCACCGTCTCGATGAGCTGGAGACCGGTGTACGAGGTGGTGGTCAGCCGCGCCGTGTCGGCCCGCAGCTTCTGGGTCCTGGTGGCGCGCAGCCGCACCACCACCCGTATCGCCACCACGTTGAGCAGCGCCAACCCGACGCCGACGGCGGTGAGTTGGGGGTCGTAGGTCCACAGCAGCACGGCGTAGAGCACCACGACGACCCCGTCGACGGCCGCGGCGGCCAGATCGCGGGCGAGCGTCTCGGCCACGGTGTCGTTGGAGCGCAGCCGCTGGACCAGGTCGGCCGGGCTGCGCTGGGCGAAGAAGGTGACGGGCAGCCGCAGCAGATGGCGCAGGAACCGCGCGCTGCTGAGGGTGGAGGAGATGATGCGCCCGCGCAGCAGGTTCGCCTGCTGCACACCGGTCAGCACTGCGGTGAGGACCACCGCCACGGCCATCGACGCGAACAGCGGCTGTAGTGTCGAGTCCTGGCCGGCGATCAGGAAGGTGTCGATGAAGGTACGGCTGAGCGCCGGTACCGCGGCCCCCACCGCCACCAGCAGCAGGCTGGCCAGCAGCGACGCCAGCAGGGTGCCGGTGGTGCCGCGCATGCGCGGGGGCAGGGCGCCCAGCACCCCGGGGCGGCGCCCGCCCCGGCGGAAGGACTCCTCGGGTTCGAAGACCAGGACCACACCGGTGAAGCTGGTGTCGAACTCCTCGATGGGGACGAAGCGGCGTCCCTTGTCGGGGTCGTTGATGTGGACGCCGCGCTTGCCGAACCGCCGCCCCATGCCGTCGTAGACGACGTAGTGGTTGAACTCCCAGAACAGGATGGCCGGGGCCTGGACCTCCACGAGGGCCTCGGGCTCCATCTGCATGCCCTTGGCGCGCAGACCGTAGCTCCGGGCGGCCTTGAGCAGATTGCTGGCGCGGGAGCCGTCCCGGGAGACTCCGCAGGCGATCCGCAGCTCCTCCAGCGGCACATGCCGCCCGTAGTGTCCGAGCACCATGGCGAGCGACGCCGCACCGCACTCCAGCGCCTCCATCTGGAGCACGGTGGGGGTGCGTACGGTACGGCGCCGGGGCTTCCTCGGCCCGGCTCCGCCACGCGGGGCGCGGCGCCGTCCGCGGGCCGGCTGGGGGCGGCGCGCCCCGCTGCTTCCGGCGGGTGCGGGCCGGGGCGGTCCGGCCTCGTTCGTCGCGGTCACGGGAGCAGCCAATCGATGGGGTGCTGAGCGTCCAGGTGGACGGTGCCGTCGGTCAGGGTCATGGAGCCGAGGGCGAACGGCGGGCCTTCGGGGGACGACCAGCGGTAGCCGGAGCGGGTGCCGGGGCTGCGGTCGAGGCGTACCTGGACGGCGACCGGCGGGCCGTGCTTGGAGAACTCCTCGCCCAGTTGCTCACTGCCGAGGTAGGAGCCGATCTGCTGGCTGGACTGGGCCGTCCGGCCGACGGCCCGCACCTCACCGCGGAGCACACCGTAGGTCTGCGTCGGGGCGGACTGCACACTGAGGTCGACCGAGGCGCCCGCCCGCACCGAGGCCGCCCGGTCCGCGGGGACGTAAAGGGTCGCCACCAGGGGGTCGTCGGAGTGGCGGACCCGCTCCACGGAGGCCACGTTCGCGCCGGTGTTCAGCACGGAGCCGATCGAGGCGGAGAGGGTGGTGAGCCGGCCGGCGGCGATGGTGCGCACGACGGTGGTGCCACGGGCGGTGCGGACCTTCAGCAGCGGCGCGCCCGCCGGAAGGGTGCTGCCCTCCTGCGCCAGGACGGAGGTCACCTGGCCCGCGATCGGGCTCTGGAGCACATAGCTGCCCTGGCCGTGGGTGAGGATCCCGGTGGCGTCGAGGGTGTTGGACACGGTGCCCGTGACGGCCCATACGGCGGCCCCGGCCATGACCACCACCGTGACCGCCAGCGCCAGCCACCCCTGGGGACGGGCGTAGCGCACCGGCAGGTCGATGTCCTCTGCCGACTGCGCCTTGGAGAGGGCCTGCTGGCGGAACTGCACGAGAGTCTTTCCCCAACCGCTGAGGGAGTGATCGAAAACCGCGAAGGGAGTGATCGAAAAGGGCGCCGCGGACCGCCGAGTGCCCCGGACCAGGCAGGCCCGGGGCACAGGGAAGGCGGTGCGTCAGCCTCAGAGGCTGCCGACGACCCCACCGACGATGCCGGTGGTGTTCAGGCCGGTGACGCCGTCAACCGTGCCGGTAACGGTGCCGAGGGCGCCGGTCACCGGGCCGGTGACGGTGTCGACGGTGCCGAGGACGTCGCCCACGGGGTTGCCGATGCCGCCGGCCACGTTGTCCAGCTCGGCGTCGGAGATCTCCTGGGTCGCGACCTTGGGCGCGTTGTTCATTGTTGCGTCTCCCTTGGGTGACTGTCTCATTGAGCTTGCAACAGCGCATGGGTGCCGAGGGGAATCGGCTCCCGCGGCATGGTCACGGGGTTCCGGCGGGAACCGGGGATCCGTGGATGCCTTAGCGCGGAAACGGATGTAATCACGGGGCTCGCCACGCTGCGAATCAGCCAAGTCCGGAACCGGGCATTCCGCCACTTTCCGATCACACGGCAGGCACAAGCGCACACCCCATCGGCGCCGTTCCCTCACAGAAAGGTCACCGAACTCACTGGGCGGCGCGCCCCTTGTGCGAGGTGACGCGCGTCATGTCGGGCCTGCCCGGCACGGCCGAAGCCCAGGTGGCACACGGACCGGGGCGCACACATGGGATGTGTGTAACAGGTGTGCCGATCACTTGAAGACCGGGCGAACGAAGCGACATGCGGCGCCGGGCGGCACGGGAATGCGACATGTGCGACTTCAAGCCACCCGGCCCTCCTCCGGCACCGTCTCGCCGTCCGGCACCGGTCCGGGTGCGGTGCCGTCGCCGAACGGGCGCCCGCCCAGTTCCTCGCGGTGATGCGGCGTCAGCCACCCGGAGAGGTCGGGGCCGAGCGGAACGATGCGACGGGGGTTGATGTTGGTGTGCACCTGGTAGTAGTGGCGCTTGATGTGGTCGAAGTCCACGGTGTCCCCGAAACCCGGCGTCTGGAAGAGATCACGGACATACCCCCACAGCACCGGATCCTCGCTGAGCTTGTTGCGGTTGCACTTGAAGTGGCCGTGGTACACGGAGTCGAACCGGACCAGCGTGGTGAACAGCCGGATGTCGGCCTCGGTGATGGTGTCGCCGACCAGATAGCGCCGCGTGGCCAGCCGCTCGGACAGCTCGTCGAGGCGGGCGAAGAGCCGCCGGTACGCGTCGTCGTAGCTGTGCTGGTGCTCGGCGAAGCCCGCGCGGTACACACCGTTGTTCACATCGCGGTAGATCCCCTCCGCCACCTCGTCGATCTCGTCGCGGTGCTCCTCGGGGTACAGATCCGGGGCGCCCTCGCGATGGAGGGCGGTCCACTCGGTGGCGAGGTCAAGGGTGATCCGGTGGTAGTCGTTGGTGACCAGTTGGCCACTGGGCACGTCCACCACCGCCGGCACGCTCACCCCGCCCGGATATCCCGTCTCGCGGGCGTCGTACGCCTCGCTGAGGAACCCGATGCCCAGCACCGGGTCCCGGTCCCCCGGGTCCAGGGTGAAGCGCCAGCTGCGCTCGTCCTGGATGGGGTCGGTGACGGCCAGCGACAGGGCCGGCTCCAGACCGAGCAGCCGCCGTGAGACCAGCGCGCGGCTCGCCCAGGGGCAGGCCCGGCTGACCACCAGCCGATAGCGCCCGGCCTCCACCGGCCAGCCGTCCCGGCCGTCGGCGGTGATCCGGTCGGCGAAGTGCGGCACGGAGCGGCGGAACTCCTTGCGCTCGGGGGATGTCTCCTGGTCAGCGGTGTTCAACGGGACCACCTACCACCTTCCGAAGGGCTACGGGTGACACCTACCCGGTTCCACATCTCGGGAAGGGGTATTCCTCACGGAACGGACAGGGTGGCCGGGTGGCCGGGTGGCGATACGGAACGAGTGGCGCACGGGCGGCGCACCAGCGTTCAAGACCGGAGGGGAGGGCGAGGGTCAGGGTCGGGGCATGCCTGAAGACAAGGGATGGAAGAGCCCCTACCTCCTGCTCACGGTCACCATGCTGCTCTGGGGCAGCGCCTTCGCCAGCTCCAAGTCGGTGGTGGCCCAGCTGCCGCACACTGTGGCGGCGCTGCTGCGCTTCGGCGGCGGCGCGGTCGCTCTGTTGGCGGCGGTGGCGGTCTTCGGCAAATCGGCGGCCACCCCGGGTTCGACCACCACGGCCGCGGCCACCCCGGCTTCCGCGCGTGGCGGTGGGCGGCGCGCGGCGCTCGCGGGCGTCCTGGGAGTCTTCGCCTACAACGGCTTCTTCTTCTGGGGGCTGTCGCTGGCGCCCTCGCTCGACGCGGGCATCGTCATCCCCGTCCTCAGCCCGGTGCTCACCAGCGCCTTCCTCCTGGTCACTGGAGGTGAGAGCGCCTCCGGGGGGCGGCTGGCCGGGCTCGCCCTCGGGCTCGCCGGAGCGGTGGTGTTCTTCTTCGGCGCGGGCGGCAGCGCACACGGCGGCACCACCCGGCTCACGGGCGATCTGCTGTATCTGCTCAGCGCGGTGTGCTGGGCCGCGTACACGCTCATCGGGCCCCGGGTGCTGGCCGGGATCGACCCGCTGCGCGCCACGACGTACGCCACGTGTGCGGGGGCGGTGCTGCTGGGGGCGCTCGCCGCGCCCGACCTCGGCGAGGTGCACTGGGACGGGCTGCCGGCCGGCCTCTGGCTGAACGTGGTGTTCCTCGCGATCGGCCCGGCCGCCGTGGCCAATCTCCTGTACTACCGGGGAGTGGGTGCGGTGGGCCCGGCTTCCGCGTCCTTGATGATGTTCATGGTCCCGGTGGTCAACACCGTGTGCTCCATGGTCTTCCTGGGCGAGTCCTTCGGCGGGCTCCAGGCGCTGGGCGCCCTGGTGCTGCTGTCGGGCGCGGTGCTCGCCGTCACCCGGGGACGTGTACCGGCACGTCCCCGAGCGCGAACCGCGCCCACCGCGGGAAAGAAGCCCTCGGAGCTGTGAGCACCGTACGGCGCCGGTCTGCATCACTCCCCTCGTGGTGATACAGACCGCCCGCCACGCTGGGAGGCGGGGCTTCGTTTCCGCGCGGTGCGGCAGGAGTGACGCTAAAGCGGACCACGGGGGCGGGCAACGGTGCACGGTGCGCATCGCCCGCCCGCGACATGTGCACGGTGCGCAGTCAGTCCGCCGGGGGGAGCCCGGTGATGTGCAGGGCGTGCACCAGGTCGTGGATCCCGGAGCCGGTGGTGAGCAGATCCCGGCTGAGCAGGTGTTCGGCGGCCCGCAGATGGGCCCTGACGGTGTTCCGGCTGAGACCGAGGTGGCGGGCGGTCCGCTGGGCGTCGGTGTTCGCGTCGATCCACGCGCACAGGGTGGTGCGCAGATCGCGGCCGCGGATGTCCTGGAGCGGGCGGAGGAACTCCCGCGCCCAGGCGTGGGCGGGCTCGGTGCGGAACAGCTCGTCCAGGGTGGGCACCGGCCGCCCGCCCCGGGCGCCGAAGCCGCCGTCCGGCTGCCCTCCGGTCAGGCAGAAGGCCAAATCGAGGGCGGCCCGGGTGCGTACGTCGCCCAGGTCCAGGCCGAGGGTGGCCTCCACCCGGCTGAGGTGGTGGGAGACGGTGTTGCGGCTGATGTCCAGCAGCCGGGCCACCGCGGACCGGGGGAAGGTGACGGCGAGCCGGGTGATGTCCAGGGTGGCTCTCGGGGTGGATCCCAGTGGCCGCAGCAGGGCGCGGGCCCAGGCGCCCGCCTCCGTATGGGGCAGCAGGGGCACCAGCGGTGTCCGGCCCAGATACGCGGCCATCCGCTCGGGCGTATGGCGCGCCGCGGCCAGGGCGTGCAGGGCCTGTCCGTACGCCTCGGCCGTCGCGCCGAGCGGATACGGGCTGCTGATGCCCAGCGCGTAGTGCGCGTTGTCCCGCACCAGGCGGCGCAGTACCGCGCCCTGGCTGTGTGCCGTCTCGGGGTCGTCGGCGACGTCGTGGCGGCCGGTGTCGGGCTCGTCGTCGGCCTCGTCGGCGGACCCGGCTACGACGCCGGACCCGTCGGCGACATCGGACCCGTCCTCGACGCCGGACCCTTCCGCGACCAGACAGATGAGGTGCTCCTTGAAGGCCGGGCAGTGCACCATCAGGCCCGTGCCGTGATAGCCCGAGCCGTCCTGGTAGGTCTGCGCCAGCCGGTCCCGGTCCTCCGGCGGGCAGTGCAGCAGATAGACGCGCAGCCGTTCCGCGTCCAGCAGCGCGGGGACGGCGCCGGTAGTCATCCGGCGAGCCAGGGTGAGATCTCCCGCCAGCAGGGCACTGAAGACGGCGAACCGCAGCTGCCGCGCCTTGTACTGATAGCCGCGGAAGGTGGTGTCCGCGTCCTGCGCCCGGTCCAGGAGGGCGATGAGACTCCCGGCGTGCGAGACCAGCGACGCCGCCTCGCGGGTGGGCGCCGAGGCGCCCGCCACCACCAGCACGGGCCGTGGCGCGTGCGGGCCGAGCGCCTCGAGACGCACCTGAAGGGCGCCGCGCTCGGTGGCCGCCGCGGCCAGCTGCCCGCCGGACAGCCGCGCCAGCGTCGGTTCGAGCGAGGGCAGGATCTGCCGCGGGAAGCGCTCGGTGGAGGTCTCGACCGCGCCCGCGCCGCCGACCAGCGCGACGTCGGCGTCGATCTGCCGGCCCAGCCAGTCGAGTACCGGCCGCGGATCCGCCCCGGCCCCTCGGCTCATCTGTCGCCGCACCTCGTGCAGCAGCTCGTCCAGCCGCCCGGTGTGGGTCGGTGCCTCCACAGCCGTACTCCTCCTCACCCCCGCGCCGCGTCATCCCGCGCGGACCGATCGGCGGTCCGCGCTCGGACGTACTTTATTGACCGGTACACGGGACCTCGGCCAGTGCCATACGTATCAGGCCGGTCCCGCGGGGCGGGTCTGTCGCCTCGGGGGTGTCCGCGCAGGCCAGTGCCCTGCATGGGGCCGTGACGGGGCCTGTTAGGTTGACGTGCTCAGTTGTAACGGGGAAAGGAGTTCACGTGCGCAAGGCAGTGCCCATGGCGGTCACTTCGGTCATCGTCGGCCTTGTCGTCAGCGGCTGCGGAGGCGGCGATGACGGGAAGAAGGAATCGAAGCCGAGCGGTGGAGCCACCAAGGCCTCTCAGGCCGCCCAGCAGTCGCCGAGTGCGGGCCCGTCCGCCCGGGGCACGATCATCGAGCGTTCGGCGGGCTCCTGGAAGTCCATCGTGGCGGCGAAGTCCGCCGACGACCTGGAGACCCTCACCGTCGCGGACGGCAAGGTCACGGCGAAGGGCCCGAAGCTCGACTGCACCGGCACGCTCAAGCCCGGCCAGAAGGGCGGCGAGGACGAGCCCTCCCTGACCCTGTCGTGCAAGGGCGGCAGCGACGGCGGGCGGGGCCAGGGCACCGTCGGGATGAAGGGCGACGACGCCCTGGCGATCAACTGGAAGGGCCCCGAGGGCGGCTTCGGCGGCCCCATCGACAGCTTCCGCAGGGCGGGCTGATCCTCAGGGTCCTCTAGGCTCTCAGGGTCCTCCCGGGTCCCCCGGGTCCTCCGGGTCCTCCGGGTCCTCCGGGTCCTCAGAACACCTCAAGGTTCAGCCGCCTGATGAAGCACCACGCCGAACGGATCGGGACCGGACTTCAGGCCACCGAGCGGAACAGGCCTTCCAGCGCCATCGCCACCTGGTCGGTGGAGAGCGGGTCGGCGACACCGCCCGCCGCGTAGATGCCCCGGTCCAGTTTGATGCCGCGCGTCATCGCGCCGAGCAGCGCGGCCAGTTCGGTGCCGCGCAGGGCGGGCCGGTGGCCGGCCCGGTCGAACAGCCCGTCCAGCATGGTGCCGATCCGGCGGCTGAACCGCTTCTCATGGTCCACCAGCGCGGCGGCGGCATCGCCGTCCCGGAGCGCCATCAGCCGGAATTCCAGGTGGATGAAGACCCAGCGGGTGTCCAGGTGCTCGCCGTTGAAGATCCCGGCGAAGGTCCGGGCGAGCTGTGGGGCCAGATCCCGCTCGGTGTCCATCTCGTCGATCCGCTCCCCGATGTAGTCGGCGGTGCGGTCGCTGTGCCGCCGGAAGACATCGAGGAAGAGCTTCAGCTTGCTGTCGTAGTTGGAGTAGAAGGCCCCGGTGGTCCTGCCCGCGCACTGGCAGATATAGCCGATCGACGCCCCGTGGAAGCCACGTTCGGCGAACGCTCGCTCCGCCCCGATGATCAGCGCTTCCACGGTCTTTGACCGCTGCGGCGGCATCCGTGTGCCCCTCTCCCCCAGCCGTTCGGAAACCTGGCCAGATCCGTACGGTAGCCGATCTGTCCCCCTGTTCAGTAGGGAACCCTATCGGTAGCGTTCCCTATCGAAGACCGCGGCCGACGGCTCCGGGACGTTCGCCCCGGGACAGTTCGAGGATCACGAAGGAGAGCCATCGTGAACGCTCCGATGCCCACGACCCATGACGACCTACGAGACCTCCACGACCTCCCTTCGTATCCGAAAGAGCGGGACGACTACATCAACCCGGCGCGCTCGCTGCTCACCGGACCGCCGATCAGCCCGCTGAGGTTCGCGGGCGGCAGCACCGGCTGGCTGGTGACCGGGTATCACGAGGCGCGGGAGGTGCTGCGGGACCCCCGGTTCAGCGCCGAGCGCTGGCGGGGTGACGACGCGATGCGGCCGGTCCCCGAGTCGATCCGCAGGGACCGGAGCAGCGGGGCGGGGTCGTTCCTGGCCATGGACGCGCCGCAACACGGCCACTACCGGGGCCAGCTCACGCGGTACTTCACGGTGCGGCGGATGCGGGAGCTCGAGGCCCGCATCGAGGACATCGTGGCCGACCAGCTGGACGCGCTGGAGGCGGCGGGCAAACCGGCCGACCTGGTACGGCACTTCGCCCTGCCCATCCCCTCGCTGGTGATCTGCGAGATGCTCGGCGTGCCGTACGAGGAGCGGGAGCTGTTCCAGTCCGTCGCCGCGCGACTGCTCCGTCAGGACCGCACCGACGCGGAGTTCGTGGCCGGGAAGACCGAGCTGGACACCTTCCTGCGCACCCTGGTCGAGGCCAAGCGCAAGGATCCGCGGGACGATCTGATCTCCCTGCTGACCGCGGTCGACGAGCTCGACGACGAGGAGATCGGCGGCATCGCGGGGCTGCTGCTGATCGCCGGTCACGAGACCACCACCAACATGCTCAGCCTCGGCACCTTCGCCCTGCTGCGCGACCCCGAGCAGCTGGAGCGGCTGCGGGCCGACGAGTCGCTCCTCCCCCAGGCCGTCGAGGAGTTGCTGCGCTACCTGAGCATCGTCAACGCCTTCCCCGTCCGCATCGCGCTGGAGGACGTCGTCGTCGGCGGTGTCACCGTCACCGCGGGCCAGTCCGTGGCCGTCTCGGTCCCGGCGGCGAACCGGGACCCGGCGCTGGTGGACGACCCGGACACGCTCGACGTCGGGCGCCCGCGCAGCAGCCACCTCGCCTTCGGCTACGGCATCCATCAGTGTCTGGGGCAGCATCTGGCCAGGATCGAGCTGGTGGCGGGCTATCGCGGACTGCTCCGCCGGTTCCCGGGGCTGCGGCTCGCCGTGCCCCCGGAGGAGGTCCGGATGCGCAGCGACATGGTCATCTACGGAGCGCATGAACTGCCCGTCACCTGGTGACGGCGCCGGGCCGGACCCGGCCCCGGCCTCCGCACAATCGAAATCGTCACATGAGCTCCACAGACGCGGAGTTCATGTGATGATTCGGTGACCCCGGCCCGTCCGGTCCGGGGGTGTGGAGGGGAAATTACACGTGAAGTCAACGACCTTCAGATCCGCCGTGGGGGCCGCGCTGACGGCGGCCCTGTCCGCCGTGGTGCTGCCCGCCTCCGCCGCGAGCGCGGCGGAGAGCCCGGTGGCCGGCACCGTGGACACCGCGACCGCGCAGTCCTTCGGACGGCTGGCCGACGCGGTGCTGACCCAGCGCACGGCGGCTCTGCTGGACAACAACAAGCAGTCGGTGCGGCGCGCGGCCCCGCTCGCCGAGAAGAACGTCCGGCTGTCGGCCGGGCAGACCCGGACCGAGGACACCGCGCTGTCCACGCTGCGCACCCGCAAGGCGCGGCTCGCGGCCCTGGGCGAGGCGTACACCTCCGCCGACACCCGGGTGGCGGTGGACCGGGTACGGGTCGAGGCCGGGCACGCCACGGTCCAGGCCACCGAGACCACGACGCTGGCCTACAAGAAGATACGCGGCGACGAGCCCGCGACCACCGGCTTCCAGGCACACCACCGGCTGAGCTTCGCCGCCACGGCGGACGGGAAGTGGCAGCTGACCGGCCTCACCTCGACCGACGACGGCCCGCTGGCGGTCAACGAGCCCGCCACGGCGCGGGTGGCGACGGCCCGGACGACGGCCCTGCCCGAGGCGAAGCCCGCCGCCATCTCCAAGCCGTCCCAGCCGCAGACGAAGCCCGCCGGGAGCTACGACTACGCGGCGATGGCCTCGTACGCGGAGAAGTACTGGTCGAACTACAACCCCGCCTACCGGAAGTTCAACGAGGCCGGCGGGGACTGCACCAACTTCGTGAGCCAGTCCCTGAAGGCGGGCGGCTGGGCCAACAAGTCCGGCGACGCCGAGGACTACCGCAGCTGGTGGTACGACACCTCGTACCAGTCGACGTCCTGGGTGGGCGCCAACGAGTGGTCCTGGTTCACCCTCGACGCCAAGCGGGCCACCAACCTGGCGAACGTCTACTACATGGGCGTCGGTGACGTCATGCAGATGGACTTCGACAAGGACGGGTCCAAGGACCACACCATGATCGTCACCTACCGGAGCTCCAGCGGTGTGCCGTACATGACCTACCACTCGGTGAACACCTACCGGAAGTCCGTGGCCAGCATCATCGCCTCGTACCCGAACTCGCTCTACTACGCCTACCGCACCTGAGGCGCCCGGCGCGCGTCCGTGCCGCCCCGTGACAGTGGACCCCGCCCCCCGGGCGGGGTCCACCGCGTTTGCCCCGGGCCCGGGGCCATGTGTCAGAGTGGACCACCGCCCCCCGTATCCCCTCTCCCCTGTGAGCTCCTTCCCCCCGAGAGTGATGCAGTCCACGACGTTTCCTCCCCGCACCGCGGATCTGTTCACCCAGGGCCTGGAGAACCGCCCGGGCTCCGCTCTGCTGCGCTTCGGCGCGGCGCGCCGACGGTCGGCCGACCGGCTCAGCTGGGCCGGTACCGGGGCCGTGGCCTGGCTCGACGGCCCGCGTGGCCATGTGTGGAGCGTCGGGGAGCCGGTGCCCGCCGCCGGGCTGGTGCTGGGCGCGGCACAGCGTCTGCCCGACCAGGTGAGGGAGTTCACCGGCCCCCGTGGCACCGACGCCCTGGTCTCCCGCCATCTGCCACTCGCCGATGTGGTCGAGTGGGTCTTCCGCTGGACACCGGACGAGCCGCCCGCCCATCCGGGTGAGGAGCGGGTGGCCGAGCTCGGCGAAGACCACCACGAGGAGCTGCTGGCCTTCCTGCGGGAGCACAGCCCGGGCCATTCGACCGGCCCCGGCTCCGCCGGTATCAGCCTGTGGGCCGGGATCCGGGACGAGGGCGGGCGGCTGGTGGCCTGCGGCGCCCTGAGCAGTCTGCGGGACAGCGGCGCCCCGCTGATGGCGTCCGTGGCGACCGACGCCCGGCTGCGCGGCCAGGGGCTCGGCGCGGCGCTGACCTCCTGGCTCACACGGTACGCGGTACGCCGGTACGGCTTCTGCACGCTGTGGCAGCTCGCCGACAACGCCCCCGCCGAACGGCTCTACACCCGCCTCGGCTACCGCAATGAGGACCACTGCGTGGCAGCGCGGATCGCCGCGCGCTGATCCGGCCGGGGACATGACACCGGCTCTGACCGGCGACACCTCGATCCCGAAACCCGGCGCACCCCGGCAAGCGGCCGACCCCGTGATGTGATGTCCGCACGGTGTTCACCCGACGGACACCGGAGCCACGTCAGCACGCCTGCGTACACACACGTCTTCGAGCCGCGAGAGATGGAGTGACGCCATGCCGGGCGCCCTGTCACGCCGTTCCGCCCTGTCCCTCCTGGGAGGGGCGCTGGCCGTCGCCGCCACCGGTGGGAGCGGATGGCCCGCGGCCGCTTCCGGCCCCCGGGCCGCCACCGGGCCCGCCCCCGAACCCGGCTCGCGGGTGGGCTCCCTCCTCGGCCGGATGACGCTCGAGGAGAAGCTCGCGCTGTTGCACGGCGCGAAGGATCCCCACAGCCTCGGCCAGGCGGGGTACACCCCGGGCGTCCCCCGGCTCGGCGTTCCGCCGCTGCGGCTCGCGGACGGGCCCGCCGGCGTACGGGTCACCCGGCATGCCACCGCGCTGCCCGCGCCGGTGCTGCTCGCCTCCGCCTTCGACCCGGCCCTGGCGCGGGAGTACGGGCGCACCATCGGGCGCGAGGGCCGTGCGCTGGGCCAGGACGTGCTGCTCTCCCTCATGGTCAATCTCATCCGCACCCCGTACGCCGGGCGCAACTTCGAGACCTTCGGCGAGGACCCCCTGCTCGCCTCCGAGCTGGTGGCCGAGGAGGTGCGCGGTATCCAGGGCGAGGGTCTGATCGCCACCGTCAAGCACTTCGCCATGAACAACCAGGAGCGCGAGCGGGAGTCGATCGACGTCATCGCCGACGAGCGGACCATGCGGGAGATGGAGCTGCCCGGCTTCGAGGCGGCCGTGCGGGCGGGCGCGGGGGCGGTCATGGGCGCCTACAACAAGGTCAACGGCGCCTTCGCCGGTGAGAGCCGGCCGCTGCTGACCGGGGTGCTGCGCGAGGACTGGGGCTTCGACGGCTGGGTGATGACCGACTGGCACGCCGCCCACAGCACCGCGGCGGCCCTCGGCGCCGGGCTCGACATGGAGATGCCGGACGGAAAGTACTTCGGCGACGCCCTGCGGAAGGCGGTGGCCGACGGCACCGTACCGGAGGCCGAGGTGGACCGCGCCGCCAGCCGCGTCCTGACCGTCATGGACCGCTTCGGACTGCTGGGCGGCGGCGCCCCGCCGCGCCCCGGCCGGGACCCGGGGGCCGGGGCGCGCACCGCGTTGAAGGTCGCCACAGCGGGCGGCATCCTGCTGCGCAATGAGCGCGGCACACTGCCGCTGACCGGGTCCGCCGCCCGGTCGATCGCCGTGGTCGGGCCCACCGGTGCCATCCCCTTCGTCAGTGGCGGCGGCAGCGCCCATGTGGTCCCCGACCACGCCGCGAGCCCGCTGGAGGCGATCCGGAAGCGCGCCGGAAAGGGGGCCCGGGTGGACTACGCCCTGGGCGAGGACGTGTTCGGCAAGAAGATCCCCGCCTCCGCGCTCGCCCCCGCCACCGGGCTGGAGAAGCGGAAGGTGGCGGCGGGCGGGAGCTGGACGTACGAGGGCACCCTCACCGTGGCCGAGGCCGATGAGTGGACGTTCGTCCTGCACTTCAGCGGTCCGCCCACCGGCCGCCCGAAGGTGCTGCTGGACGGCGAGGAGCTGTTCCCGTTCCGGCCCGGCCTGGGCGAGTACTTCACCGGTGGCTTCGTCAGCGCCGCCCCGGACGGCCTCTCCGTGCGCCGGGCGGCCGTCGAACTGACGGCCGGAAAGCACCGGCTGAAGGTCACCGCCGAGGGCGGCGGAAAGGGGTTGACCTTCCGGCTGCGCCGCACCACCTCCGCCACCCGCGCCGCCGATGTGGCCGAGGCCGTGCGCGCCGCCCGCGCCGCGCACAGCGTGGTGCTCTTCGGCTACGAGGACGCCACCGAGGGCAGGGACCGGACCACCATCGCCCTCCCCGGCCACCAGAACGCGCTGATCGCCGCCGTGGCCAAGGCCAACCCGCGCACGACCGTCGTCCTGAACACCTCCTCGTGCACCTCGATGCCCTGGCTGAAGCGCACCGGCGCCGTCCTCCAGATGTACTACCCCGGCCAGGAGGGCGCCGCCGCCACCACCGCCCTGCTCTTCGGCGACGCCAACCCCGGCGGCAGGCTCACCCAGTCCTTCCCCGTCTCCGACGACCGCCACCCGATGGCCGGAGACCCCCTGCGCTACCCCGGGGTGAACGGCCGCGAGGAGTACTCCGAGGGCGTCCATGTCGGCTATCGCTGGTACGACGCCGAGGGGGTGCGGCCCCTCTTCCCCTTCGGCCACGGCCTGTCGTACACCACCTTCGGCTACGCGGGGCTGCGGCTGCGGCGGCGCGGCAGCGGTCTGGAGGCGGTCTTCACCGTGCGCAACACCGGGCGGCGGGCCGGGGCGGAGGTGGCCCAGGTGTACGTGGGGCCCTCGCCCGATCTGCCGCTCGACCAGGCCGAGCGGGCCCTGGCGGGCTTCCGGCGCATCCATCTGCGGCCCGGCCAGGCACGGAAGGTGACGGTGCGGCTGGCCGCCCGGACGCTGTCCGCCTGGGACTCCGAACGCCACGGATGGGTACTGGGCACCGGGCGCCGGACCGTGGAAGTGGGCTCCTCCTCGCGCGATCCGAGGCTGCGGGGGCATATCGAGGTCCGCCACGGGGCCTGACCGGCCACGGACGTCGTCGCACCGGGCTACGCTAGTATGGCGCGTGTGCAACTAAAGGCGCACGCAAGCAATTGGGCATCGACGAAGGAGCGCCGTGCAGATCGACCTTTCCGGTAGGACCGCCCTGGTCACCGGCTCCACGCAGGGCATTGGATACGCCATCGCCGCCGGACTGGCACGGGCGGGCGCCCGTGTCGCCGTCAACGGGCGCCGACAGGAGTCCGTCGAGGCCGCCATCCAGAAGCTGGAGGAGGACACGGAGGGCGGCGCGTTCCTCTCCGCTCCCGGTGACATCACCACCGAGGACGGCGCCCGCCAGGTCACCGACGCCGTGCCGGACGCCGATGTCCTGGTCAACAACCTCGGCGTCTTCGGGGCCACTCCGCCGCTGGAGATCAGCGACGATGAGTGGCGGCGCTATTTCGAGGTGAACGTCCTGGCCGCCGTCCGGATGATCCGCACCTACCTGCCCGGGATGAAGGACCGCTCCTGGGGCCGGATCATGAACGTGGCCAGTGACTCCGCCGTCGTCATCCCCGCCGAGATGATCCACTACGGGATGTCGAAGACCGCGCTGCTCGCCGTCACCCGTGGCTTCGCCAAGGACGCGGCCGGTACCGGGGTCACGGTCAACTCGCTGATCGCCGGGCCGACCCACACCGGCGGGGTCGAGGACTTCGTGTACGAGCTGGTGGACCCGGAGCTGCCCTGGGACGAGGCCCAGCGGGAGTTCATGGCCAAGCACCGGCCGCAGTCACTGATCCAGCGGCTGATCGAGCCCGAGGAGATCGCCCATATGGCGGTCTATCTGAGCTCCTCCTTCGCCTCGGCCACCACCGGCGGAGCCGTGCGCGTGGACGGCGGTTACGTCGACTCGATCCTCCCCTGACACCCGTCCGGCGCCTCCCCGATGCCTGCTCCGGCGCCCCCTGATCCCCGCTTCCGCGCGCCCTACCGGTGGGAACCGTTCCGCGCGGACCGGGGTCCCTAGGGAGCGAAGAAGCAGACGACCTGGGGGGTTCTGTTGAGCAATGACGCACTCGCGCATCCCGACCGCATCAGAGCGAGCCACTGGATCACCGTTCTGATACGGCAATTCCCCGAGCTCCAGGCGGAGTTGACGCCCTCCCCGCACCGCCCCGGCCTCGGCCTCGGCCGACAGCGGGGAGGCACCGACCGCCGCGGGCCTTCGGAGCCGTTGCGCCTGCGGGTCTCCGACACCGTACGCGACATCACCGACGGCGTCGTGGAGCTGGAGGAGGCCGTCCACGACCGGCTCGGGCTGCCACCCACGGGCAGAGGAACGGTCGAGGTCAGACTGGCCCGTCTCGCGGCGCTGCTGGAACGGGTCGAGGCCGACCCGTTGCTGATGCGCCATCTGCTGGACGAGATCAGCGGAATGGCGCGGCGCTGCTCGGGCGCGCTCGGGGACGCCGAGCCCGTGATCCGGCTGCGCGGCCGCTGCCCGCTGTGCGCCTCGGTCTCGCTGCGGGCCTTTCCGCTGCGCCGGGCGGTGCTGTGCATCAACCCCGGCTGCCGCTGCCCACACACCGCGTGCGGCTGCCATGCGGACCGGGCGCATCGGCACTCCTGGCCGGAGGGCGAGTGGGCGGAGCTGACGGCCGGCGGCGCGCTCGCCCTGGAGGAGATCGCCGCCGCCCTGGACGAAGGTTCCACCGTCGCGGCGGTGAGCCGATGAGGACCACACAGGCGCCCGAGTATCCGTTGCTGACCGCCGCCGTGGCCGCCGTGGAGGTGGGTGTCACCCCGGCCACCATCCGCAAGTGGGTGCAGTTGAAGCATCTGCGGCCCGCGGGGCGCCAGGGCAAGGCGTTCCTCTATCGGCTGGAGGATGTGTTCGCGGCCGAGCGGGCCACACGACGACATGTGTGACCTGCGGGACCCATGGTCATCTCGGCATAAGTGACGACAAGTGGTTGTCAATGGGCATCCGGCGCGTCACACTTGGTGCCAGCGGCGGAGCTGTGCCCCCTGGAGGGGCCACGGCCCGCCGCTTTTCGCTGTGCGCAGCCCCTGACCACAGCAAGGAGTGCGCGCATGACCGAGCCCTTGGTGATCTTTCCCGACGTCGAACGCCTCGTCGTCGAGCATCTGAAGAACCGCCCCGAACTGGCCGGGGTACTCGTGGACAACCGGACCCCACCGGACTTCGACGGGACGCAGAAGGCCGTGCTGGTCTCCCGGGCGGGTGGCGTCTGGGTCGAGGACATCCATCTCGACCAGCCGCTGGTCGACCTCGAGGTGTACGGCCCGGACAAGCCCACGGCCCACACCGTCGCCACGGCCGCCCGTACGGCGCTGTTCACCGTGCGCGGCACCACGTTCGGCACCGCCTGTGTCACCGATGTCTCCGAGGTGGACGGCCCCCGGTGGCTGCCCGACTACCTGCACGCCGCGGCCAGCCGCTATCTGTCCACGGCCCGGCTCTCCATCCGCCCGGCGTAGGCCACGCACCAGCCGACCGTCCGCCCTCATCACCACGCCACAAGGAGCAATCGCATGCCCGGAATGAACCCCAATGAGATCCGTGTCGCGGGGACCGGCCGCATCCTGACCGCCCCGCTCGGCACCGCCGTCCCGGCCGATGTCTCCACAGCCTGGGCGACGGACTGGAAGGACCTCGGGTACACCACCACCGACGGGATCAAGTTCAACAAGAAGGACAAGATCGACCCGGTGGACACCTGGCAGTCGGTCAGCCCGGCCCGCTTCGTCTACTCCGACCGCGACCTCACCGTGAAGTTCCAGCTGCTCCAGCTCAACGAGGACACCCTGCCGTTCTTCTTCGGCGGCGCCGTGGTGACGGAGACGGATGCCGAGTCCAAGGTGTACCGCTACGAACTCGCCGCCGAGCCGAAGAAGGACGAGCGGATGCTGGGCGTGGAGTTCGCGGACGGCGATGTCATCAGGTACCGGTTCGTGCTCCGCCGCGGCCAGGTCACCGAGACCGAGGAGCTCCAACTCACCCGCACGGCCGCGGTCCGGCTCGGGGTCACCTTCACGGCACTGGCCGTGGACAACAACACCCCGCTGGCCACCTGGCTGATGAACGACCCGGCGTTCGCCCCGTCCTGATCCCCTCCCCCGCCACGTCGATCGCGAAGGAGCCGCCGCCATGGCCGCGTTCAATGTCAACTCCGCCCGCGCCCAGCGCCTGGAGGCGCTGGGCCTGAGCTGGGACTTCGAGGTGGACGGGGAGACGTTCTCCCTGCCCACCGAGATCCCCCGCCGCTCGGCGCACGCGCTGGCCGAGCTGAAGGACAACGACCTGGACGGACTGCTCGCCCTCCTCATGGGCGAGGAGAGCTACCAGCGGCTGTGCCAACACGAGGTGAGCGTGCAGGACATCGCCGCCATCCTGGAGGCGTACGGCCAGGACACCGGGCTCGGCGTGGGGGAAGGCTGAGCCTCGGCGCGCTCGTGGAGGAGCACGCCGAGGCGCTGGAGGCCGATCTGCTGCGGTACTACGGCGTCGACCTGCTCGACTGGCACCGCGAGGCGCTGTCCTCGCGACGCCTGGCGGTCCTGGTGCGCCACCTTCCGCCGGACTCGGCGTTCGTACGGGCGCGGGAGGGCGAGGCCGCGGAGTGGAGGTTGACGGACCATCTGCTCGCCGCGGTCGTGGACCACTTGGCGATCGCCAACTGGATGTTCGCGTCGGCCAACCGAGACGAGTACGCGGACCCGCCGGAGGCACCGCTACCGGTACCCCGCCCGGGGGCAACCGATATGCCCGACGGCCCGCCCGCCGACCGAGCCGCCGACGACCACGCGCCGACGGCGGCGGAGTTGGCGCGGTTCTTCGGGTGACCTGTTGGAGGGATGATGGCGGACATCGTGCGGGACCTGCTCGGTACGGTGCAGGACCTGCGACAGACACTGGACAAGAAGCTCAAGGAGTGGAACGTCGAGCACGCCTGGGTGAAACAGGCGATCACCGGCTTGAACTCGGAGGCCAACGCCCTGAAGGCGGAGGTCACCGGTATCACTGGGGCCGCCAAGTGGGGCTCGGCCGAAGTCACCGGTGCCTCCGCCGGATTCAAGCTGTTCAACTTCGAGAAGACGCTGTTCGACGTGCAGGAGATGCGCGACAAGGCGAAGGGGCTGGATGCCGAATCCCTCAAGAGCAGCATCCAGGCCGTCCGTCAGATCGCCGAAAAGGCCGAGGCCGCCGAGGCCGTCAAGAGCAGTATCAGAGCCGTCCGTGAGATCGCCGAGAAGGCCGAGCGGGACAGCCAGCAGGCCCTGCGAAGGGGCAAGGACGCACTACAGAAGGCGGAGGCCGCCCACCGGCGGCAGCGCACGGCCGCGAGCAACGCCCGCGGCCCCATGCCACCCGGCCGGGTGTCGAACGTGCGGGACATCCATGAGGCGACCCGGGCCATCAACGAGCTGGAGCGACGCCTGAACGGTCTCGTCAGGGCTCTCGGCTGAGGAGGAGGCCGCCCATGTCACTGGCACAAGCGCTCAACCGATCCGTCTCCGGCTTCCGCGGCCTGCGCAGCACCGTGGGCCAGACCGATACCAGCGTCTCCAAGTTCGCCCGTACCGCGACGCAGGCGGGCTCCGCCGTCGGCCGGATCAAGGGCGATGTCGACAAGTCGGCCAACTCGATGCGCACCCTGCAACGAGAGGCCAACGCCGCCGAACGCAGCGTGGCCAAGAGCGGGAAGTCCATGACCACCGCCGGCCGTAGCGCGGCGACCGGTGGCGGGCTCATGGGCCGGATGAGGACGGGGCTCCAGGGGGTGACCACGGCCCAGAAGGGCCTGAACACCGCCATGAAGTCCAACGTGTTCGGCGCCATCATGGCGCTGCTGATGCCGCTGATCATGAAGCTCGTCGACATGGCGATGCAGTCCAAGACGGTCCAGCGCATCGTCCAGGCCGCCTTCAGGATCATCGGCCAGGTCATCGGCTCCACCATGCGCGTGGCGAAACAAGTGGTGCAGACGACCTGGAACGGCATCAAGGCGGCGTTCACGGTCGTGCTGAAGGTCATCTGGACCGTGGTGAAGACGTACTTCAACATCTACAAGACCATCATCACCACGGTCATCCACGCCATCATGGCCGTGGTCCGGCCCCTGCTGTCCTTCTTCTCGGAACGGATCCCTGGCGCCTTCCGCTCCGCCCGCAACGGCATCCAGCGCGCCTTCAGCGGGCTGGCGGGCATCGTCCGGGGCGCCTTCAGCGCCGTGCTCGGAGCCGTGCGCGGGCCGCTCAACGGGGTGATCGGGCTGGTCAACCGGGCGATCGGCGCGCTGAACCGGGTCAAGGTCTCGGTGCCCTCCTGGGTGCCGGGGATCGGTGGCCAGTCGTTCGGGGTGAACATCCCCACCATTCCCACGCTCGCCCAGGGCGGCATCGTGCTGCCTCGCCCCGGTGGCACGCTCGCGCTGCTCGCCGAGGGCGGGCAGGCCGAGGCGGTGCTGCCGCTGAACCGGCTGAGCACCCTGCTCGCCCGCACCGGGCCCGCGCCCGCCCTGGCGGGACCCGGTGGGCCGGGTGGCGGACTGGTCATCGAGCACTACCACGAAGCCCCGGGCGGCAGCGCCCGGCAGACCGCCGAGGATCTGATGTTCCTGATGAAGGCGAGGGGGTGACATGACGGACGAGACCACCGCCACCGAGCCGGGGCCGCTCATCACCACCGATGGGCAGGTGCAGTGGGCCGGGCTGCTCATGGGACCCGGCACCAACTACTGGATCGCCGCCGAAGGGCTCACCGGCTGGGAGGAGTTGCCCGCGCTGGACACCTCCGACGCGGACCGCCCCGTGGGGCACGGCGGCTGGCCCGGCTCACAGTGGGCGCAGGCCCGTACGGTCACCGCGCAGGTGTGGTTCGCACCCGATCCGGACGCCGGGCCCGAGGCCGTGCGGGACGCGCTGCGCGCGCTGCGTACCGCCACCGCCGTACGCGACGAGGAGGAGTGGCTGGCCGTACGCCTGCACGGCGAGACGCTGGCCGTACGGGCCCGGGTCACCCAGCGCGTGGTCCCCACCGACCGGCAGTTCGCCACGAGCCGGCTGGCGAAGATGACGCTCCAGTGGAAGGCGAGCGATCCACGCCGGTACGAGGTGATGGGCCGGCGGGAGACCGCCGGTCTCCCCCGGCCGGAGCCCGGCCTGACCTGGCCGCTCGGCTGGCCGCTCGCCTGGGGCACCCCCGAGTCCACCGGCGATCTGAACGTGGAGAACGCCGGCAGCGCCCCGGCCCACCCCGTGATCACCTTCACCGGTCCCTGTGCCACACCACGGCTGGCCAATCGCACCACCGGTGACTGGCTGGAGTACGCCATCGCCCTGGCCTCCGACGACCGGCTCGTCGTCGACACCGCCGAGGGAACCGTGGTGTTCAACGACACCGCCTCCCGTCGGCACACCGCGACACCGGGCAGTGCCCCCGAGGAGTCGTTCACCCTGCCGCCCGGCACCTCTCAGCTGTCGTTCCGGGCCGAGTCCGCGTCCGATGGGACAGCGGACGTCACCGTCGCGTGGCGCGGCGCCGACTGGTGACCGCCCCAATCCGTCCACCGGCCCGCACCAGCCTCTTCCCGTATCCAGGAGCCGTTTCATGACCGTTCGTTCCGCCTGGCATCTGCCCAATGGACAGACCCGTGAGGACACCCGGCTGGCCGTCGGCCTCGGTATGGCGTCGGCAGCACCGCTGCTGACCCGGGCGGGGTGTGTGTTCGGCGGGTTGCGCCTCACCGGCACCGCCGCCACCGGCATGCAGGCCAAGCTCTCCCCCGGCCAGGTGTGGGTCCCCGGCACCTCCACCGGGGCCCAGGGCGGCTACCCCGTGACCGTCGACGCCGACACTCTGCTGACCTTCGCCGACGGCCATGCCAGTCTGCCGCGTGTGGACGCGGTGATCGTACGGGTCTACGACACCGATTACGACGGCTCGGGGAAGTACGAGGCAGCGCTGGAGGTGCTCCAGGGAACTGCGGCGAGCTCACCCACCGCGCCAGCCGTGCCCAAGAGCGCCGAACTCCTCTACGAGGTCGCCATACCCGCCGGGGCGTCCGCCGCCAAGGGCATCACCTGGGCTTCCGCCATCACCGACCGCCGCCGCTACACCGCGGCGCTCGGCGGTATCGTCCCCGCCGCGGGCGGCGCGCCGCACAACGGGGCGTACGCCGGACAGTACCGCGACGCGGACGGCCGGCTGGAGCGCTGGGACGGCGCCCAGTGGACCAAGCTCATTCCCGACACCGTGCTCCGGCACACCGCGGACTGGGGCGGCACCACTTCCACCTCGTATCTCGAGATCCTCCCCATCGACACCACCCTCCCCCTCTTCGCCACCTTCACCGCGCCGCCCTCGCGGTGGGTGTCCCTCACCTTCGGCGCTTTCACGGCCGCCGACGGGAACGCCACCGCGTACATCTCGTTCCGGCTCCGGACGCAGAGCGGCACCGAGGTGCTCACTCCGTCCGACGACCGCGCGGCGATCCTCGATGGTGCCGGACGGGCCTCCATCTCCACCTGCTTCCCGGTGGGGAACCTCACCCCCGGCGCCGTCTACACCGTGACCGCCGCCTACCGTTCCTCCGTCGCCGGGACGCGTGTGCACTTCGACAGCCGTTTCATCCGCGTCGACCCCGTGGCGTGACCGCCGTGGACGCCTGCTACCGCGCCGTCTTCACCGATCTGCGCACCGACCAGGCCATCGATGTACTGCCCCTGCGGGAGGTGGAGTACGACGACTATCTCGGCAAGCCGGGATCCCTGACCGCCACCCTTCCGGTGCCCGACGCCCGGATGGCCCGGCGGGTGCGGGAGCTGGTGGAGGGGCGCACCGCCGTCTATCTGGAGCGGGGGGACGAGGTCTGCTGGGGTGGCATCGTCTGGACGCTGACCCCGGCCACGGACGACCGGGGCCTCACCACGGTCGGGCTTCAGGCGGCCACCTTCGACTCCTACGCGGGCCGTCGCTACATCCGCGCGAATCTGAGCTTCACCGCGCTCGACCATCTGGAGATCGTCCGCCGGCTGTGGGACTACATGCAGGGATCCGAGGGCGGCCACATCGGCGTGGAGTACGAGCCGACGGCCCCCACCGCGGCCCGTACGGTGGCCTACAGCGACGGTGACGAGACCCTGGTGGAGGAGGCGATCGGGCAACTCGCGGCGATGGAACCGGGTTTCGAGCACCGGATCGCGGTGTACCGGGATCCGGTGACCGGGCGGCGGGTGAAGCTGCTCCAGCTGGGCTCTCCCACGATCCGGGTGGGCAGCCAGCCGGTGATGCTGGATCTGCCGGGCGATGTGCTGTCGTACTCCTTCCCCCGCGACGCCACGCGCGGCGGGACGACCGCGCGGGCCAGGGGCGGCACCCCGGAGGGCGGGGCCGGCGGCCCGGTGATGTCCGGGGAACAGGTGGCGGAGGATCTCCTCGCGGCCGGGTTCCCCCGCCTGGACACCTCGTCCGACCACAGCAATGTCACCGACAAGGCGACGCTCGACGCGTTCGCCCGGTCCGAACTCGCCGCTCTGCGCGGCACGGTGGTCATCCCCTCGGTGCGGATCCGCCTCGGCTCGGGCACCACACCCGCGCTGCTCGGCACCACCGTGCGGCTGCGCATCAAGGACGTGTGGTTCTCCGAGGGGCTGGACGCCCGCTACCGCGTCGTCGGCATCAAGGTCACCGCCCCGGAGCGGGGACGTCCGGAGACCGCCGATCTGTATCTGGAGGAGGCAGACTGATGGCGAACCTGCCCGAGGACATCGTGGACCGGATCAGGGCCCTGGAACGTCAGGTGCACCGGCTCACCACCTATGTCAACAGCAAACCCGGCGGGACGCCGGCGGCCCTGGCCGCCACCGAGCCGCCGCCCCCGCAGGCCCCGGAAACCTCCGGGGAGGAGCCGCCACCGCCCGGCGGCACGGCGACGGCCCCCTGACGTCCGGTCCCGGCGGGGTGGCTCAGCCGCCGCGCGGGCCGGTCACCACGCCTCGACATCGCCGTGCATCACCCCCCGGGCCCCGGAGCGGGACCCGGGGCCACCTCAACGGGGGCCGGAACGGGCGGCGGCATCACACCGGGCCACCACCCGATAGGCGTTGGACATCTTGCCGAACCCGGCCAGTGGCTTGAGCAGCAGACGGTCGAGTGCGGTCGCGACCACGAGGGCGGGCACGCCCGCCAGCAGGATCGCGCAGCGCAGCAGCCAGCGGAGCCGGCCGGGCGGCTTGGCGAGGGAGGGGGCGTCATCGGGCGGGGCGATCGCGTTGAGCGCCAGCCAGACGGCCCCGAGCAGATCGACGGTGTCCGAAGGGCCGCGGTGCTGTTCGTCGGTCACGGTGAAGCCCAGCGCGGTCAGCTCCTCGCGGAGGTTGGCCACCGGAAGGAAGTGCAGATGCTGGGGCTGGAGCCAGGGGAGCCAGAACCGGCCGAAGAGCCGGCCGAACCAGCACTCCGCGTCGGGCACCTCGATCAGCAGATGGCCACCGGGCCGCAGGGCGCGGCGGGCGGCGCGGAGTTCGGCGCGCGGGTCCGTGCTGTGCTCCAGGTAGTGGAACATGCTCACCACGTCGTAGCTCCCGGCCAGCCGCTCCTCGGCCAACTCGGGGAAGCTGCCGCGGATGGCCCGGTCGATGCGGCCCGTGCGCTCGGCCAGTTCGACACCGGCGGTGAAGTCGAGTCCGTCGAAGCGGGTGCCGGGGAAGACGGTGCGGGCCACCTCGGGGAAGTGGCCGTGTCCGGTGCCGACGTCGAGCCAGGTCTTCGGGGGCTCGGCGGAGGGCTCCTGGAACACCGCGCGCCGCCGGTACACCTTGTCCCGCCCGGAGAAGACATTGCCGAGCTCGATCTCCCCCATCCCGTCGTAGAAGTCGCGGTAGTAGAACTCCAGGCCGTCGTCGTTCAGCCGTGGGTTCTGGAAGACGTGGCGGCAGTCCCGGCATCTGTCGAGCCGGAAGCGGCCGGGTTTGCTCTGGTACCGGTCCTTGGTGCGCAGCCGCCGCACCAGCCGCGTGGAGCCGCACCACGGGCAGTCGGTGCGGCGGGGTTCGAAGAACCGCTCGGTGCCCCGCGCCAGATCGGCCTGGTAGCGGGGGCGCAGCGCGGCGACGGTCTCGGCCCGGGACGGCTTCTCCGGTACGCGGGGTGGGGCGCTCTCGCGGCTCATCGTTCCCCTTCCGGGGTCGCGGTGGGGTGGGTGGTGGCACTCGCGGTGGCATGGGGGGCGGCCACTGAGGCGTGGGTGGCGGCGCTCGCGGTGGCCAGCCGCTCCAGATGGGTGGCGGCCGCGGTGGCACCGCCCGCCGCGCGGAAGGACGCGCCCACCCGCTCGGCCGCGGCGCGGTAGCGCGGTTCGTCCAGCACGGCGTCGAGCGCCTCGCCGATGGCCGCCGCCCGCACCCTGCCGAAGCGCACCCGGATGCCCGCGCCCGCGTCGACCACCTGGGCGGCCACCACCGGCTGGTCGTCCCGGATGGGCGCCACGACGAGCGGTACTCCGTGCCAGAGGGTTTCGCAGACGGTGTTGTGGCCGGCGTGGCAGACGACCGCGTTCACCCGTCGCAGCAGGGGGAGTTGGGGGACGTACCGGCGCACCAGGATGTCGTTGTCGTGCGGCGTGTCGGGGTCGAGTACTTCGTCGGGGCCGAGTGCGTCGTCGGGGTCGAGTGCGTCGTCGGGGTCGACGATGACCGTCTGGATGCGACCGGCCCGTGCCCGTACGGCCTCATGGCACTCGGTGAGGAAGCGCGCCCCGGCGTCGGTGTTCGCGGTGCCGAGCGTGATGAGGACGGCGGGGCGCGTGGGGTCCAGCCACTCCCAGGGGAAGTCCCTCCCGGCCGGTCGCTCGGCGATCGACGGGCCCACATAGTGGATGCGGTCGCCCGCCCGGGCCGGTCGTCCGGCCAGTTCCTCGGTGGTGAAGGCGAGGACGAGATCCGGTGAGAACCGGGGATCGGCCGTGCCCCGCGGGTCGCCGATCCGGCCCCGCACCTCGTGCAGCAGCCCGTCCAGCCAGGCGTCGATCTTGGGCATCCCGTCCAGCGCGCCCGTGAACTCCGCCGAGGTGGTGGCGGATGTGGCCCAGCGCACCCCCAGCCGTTCGGCCACCAGCGCGCCCGCCACGGTCTGCTGGTCGGCGATCACCACATCGGGGCGGAACTCCGCGATGGCCTTGGCCACACCCGGGGCCATGGCCTCGGCGAGCGGCACCAGGAACCGCTCCCACAGGAACTTCAGCGCCGCGGGACCGCGTACGTCCGGTGGCCGACCCGCCCCGCCCTCGCCCAGCACCGGCCCGGCGCAGCGGTGGACCGTCGTCCCCGGCCCGGTCAGCCGCTCGACGACCTCGGGCACCCCGGCCCAGGCCACCTGGTGTCCGCGTGCGGTCAGTTCGGCCGCGATGCCGAGGGTGGGGTTGACGTGGCCGACGAGCGGGGGCACGACGAAGAGAAAGCGGCGGGGTATGCCGGGTGAGGCTTCCGGATCCCTGCTCGGTTCGCTCATCAGGCATCGGCCTCCAGGGCCGCCGCCGCGGTGCTGGTGGCGCCATGGCGCTCGTGTTCACGTTCGTGTTCATGCTCGTCGATCCAGGACAGCAGCAGTTCGCGGATGCGCGTGGGTGCCTCGGCGAGGACCGAGTGGCCCTGCCCCGGCAGGACGACGGTCCGGGTGCCGGGCAGCACCGACTCCAACCACCGCTCCTGCCCCGCGAGTTCGGAATCGGCTCCGTAGACGGCCAGTACCGGGCAGCGCACCGCGCGGACCTGCTCCTCGCTCACCACCCGGCTCGACGGTACGTCCTCGGCGATGGTGGTCGTACGGACCAGCCGGGCGGCCGACTTGGCCAGCCGTGCGGTGTGGGCGCCCCGGTTGGCACCCACCCAGGCCAGCGACTCGGCCTCGTGGACGACCAGTTCCTCCTCGACGCGCCGGAGGATCCCGCTGATCTCGGTCAGCCAGCTCTCGGTGGCGGGCTTCGCCTCGATCACCGCGATGCCGGCCACCCGCTCCGGATGGCGCATGGCGTAGGCGAACGCCACCGTTCCGCCGAAGCAGTTGCCCACCAGGTGGACCGGACCGGTGATGTCCAGCCGGTCGAGCAGCCGCTCCAGATCGGTGACGAAGGTGTCCAGCCGGTAGCCGGAGCCGGGCCGCTCGCTGCGGCCGTGTCCCCGCTGGTCGTACATCACCACCTCAAGACCGGCGGCGGCGAGGTCCGGGGCCACCGTGAAGTACCAGCTGGCGAGGGAGTCGGTGAGCAGGCCGTGGATGAGCACGGCGGTGGCGGTGGGCGGACGGCCGCCGGGCGGGGACAGCCGCTGGACATGCAGCCGGACGCCGTCCGTCCCGGCATGCGGGCCGTCGTGGCCGGTGGCGTGGTCGGTGTCGATCATCGCCATGGGTCAGCGCTCCCGGGCGGTCCTGAGGCACCGGACGACATACTCGACGAGCCGCCCCACGGTGAGGTCGATGATCTCGTCGAGCTCGAGATCGGCCACGAACTCGGCGAAGTTGACCTGTCTGCCGTACCGGGCCTCCAGGCTGCCGGCCAGGGTCACCAGGTCGATGCTCTCCAGCTCCAGATCCTCGGTGAAGCGGGTCTCCATGGTGATCTCGATATCGTCGAGGCCGTATTCGTCGAGCATCGTCCGGAGCATCCCGGAGATCTCCGCGAGCACGGCCGGTGCGTCGGGCGGCGCGCTGACCGGTGTCTCGGCCGGTGCGCTGACCGGTGCCTCGGCCCGTGCCTCGGCGGCGGATGACGGGGCGGTCTGATTGACGGTGGTCACTGATCGCTCTCCTCGTCCTGTTCCTGATGGTCCGGGCCGGTCGTCCAGGCCACGGCGTAGTCCCGGTCCGGCAGTCCGGGCGGGTTGGCGATGGTGATGGTGTGGACTTCGTAGCGGGGCGGGGGCTGTCCGGGGGCGGTGGCCGCCACCTCGACGACGAGCCGGGCGGGTGGCGCGTCGGTGCGGTCCGTTCCCGGCCGTACCTCGGCGATGGTCAGATCCCGTGGCCGGTCACGGGGACCGGCTCCCTCCGCCGTGGCGACCGCCTCCTTCGCGGCCCGGAAGGCGGCGGCCCAGCGGCCGGGTGATCCACCGATCCGGGCCGTCACGCCCGCGAGGAGTTCCCGCTCCGGCCGGGCGAGGGCGACGGCCATGTCATCGTCGTCGGTGACCTCTTCGAGGGCGATACCGGGCCCCGTGGCGCCGTTCACATGGCGCGGCGCCACGAGGGCGACCCCGGTCTCGGCGCGGTGTGCCAGCGAGAGCGTCAGCTCGGGCAGGGTCCGGCCGTGCACGCCGATGGCGTACGGGCGACCCTGGGCGTCCTCGCGGATCCCGATCTCGGCGGGGAAGACCGGGCCTTCGCCATGGTCCCAGAGCCACCGGCGTACGGCGTCCTTGGCCGCGATCCTGCCCAGCAGCCACTGCCTGCGACCGCGTGGCGGCTGGTGTTCATAGGCGGTGCGCTCGTCGCTGCCCAGGTGGTTGCGCATGATCAGGTCGCGGGAGGCCAGGTCGGGCCAGCGCTCATGGAGCAGCACCCAGCCGCCCGGCTGGGGCCGGGAAAGCGTGTTGCGCTGCGGGAAGCGCTCCACGGGCCGGGTCTCCGGATGGTTGTCGAACCGGCGGTCCTGCCAGCCGGACAGCTCCGCCCACACCTGGCCGCCGATCAGCAGTTGTGCGTCGGCCTCGAGCGCGGTATCGGTCAGCGAGACGATCCTGACCAGGCACTCCACCGGAGTGCCCGGGGCCGGATGCGGGCCGAAGAAGCGCATCAGACGCATGCCGACCGGGAAGACCACGGTCCGTTCGGTCCGGGTCGCCATGATCCAGTAGCCGAGGAGCTGTCCGACGTTGTCCAGCAGGGCCCCGGGCGCGGGGGGTGTGGTGATCGTGCCGCGTATGTGCGACGCGCCGATCGCGGTGAGTTCGGTGAGCCCTTGGAAGCCCGGGCCGTGGAACATCCAGCGCTCGGCGTAGATGAGTTGTGCGGTGTGGTCGGGTGTGTGCTCGGTGGCGGGGTCGACGGTCCAGCGCGTGGGGCGGGTATCGGGGTGGCGGGCGGCCACTTCCACGGTGGCGCGGGCGCTGCGGCCGAAGGTGACGGCGTAGTGGGCCGCCCCTGGAGTGGGGGCCGCCCCTGGAGTGGGGGTCGCCCCTGGAGTGGGGGTCGCGGTGACCTGGACGGTGGTGGGTGGTGAAGCCGTCACCCACTGGTCGAAGCGTGCACCGTGTACGGCGACGGCCACGGGGTGGCTGCCCGCCGTGCGCTCCGCCGTGTCCATGAGGTGCTGGACGATCGTGGTGGCCGGGACCACGGGCCAGCGGTCCGACTCGTCGGGCCACCCCGGGCGTTGGGGGAAGAAGCAGTGGTCACGGAGGTAGGGCATGGTCTCGGTGGAGACCCGCAGATCGTGGGTGTGCGGAATCGGTGGGCGACTTGCCGCGATGACCGCTGTCGCGGTGGCGGCGGTCTCGTCGAGCAGGGCGTTGAACTCAGCTGCCCAACCCGGTGGTGGGCAATCGTTCCTCCCCCGGCCACCGCCGGGAGGTGCCCCCTGGACGGAACGGGTGGGCACCACCCCACCCGCACCCGGCGACGGCGGCCAAGGACCACGGTGCGGCCACGCGCCCCGGGACACCGCCCGCGAAAGCTCACCGCGCAACTGCTTCAAGCGTGGCTCGCCGAGCGAAACCAGCGAACCGCTCAGGTCCAGCCGCACCGCGGGAAGCGCCGGTCTCCCGCCCGAGGCTTCACGAGCCGGCACGGGATCCACCTCCGCGCCCTCAGCCCATAGCGCCGTGGCCACGCGCCGAAGCTGGGACACCCCGTGCCGGTGGGGCGAGTTGGCGGCCACCACCAAGTGGTCACGCCCCTGCAACGTGTCACCGATGAGCGACCCCAGCTGCCCCGTGCCCACCTGGACGAACGCGCGGAACCCCGCCTCGTACAAGGCCTCCGTCAGCAGCCGGAAGCGCACCGGTTCCAGCAGATGCCGGATGAACAGTGCGCGCACCTCCGCCTCGGTCGCCGGATACGGCGCGGCCGTCGTCCCGGACCAGACGGGGGTCCTGGGCGGCAAACGCAGCTCGAAGCGTTCCGTCACGGCTCTGATGGGGTCGAGGTAGGGCGCCAGCATCGGGGTGTGGAAGCCGGACTGGAAGGGCAGGACCTGCGCGATCACGCCCTCGGCGCGCATGGCCCGGACGAGCTCCTCGACATCACCACGCGGCCCGCACACCATCGACTGGCTGGGCGCGTTGTCGTGCGAGAGCACGATCCGGCCGTCCGCCCGCTCGGTGAGCGCGCCGGACACCCGCCGCGCGCCCGCGCCGAGGACGGCGAAGGCCAGACCGGGCACCCGCAGCGCGTCCGGGTCGAAGGAGTCGAGGAAGGCGTCGACCTCCTCGCCCGCGTAGAGGCCGCCCACGACCAGCGCGGTCCACTCCCCCACGCTGTGCCCGGCCACCGCGTCCGGTACGACCCCCATCCGGCGCAGCGCCGCGTCCAGCAGCCGCCCGACGCCGAAGACGCCGACGCCATGGCGGCCGATGTCGCCCACGCGCGCCGCCTCGCCGAAGCGGTCCCCGGCGGGGCGGGAGAGCCCGAAGTACTCCGCGACACCGTCCACGCGGGGGACGAACTCGGCTTCGAGACCGGGGAAGACGAAGGCCAGCTTCCCCCTCGGCCCCGGGCCCGCGCCGAGCAGTGGCGCGGGGGTGAACCAGATGTCGTTGCGGCCCCGCCACGGGCGGCCCTTGGCCACCATCCGCCGGGCGAGCGCCAGCTTTTTCGCGGTGGGGTCGACGATGCCCAGGCGGGTACGGCCGTCCCGCCCCGGCACCGGCGCCCGTACGGTCGTGTCGTCCGCCGCCAGCAGCTCGGCCAGCCGCTCCGGGGTGTCCGCCGCCAGCGCCAGCACTCGCTCCGGTTCGATGACGAGGGTTGTCGCGCGCCGTGTCTCCGGCGCCTTCGGCGGCTGCTCCAGCACCACATGGGCGTTGATCCCGCCGAAGCCGAAGGCGTTGACGGCGGCGCGCCGTACGGGAGCGTCCCAGGGCGCGACCGAGTCGAGCACCGAGAAGCGGGTGGCCGCCAGCGCCGGATGGGGGTCGTCGCAGTGCAGGGTGGGCAGCAGCCGGCCGTGGTGGACCGCGAGGGCGGCCTTCACCAGACCCGCGACACCGGCGGCGGGCATGGTGTGGCCGATCATCGACTTCACCGAGCCGATGACGGCCGTCTCACCCGATATGCCGCCGGGGCCGAACACCTCGGCCAGGGTGGCGAGTTCGGCCGTGTCCCCGGCAGGCGTCGCGGTGCCGTGCGCCTCCAGCAGCCCGATGGCCCCCGGTTCGCGCGGATCGAGGCCCGCGGCGCGCCATGCCTGCCGTACGGCACGGGTCTGACCGCCCGGGTCGGGGTTGACCAGACCGGTGGCACGGCCGTCGGAGGCCACGCCGGTGCCCCGGATCACCGCGTAGACGCGGTCGCCGTCGCGCAGTGCGTCGGCGAGCCGTTTGAGGACGACCACACCGGTGCCCTCGCCGATCAGCAGACCGTCGGCCGCGCGGTGGAAGGGCCGGATCCGCTGGCTCGGCGACAGCGCGCGCAGCTGGGAGAAGACGCTCCACAGGGTGATGTCGTGGCAGTGGTGCACCCCGCCCGCGAGCATCACATCGCACCGCCCCGAGGCCAGCTCCCCCACCGCCTGGTCGACGGCGACGAGCGAGGAGGCGCAGGCGGCGTCCACGGTGTACGCGGGGCCGCGCAGATCGAGCCGGTTGGCGATGCGCGAGGCGGCGAGGTTGGGCACCAGTCCGATGGCCGCCTCGGGCCGGTCCGGGCCGAGGCGTTCGGTGAACGCCTCACGTACGCGGTCGAGTTGGCCCGGCCCGAGGTCGGGCAGCAGCTCGCCGAGGGTCCGTACCAGCTGGTGGGCGGTGCGCACCCGCTGATCGAGCCGGACCAGCCCGGGGGTGAGATAGCCACCCCGCCCCAGCACCACGCCCACCCGCTGCCGTTCGGGCAGCCGGTCCTCGCCGCCCGCGTCGGCGATGGCCGCCGCCGCGACACCCAGGGCGATCATCTGGTCGGGTTCGGTGCCGGACACCGAGTTCGGCATGATCCCGAACCGGGCGGCCTCGACCCGGGCGAACTCGTCGACGAATCCGCCCCGCCGGCAGTACACCCGGTCGGGCGCCCCCGGCGTGTCGCCACCGCCGTCCGGGGCGTAGAAACCGGGGTCCCACCGCCCGGCCGGAACGTCGCTGATCGCGTCCACGCCACCGACCAGGTTGCGCCAGTACGAGTCCAGGTCGGGCGAGCCGGGCAGCAGCACGGACATCCCGACGATGGCCACCGGCGGCTGCCGGTGCAACCGCTCGTCCGTCACGCTCACCAGCCCGAGGCGGTGTAGACGACGGACCCCGGGGACTCCTCGCCCCAGGCCAGCTCGCGCAGCAGCGCCAGCGTGCCCTCCTCGGGGTCGATGAGCGAGACGCCGCGCCGGGCGTACTCACGGCCGAGCTCCGGTGTCACCATCCCGCCGTGGGCTCCGGCCGGTGCCCAGGGGCCCCAGTGCACGGTCAGCGCCCGGCGGCCGGTGCGGTCCCGCCAGCGTGCCCCCAGGGTCTCCAGGGCGTCATTGGCCGCCGCGTAATCCACCTGGCCGCGGTTTCCGAGGACGGCCGCGATGCTGCCGAACAACACGGCGAAGGAGGGGGGTTCGGGCAGCTCGGCCAGCGCGTCCAGCAGCGTCCGGGCGCCCTCCACCTTGGTGCCGTACACCCGCTGGAAGGACTCGGCGGACTTCTCCGCGATCAGCCGGTCCTCGATCACACCGGCTCCGTAGACCACGCCGTCCAGCCGTCCGTGGTCGGCGTGGATCTGCTTCACCGCCTGGAGCACCGCTTCGGCGTCGCGGACATCCACCGAGCGATAGCGGACCCGGGCGCCGAGCGCGGTCAACTCCTCGGCGGTGGCGGCGACTTCGCGCCGCGCCAGGATCCGGGCGGCCTCCCGCTGGATCTCGGCGGGACCCAGCCCGCCCCGGGCCGCGAGCGCCGCGCGCAGCGCCGTCTCGTCGCGGGCCCCGGCGGTGGCCGGGTCCTCGGGGCCGACGGGTTCCGGCGTACGGCCGAGCAGCTCGATCCGGCAGCGGGCGGCGGACGCGAGGGTGGCGGCGAACCGCGCGGTGATGCCCCGCGCCCCGCCGACCAGGACCACCACCGCGTCCCGGTCCAGCCCGAGGGCGGCGGCCTCCGCCGCGCCGTCCCCGGCGGGCCCGGCGCCCGAACCGGCGAGCGCGCCCAGCGGGGCCTCCACGAGGTCCAGCCGGTGCCGCCGCCCTTCCGCGGTGCGCAGCACGACGGGGGCACGGTCCGGGGCGAGCAACTCGTCGAGCAGCCCGTCGGCGACGGCGTGGGCGGGCCCGGCCACGTCGGCAGACCTGGCCACGTCGGCGGGCCCGGTCGCCTCGGCGGGGCCGGTCGCCTCGGCGGGGCCGGTCGCCTCGGCGGGGCCGGTCGCCTCGGCGGGGAACTCCACCAGCCGGATGACCGTGTCCGGGTACTCCCTGGCCACCGTGCGGAACACCCCGCGCAGCCCGGCCGTGCGCGCGGCGAGCGGGTCGGTACGGCTGATCGCCAGCAGCCACTGCGGAGCGCGCCGCAGCGCCGACTGGACGACCGTGAACGCCTCCGGCAACACCGGCGCGCCGGAGGCGGCCAGCGGATCGAGCAGCAGCACACCGTCCACCGGGCCGTCGTCCTCGGCGAGCTGATGACCGGCGGCGAGGATGACGGCCTCGGCACCGCGCTCGCCGAGGCGGGCGGCCACCGCCTCGGCCACCCCATCGCCGTCCCCGCCGAGCAGGGCGAAGCGCCGACCGGTCAGATCGGGCGGCGCGGCGGCACCCTCGTCCGGTGCGCCGAGGGGCACGGGCACCAGCCGCATCCGCTTCGGCGCCACACCGGGCACCGCCACGGGCACGGGCACGGGCTCCGCCACCCGCGTGGCCACCGGCTCCGGTTCATCGGCCGGTGCGGGGGTCGCGGGGGTCGCGGGGGTCGCGGGGGTCGCGGGTGCGAGACGGGCGGTGAGCCAGTCGGTGACGGCGGCGGTGGTACGGGCCTTGGCCAGCTCCTCCAGCTCCTCATCGCCCAGGATGGCGGTGTCCGCGCCCGCGACACCGAGTCGCCGCGCCAACTCGCCCGCGATCTCGGCGCGTTTGATGGAGTCGATGCTGAGATCGGCCTCGAGATCGAGATCCGGTTCGATCATGTCGACCGGATAGCCGGTGCGCTCGCTGATGATTTCGGAGACCGCGCGCAGCACATCGGGCCCGGTGACGGGCCCGGTGACGGGTGCGGACGAGGGCGCGGGCGCGGGCGCGGCAGGAGCCACATCAGTGACCGGGGCCGGGGCCACCGGGGCGGCGGCCACCGGGGCGAGCTCGGCGGGCAGGGACGTGGCCGGGGCGACCGGGGCGGGTGGCGCCGCGCGCCGTTCGCCCGCCGCGCCACCGAAGTAGGTGAGGAGCACATCGCGCTGGGCGGCGATCATCTCCCGGCTGGTCCGCAGGAACTCCGAGATCAGGGCGTCTCTGTCGCCGTACTCGCCGCCCCCCGTCCGATCCGTCTGACTCACCGTGGCCTCCATGACACGTCGGGCCGGTGCCAGCGCACCGGGCAGGAGCTCACCGTTCGCGGTGCGGACGAGGTGCCCGTCGACCGTCCAGCCGGGCCGCTTCGGTGGCGGGCCGGATCCCGCCGCCACCGCGTCCCGCCCGTGGAACAGCCAGGCCGTACGCACCGGAACGCCGGCGACGGCCAGCCGGGCGAGGGTGTCCAGGAACCCCCGCGGACCGGCGGCGCCGGACCGCCGTCCCTCGCAGGCGAGGGCGAGGTGCGGGCGGCCGTCGAGGATCTCGCCCACCAGCCGGGTGAGCACCGTCCCCGGACCCGCCTCCACGAAGATCCGTGCGCCCGCCTCGTACATGGCCTCGATCTGGGCCACGAAGCTGACGGGCGCGCCGATCTGTGCGGCGAGTTCGGCGCGGATGGCATCCGGCTCCGCGCCGTGCGGGGCGGCGGTGCGGTTCGCCCAGACGGGGAACTCCGCCCCGCGCACCGGATGGCGGGCCAGCGCCTCGGCGAACCGTGCACCGGCCCCGGCCACCAGCGGGCTGTGAAAGGCACAGGCCACCGGGATCCGTTTGGCCGAGTGGCCGGTCTCGCGCAGCAGCCGTACCGCCTCCTCGATGTCCCGCTGGGGACCGGAGATCACGGTCTGCCGTGGCGCGTTGTGGTTGGCGGCCACCACACGCCCGTCGAGCCCGGCCGCGCGCAGCACCGGCTCGACCTCGCCGGGGGCCGCGGTCACGGCCGCCATCGTGCCGGGCTCCTCCGCGTCGGCCTCGGCGGCGCCGAGGATGGCGGCCGCCCGCTCGGCGCTCAGTTGTGGCAGCGTACGGGGGTCGAGCGCCCCCGCGGCGCACAGCGCGATCAGCTCGCCGTAGCTGTGTCCGGCCGCCATGTCGGGCCGTACCCCGGCCGAGATCAGCAGGGTGTACGCGGCGAGCCCGACGATGCCCAGTGCGGGCTGGGCCACCCTGGTGTCGGTGATCGCGGTGCGCTGTGCCGCCTCCCCGGCCTCGTCGAAGGCGGCGGGGGGATACAGCGCGTCGGCGTAGCCGCGTCCGTGGCGCAGATGGCGCTGGAGCTCGGGGAAGGTGACGAAGGCGTCGGCGAACATCCCGGGGCGCTGGCTGCCCTGCCCGGGGAAGAGAAACGCGACCTTGCCGCGACCCGGCTCGCCCCCGGCCGTCCCGCCGATCCCGGCCTCTTCGGTCTTCTCGGTCTTCTCGGGCGTGTCCGGGGCCGTGTACAGCCCGTCCGTTCCGCGCGGCCCCTCGCCCGGTGGATCGCCCGCGAGCACCTGACGTAATCGTGCGGTCAGGTCGTCCAGATCCGATGCCACGACGGCCACCCGGACCGGTTCCCGTCCGGCATCGGCCCGCCGGGCGGCGGTCAGCGCGAGGTCACGCAGCCGCCACGGCCGACCCGCCGCGTCATTGGCCATGAGCTGGTCGAGTGTCTCCCGGACCACCCGCAGCGCCGCGGCCCGGTCGGCCCCGCGGAAGAGGAACAGCTCGGCGGGCCAGTCGTCCAGCCCCCGCGCGGGTGGCGCTCCGCGGCCGTGTGCCGTGAGCACCACATGGAAGTTGGTCCCGCCGAAGCCGAACGCGCTGACCCCGGCGACCCGTTCGGCGGGCGCGGCGGCCCATGGCCGGGCCCGGGTGTGGAAGGCGAAGGGGCTACGGTCCGCGTCCCATGCCTCGTTGGGCCGGGTCAGGTGCAGGGTCGGCGGTGTGATGCCGGTGTACACCGCCATGGCGGCCTTCACCAGCCCGGCCAGCCCCGCCGCGCATTTGGTGTGGCCGATCTGGGACTTCACCGAGCCCAGCGCACACGCCCCGGGTGCGGCCCCGGCGTCGGTGAACACCTCGCCCAGGACGGTGAGTTCGGTGCGGTCGCCGACGACCGTACCGGTGCCGTGCGCCTCGATCAGGCCGACGTCGGCGGGCGAGACGCGGGCATTGGCGTAGGCGCGCTCCAGTGCGGCCCGCTGTCCCTCGGGGCGCGGGGCGGTGAGCCCGAGCGAGCGGCCGTCGCTGGAGGAGCCGACGCCCTTGATCACGGCGTAGACGCGGTCGCCGTCCCGTTCTGCGTCGGCCAGCCGTTTGAGGACGACGCAGGCGACGCCCTCGCCGAGCGCGATCCCGTCGGCCGAGCTGTCGAAGGTCCGGGAGCGTCCCGTCGAGGAGAGGGCGTGCACCGAGGAGAAGAGCACATAGTCGTTGATGCCGTTGTGCAGATCGGCGCCGCCGCACAGCACGAGGTCGCTGGTGCCGGTGGTCAGCTCCTTGCAGGCCACGTCCACGGCGGCCAGCGATGACGCGCAGGCCGCGTCCACGGTGTAGTTGGCGCCGCCGAGGTCGAGCCGGTTGGCGATCCGACCGGAGATGACGTTGGCGAGCATGCCGGGGAAGGAGTCCTCGGTGAGCCGGGGCAGCTGGTCCGCCAGGGCCCGCGGCACCTCGTGGACGTAGGACGGCAGGACGGCGCGCAGCGTCTGGGCGTTGGACAGATCGCTGCCCGCCTCGGCGCCGAACACCACGGAGGTGCGGGAGCGGTCGAAGGCCCGGCCGCCATCACACGGGTCGCCGTATCCGGCGTCGTCCAGGGCCCGGCGGGCGGCCTCCAGGGCCAGCAGCTGTACGGGTTCGATGCTGCCGAGCGAGGCCGGGGGGATGCCGTAGCGCAGCGGGTCGAAGGGGATGGGTGGCAGAAAGCCGCCCCATTGGGAGGCGGAGGCGCCGTCCTTGTCGCCCGTGTAGTGGATGGCGGGATCCCAGCGCTCGGCGGGCACCTCGGTGACGGCGTCCACACCGCCCACCACATTGGCCCAGAACGAGGCGAGGTCGGGTGCCTGCGGAAACATGCACGCCATGCCGACGACGGCCACGTCCAGCGGCTCGGGCACCCCGGCCGCCGGGGCCGTGGCCATGCCCAGGCGCTCGCGGACCGCCTCCGCGCGTGCGGTGAGGAAGTCGGCGGCGCCGGGGCCCACCGCGTGGTGCAGTGCGGCGATCGTGGTGGTGGCCGAGCGCGCCACGGCCACCTGCCCGGCCATGAACATCCCGCCGCCGAGCTGGCCCTCCTCGTCCACCGGGGCCAACGTGCCATCGGGTCCGCGGTCCACGCCCTTGCTGGCGATCCTCAGCCGTCCCACGTTCAGCCGCTCCAGCCGCTCCCAGACCTCCCGGTCCGGCAGGCCCTCATTCCGCAGCCGCTCCTTCACGGTGTCGAAGCTCTCCGTGAAGGGGCTGGGCACGCAGCGCGTGGCATGGCCGGGGGCGGTCTCCAGCAGCACGGTGTGCTCGGCGGCCACCACCTGGCGCTGGAAGAGCGGCTGTACGGCGCCGTGCGCCACCGCTTCCTCGGTGAACAGATACGCGGTGCCCATCAGCGATCCGACGGCGACGCCGCGCCGGGTGAGCGGAGCGGCCAGCGCGGCCACCATCGCGGCGGAGCGTTCGTCGTGCACTCCTCCGGCGAAGAAGATCTCGATCCCCGCGCCGTCGGTGCCATCGGGCGCGTCCGCCCCGCCGGTGCCCGCCGTGTGACGCGGGTCGTGTGCGGCCTCGTCCAGGAAGTCCTCGATGACGGCGATCTGCGCCTCCCACAGCGGGAAGCTGTTGCGGGGCCCCACGTGGCCGCCGCATTCGGAGCCCTCGAAGACGAACCGCCGGGCCCCGGCCTGGAGGAACTGGCGCAGCAGCCCCGGAGAGGGCACATGCAGAAAGGTGGCGATGCCGTCCCGTTCCAGCGCCTTGGCCTGGGACGGCCGTCCGCCCGCGATGATCGCGTGGCTGGGGCGGATCTCCCGTACGGCATCGAGCTGGGCGTTTCTGATCTCCTCGGGTGCGAAGCCGAGCACACCGACGCCCCAGGAGCGTCCGTCCAGCGCGGCCGCGGCCTCCTCCAGCATGGTGCGTGCCTGCTCGCGTCCGGCCAGGGCGAGCGCGATGAACGGCAGCGCTCCCCCGGCGGCGACGGCGGAGGCGAACGCGCCCTGGTCGCTGACCCGGGTCATCGGGCCCTGGGCGAGGGGCAGCCGGGTGCCGAGGCGGGTGCTCAGCGGGGCGCCGGGGCGCAGCGCCGAGACGACGGCGGAGCCGCTCTGTACGGCCTCGTGCGCGGCCTCCCGGACGGCGTCCGTGATGCCCCGGACGGTACGGCCGACGTCCCGCCACCGCTCGGCCAACCGGGCGGCCAGGAAGCCGTCCTGACCTACCGTCAGGTCGGGTTCGGGGTGCTGGCCGCGCCTCCGGCGCCGCAGGATCCGGTGTCCGTCGAGGACGGTGGTCTCGGAGCCGTCCATGGAGCGGATGGCGGCGGCGCTGCCCTCCGGGAGCCCGGATTCGGCGAGCAGGGCCAGCTGGGTGTCGAGGACGACCCCGGCCGCGCCGCCGAGTACGGACGCGGCGGCGGTGCGCGGGCCGATGCCGCCGCAGGCCCACACCGGTAAGGACACCCGGGGGTCGGCGAGGAGGCGCTGGAGCAGGACGAAGGTGCCCAGCGGACCGATCCGGCCGCCACTCTCGCTCCCCCGGGCGATCAGCCCATGCGCACCGGCGCGGATGGCCTCGAGGGCCTCGTCCAGGTCGGTGACCTCGGCCAGCACACGGCAGTGGTCGGCAGCGGCCGCCACCGGCCAGGGCGAGTCCACGCCGAGCACCACCGTATGCGGACCGGGCGCACCGCCGTACGAGCCGCCGGTGGGCGGGGCGTCCAGGAGATCCGCGGGGGTCAGGCGGCAGCCCGCCGCGACCCGCACGCCGTACCGGCCGTCGGCCGCCCACTCGCCGATGTCCTCCCACGCCTGGAGGGCTTCGCGGCCCGCTGTTCCCAGGTCGAGGATGCCGAGGCCGCCCGCGTGGCTGACCGCCGCGGCGAGTCTGGCGTCCGGATCCCCGAACGGGGTGATGCCGATGACAAGATCGCCTGCGTCCACGGCGGCTGACATGTTTTCTCCAAAATCACTAGCACGGCAGGAAATGGAGATAATCCGGGCAAGGCATGTCGAACGTATGGCATGGCAATCCCGCGAAATGGCGCCGACTGAAATTAGCCACGTTATTACTGAAGAGTCAACAAGCAGTCGTGCACGCTCTCGCCACGACGGGCTGAATCTCGCCAGGCGCGAGCACATCGGCCGCCCCGCCACCTTCTCTCCCCTGTTAAACGTTCATATATCTCGCGCGACGAGATCGATTTCGAAGGTGGCACCTACCCTGCCGGGGATGTCGTCTCGAGCACCGCCCGGACCTCGTCGGCGGCGATGTCCCGCAACTCCTCGCCGACCAGCAGCCACCGGGTGATGCCGATTGTCTCCAGGAACGGCAGATCGTGGCTGGCGACCACGAGCGCGCCCTGGTAGGAGTCCAGCGCGCTCGTCAGCTGTCGCACACTGGCCAGGTCGAGGTTGTTGGTCGGCTCGTCGAGCATCAGCAGCTGCGGGGCCGGCGCGGCGAGCATGGTGGCCGCGAGGGCGGCCCGGAAGCGTTCACCACCGGAGAGGGTGCCCGCCGGCTGCTCCGCTCGCGCCCCCTTGAAGAGGAAGCGCGCGAGCTGGGCGCGGATGTGGTTGTCGGTGACACCGGGCGCCCGGCTCGCCACGTTCGCCGCCACGCTCAGCTCGTCGTCCAGCACATCCAGCCGCTGCGGCAGGAACCGCAGCGGTACGTAGGTCCTGGCCTCCCCCGACAGCGGGGCGAGTTCGCCGGTGAGGGTGCGCAGCAGTGTCGTCTTACCGGCTCCGTTGCGCCCGACCAGCGCGATGCGTTCCGGTCCGTGCACATGCAGGGTGCCGTCGCGCAACGCGCCGTACCGGGGGCGCAGTTCGCTCAGGGTGAGCACGGTGCGGCCCGCGGGTACGGCGGTGTGCGGCAGGCTCACCCGGATCTCGGCGTCGTCGCGGACCGCGTCCGCGGCCTCCTCACGCCGCTCGCGCGCCTCGTGGAGACGGTCTTCGTGCAGATCGCGGAGTTTGCCGGCCGACTCCTGCGCGGCCCGCTTGCGGCCACCGGCGACGATTCTCGGGGCCCGCCGCTCGATGTCCATCTTCTTGCTCTGCCGCTGACGGCGTGCCAGTTTGATGTGGGTCTCCTCCAGTTCGCGCTTTTGCCGCCGCACATCCGCCTCCGCGGCCCGCAGCATGCGCGCCGCCGCCTCCTGCTGGGTGGCCAGCGCCTCCTGGTAGGCGGACCAGCCGCCGCCGTACCAGGTCACCGATCCGGCGCGCAGTTCGGCGATGCGGTCCACCCGCTCCAGCAGCTCACGGTCGTGGCTGACCACGACCAGCACACCGGAGCGCCAGGAGTCCACGGCGTCGTAGAGCCGGCGCCGCGCGAACAGGTCGAGGTTGTTGGTGGGTTCATCGAGCAGCAGGACGTCGGGGCGCTCCAGGAGCAGGGCGGCCAGGCGCAGCAGTACGGTCTCCCCGCCGGACAGATGGCCGACGGTGCGGTCCAGTTCGACATCGCCGAGCCCGAGTGAGCCCAGTGTCGCCAGGGCACGCTCCTCGACGTCCCAGTCGTCGCCGATCGTCTCGAAGTGGGCCTCGTCGACGTCCCCGGCCTCGATGGCCCGTAGCGCGGCGCGCCGTTCGGCGATGCCCAGGGCCTGGTCCACGCGGAGGGTGGTGTCGAGGGTGATGTTCTGCGGAAGGTAGGCGAGGCCGCCGCCGACGGTCACCGACCCCTCGGTAGGACGCAACCGCCCGGCGATCAGCCGCAGCAGGGTGGACTTGCCGCTGCCGTTGGTGCCCACGAGGCCGGTGCGGCCCCGCCCGATGCCGAGCGAGAGCCCGTCGAAGACGGACGTGCCGTCCGCCCACTGGAAGGACAGGGCCGAGCAGGTCAGGGAGGCGCTGGGGGTGGGGGATGCTGCCATGGTGTTCTCGCAATTCGTAAGCGCTGTGAAAAAGGGGCTACGTATGCGAGCACCACGCGGCGACCAAGCCGGGGAATGGGGTGCGGCCCTCCGAAGGGTGAGGGACGGCGTATGCACCGAGGTCGCATCCACGCGGGTCACGGGCGGCGGGAAGGCCGGCTACGACGTGACGGCTACGGCTTGTGCCGTACCGCGCGATGATCGCGAACCTCAGATACGCAACGTCCACCTCTATCGGAGACAACAGGACCCGGGCAGTCTACCCCAGCTGTGGCCTGCGGTGTCGTGGACGCGGCCGGGCGGGGGCCGCGCTGCCACCTTCCTGCCAACCTTTCCCACTCCCCCGCCGCCGCGTACGGCCGCCGTTACGATCACCCGTGACCTGGCGGCGCATCCGCACCGAGGCGCGCCGCCCGTTTCGGATCGCATGGATCATTCGATCAAGGGGCGTGAGAAGTGAACAGCCGGTTAAGCATCGCGGCCGTGTCGGCGGTCTCCCTGGTGGCGTTCCTGGGCGGCACGACGGTGGCGACGGCGCAGGAGGCCGATCCCGCGCCGAAGTCCTGTGACGGTGTCCGGCTGACCGGCGAGCTCCCCGCTCCGGCGCCCGGCCAGGCCGTTTCGGGGCAAATCACCATTGGCCCCGACTGCAAGCCCGAGCGGGTCTCCGTCCAGCACGGTCCGGCATCGGCCCGCTCGGCGCGCACCGCGACCGCCGCCGGGCGCGCCACCACGGCCGCCGCCGGCCATCAGCTGCGTGGCTGGAACGAGATGTACGACTGCTGCAACATCCGGATGACGGGCCTGTACACCGCCTCCTCATGGGACACGGCGAGCGGGCGCGTCACCACGGGCGGCACCACGGCCACCCAGGAGTGGAACCGCGAGCCGTGGGACGCCGGTTGGTCGCTCACCTCGCAGAACACGAAGGACGACTGCGTCACGGACTGCGCCGAGGTCAACTCCGAGGCGCACGCCGACTTCGCGTACAAGGGCGTCTTCGACCCGACCGGCGACTGGTACGACAACACCCACCACTCGTACGTCCAGTTGAAGGCGGACGGGACGACGAGCTGCCGCTTCGATGTGGAGCTGCGGCACACCTTCGTGGGGTGGAACTGGCGGTACGGCTGCGAGTGACCGCGCAGTCGACGCGATGGCACACGGCGTGACGACCGTCGTGTGCCATCACCGTCAGGCGTGGTGCGGGGTCACGATGCCCCACCAGCGCAGCCGAGCAGTATCCGGGCCAGCTCACTCGGCTGGGAGAACATCGGCCAGTGGCCGGTGTCCATCTCGACCAGCCGCCAGTGCTCGCTCTTCAGCAGCTCGGCCGCCTCGCCCATCGGCTCATCGCCGTCGAGCAGACACTTGACGTACGTGGCCGGAAGCCCATCGAGCCGGCGCGCCAGCACGGCAGGCTCGGAGAGTGTGGCGCCCGGATGCGGCGTGGAACCGGCCACGAACCGCGCGATCTGCTCGTCGGTGAGCCCTTGGCCCTCGCAGTCGGCCTCGGTCAGGGGCGCCCAGAAGCTGTCGTTCGCGGCCATCGACGCCTCCACCATGGCCCGCCCGCTGGGCCACGCCGACAGGAACGACTCCCCGTCCACCGGAACGTTGGAGTCCACGAACACCACATGGGCCAGCCGGTCGCCGATGCGCTCGGCGGCCTGACCGACCGGGATGCCCGCGTAGCTGTGCCCCACCAGGACCACATCGCGCAGCTCGAGGCGCTCGACCTCGCCGACGATGTCCTGGACGTGGGTCCGCTGCCCGGCCGGCACACCCCGCTTATCGGCGAGTCCGGACAGCGTGAGGGCATGAGCGCCGTGTCCGGCCGCCCGTAGCTCCGGAACCACCTCGTCCCATGCCCACGACCCCAGCCACGCACCCGCCACCAGTACGAATTCCGTCATGGCGGCAAGGTAGCGCGGGGGTCCGACACTGCCGCGCCCCGACGGAGCAGCGCCACTTGAGCGACTACACCGATGTAGACGGTCGACGTCGCTGTAGACACCGCCGCACACCCCTGGACAGCCCCGCCCGGTACTGACCGGAACCAGTGGTTTCGAGCGGTTTCATCCGGCGGGAGAGGGAAACCCGCTCGTGTCGGGCCGCCCCGTCAGGTCGCCCGACAAGGTACGGAGCGCATATGAAGTTGTCGTTTCTCGACCCGCTCTACGCGCGGCCCGGCCCATGGGCCGCCGTCTACCTGGACACCTCCCGCGACAGCGAGGATCCTCAGGAGGCGATCGAGCCGCGCTGGCGGCACCTGCGCGACGCGCTCTCCGGCCAGGGCGTGGACAACGCCACCCTCTCCGCCCTGCATACCGCCGTGGGCAGCGACCGGGAGGTGTCCGGGCGGCACGGACAGGCCCTGTTCGCCGCCCATGGGCGGCTCGGACTGGCCGAGGAGCTCCCCGAGCCGCCGACGGCCGATTCGGCCCGCTTCACCTCGATCCCCGATGTGCTGCCCCTGGTGTTGCAGCACTCCCCGGACATCCCCTATGTGGCCGTGGCCCTCTGCCGCGCCTTCGCGGAGACCGACCTGGAAGAGGATGTGGTGGTGCACTACCAGGCCGGGCGGTGGCCCATGAGCCGGGTGGCACCGGAGCCCCGCTACAACCACATCGGCGCGGCCCGGGACTGGCCGGCCAACGCCTTCGCGGTCGCCCATGAGCTGGAGAGTCTGCGCCGCTGGACCGATGCCGAGACGATCGTGTTGCGGTGCGCGGCGGAGGACGTGTGGTTGCGCGGCGTGCTGGTCAACCATTTGCCCGAATCCACACAACAGCGCGTCGTCACCGTGCCCGACAGCGGACGACCGGTGGCCGGACCCGGCCGGGCCCTGTTGGAGGCGGAGCTGCACGACACCCTGCGTGCCACGGTGAACGAACGGGACCGGACCCTGACGCACCGCTACATGGCGCAGCGCGCCCGGCACCCGGACACCTCCGACGGGCTGTCCGCCGCCATCACCGCCCTACAGCGTGGCCAGGCCCACTGCCTGCTGCTCACCCGCCCTGTGCACCTTCCGGAGTCGCTGTGGGCGGGGCCCGAGCCCACCCACATCACGCTGACGGAGCCGGACCTCCACACCTTCGGCGTGCACACCGGACGGCAGGAGCCCGCCGGGGCCGTGGTGGTGCGGGCCCTGGTGGGCACCGGCGCCGAGCTGATCACGGTCCCGCGTGAGGAGCTGCCGCTGGAGGACGGGGTCGGGGTGCTGTTGCGCTACCACGATCCGTATACGTGAGGTGCGCCGCGCCCGCCTCAAGGCCCGTATGCGTAGGACCCGCGTACGAAGGCCGGTGCGCCCAGAGCCTTCGAGGACCCCGGGCTCAAAGGACCTCGAGGGGCACGGGCCCCGTGGGCGGTGGGAAGGCGCTGTCCAGCGCGGCCAGGTCCGCCGAGGTCAGCTCCAGATCCAGCGCGGCGCGGTTCTCCTCGACATGGTCGACCCGCCCGGCCTTGGGGATCGCCATCACTCCCTGCCGGAGCACCCACGCCAGCATCACCTGCGCGGGCGTCGCGTCATGGGCCCGTGCGACCTCCCGCAGCGCCCCGGTGCGCGGCAGGCGTCCCTGCTCGATGGGCGAATAAGCCATCAAGGGGATGTCGCGCCGATGGCACCAGTGCATGAGGTCGTACTCCACACCGCGCCGGGTGAGGTTGTAGAGCACCTGGTTGACGGCGACACCGTCGCCACCGGGGATGGCGACGAGATCCGTCATGTCAGAGGCGTCGAAGTTGCTCACACCCCAGTGGCGGATCTTGCCGCTCCCCGTGAGTTCGGCGAAGGCTTCGAGGGTCTCCTCCAGCGGGATCCGCCCCCGCCAGTGCAGCAGATACAGATCCAGCCGGTCCGTACCGAGGCGCCGCAGGCTGGCCTCGCAGGCCGCGATGGTGCCACCACGGTCGGCGTGGCCCGGGAGCACCTTGCTGACCAGGAACACCTCGTCGCGGCGGCCGGCGATCGCCTCCCCGACGAGTTCCTCGGAGGCGCCGCTGCCGTACATCTCGGCCGTGTCCACGACGGTCATGCCGAGGTCGAGTCCGCGCCGCAGCGCCGCGATCTCATCGGCGCGGCGCCGGGGGTGGTCACCCATGTGCCAGGTGCCCTGGCCGAGCGGCGGGATCCGCTCCCCCGAGGGCAGCGGGACGGTGTCCGGTGCGCTGGTCATCTTGCCCGCCTCCCTGGTTCTCCGGCTGCCTCCCACGGTAGGCGACGCCACGCGCCATGCGACGTCCGCACCGCATGGCCCCGGCGGGTCGGTCGGGGCCCTGGCGGATCGGTCGCGGCCCCTCCGCGCCGAGGGGCGGGCCGAATGTGCCGACCCGCCCCTGAATGACTCCCCGAAGAGAACCGGGAAATTCCAGCGCCGAGAACCTACGCGGTTTCGGGGCGCCGCGCGGTGGCGATGAGATATCCCAGCTCGGGCATTTCCATGTTCTCGCCCTCGGCGGGCTTCAACTTGTTGAAGACCTCCGGGTCGACCTTGGACGCCAGCTGCTCCATGTTCTGGGCCATGGCCTCACCGAGCCGCCGGACCGACTGCTTGGTGGTGCTTTCGCTGACGTCGAGCAGCTCCGTACAGCGCAGCCCGGCCTGGCGCAGCATCGCCGGGTATGTCTCGAAAGACGCGGGCGGCTGGGTGAGGTACCGCTGGAGAATGTTCTCGATGACCGGCCGCCGCTCCTCGGATATCTCCTCGCGCTCGTAGTTGTCGGTGAGCGCCAGCCGTCCGCCCGGGCGCAGAACGCGGGCGGCCTCCGTGAGCGCCGCCGCCCGGTCGGGCATCTGCATCACGGATTCCAGCATCCAGATGGCGTCGAAGGAGCCGTCGTCGAAGGCCAGGTCCATCGCGTCGCCGTACTGGAAGGTGACCTTGCCGCTCACCCCGGCGGCCTCGGCCAGCTCGTTGGCCTTCTCGACCTGCTTACGGCTGACGCTGATGCCCACGACCTCGGCACCCGTCTTCTGCGCGAGCCTGATCGCGGGCCCGCCGAAGCCGCAGCCGATGTCCAGGACCCGGGAGCCGGCGCCGATGCGCAGCCGCGCGGTCATCATGTCGGTGAGCCGGTCGGCGGCGTCCTCCAGGGTGGTGCTGTCCTCCTGGCTGTTCCAGTAGCCGACATGGATGTTCGGGCCGTACAGCGAGGCGTCGAACATGCCCACCAGCTGGTCGTAGAACTCGCCGACCCGCTCGCCGACCGCGCTGACATTGGACGTCATGATGTTTCCTCCCGCAGTAATGGAAAGGTCTTCGGCGACATCAGAAATCCGCGAGCGCCTTCCCCGTTTTTTCTTCCGCGCTTCGAATGAGCGCGAGCCTATCAGGATGTCAGGCATTGCGAATCACACGTTCTCCGCAAGCCAGTTGAGGACCGCTTCGGCGGCGACTCCGGCGAAATCCTCCATCATGGTGAAGTGGTCGCCGGGAACGTCGATACGGGTGAGCGTGGCACCCCATGCCGATTCCTCGTCGGTTCCCTCTCCGGACCCCGGAAAGGACTCCTCCGCTTTCACCGTGAGAATCGGCGCGTCAATCGGCGTCGGCCCCCAGTCCGAGAAGAGGCGCAGATAGCCGCCCATCGCGGTCAGCCTGCCCTCGTCCACCACGCCGAACATCTTTTCCCGGTCGAACATCTTGCCGGACAGATTCGTCTGGATCCACGGCAGCGCCTCGCTGCGCGGCAGATAGGTGTCCAGCAGGACGACCGCCGAGGGCGCGCTGCCACGCGCCTCCAGCCGCCCGGCGACGGCCTGGGCGATCCAGCCCCCCGACGAGCGTCCGACGAGCACGAACGGCTTCTCCCCGACACAGCGCAGCGCCGCCTCCGCCTGCATCTCCACCACGGCGTCGACGCTCGCCGGAAGCAGCTCCCCCTTGCCGAAACCGGGCTCGGGCAGCACGGAGACATCGCGGCGGCCCCGGAACCCGGCCGCGAAGCGGGCGTACTCGCGCGGCCCCGAGATGGCGACCAGCGACGGGAAGCACACCAGCCCCGGCGCCGTACCGCCCTTGGAGAGCCGCACCAGCTTGGGCGGGGTGGTCAGCTCCGCCGCCGTACGGAACGACGGGCGCAGCCGGGCCGCCGCCATGAGCAGCTGGGTGCCCGCCACGTACTGTTCATCGGCGCACGCCTGCCGGTACAGCTCCTCGATCGTCGAGCCGGTCGCGGCCTTGGCCGCGCCGGGGGGCGTGGCCGTGGTCGTGGTCCGGTGCGGCGCTCCGGCGGCGGGTGCTTCGCCCTGGGGTGCGGAGTCCGCGGCGCCGGGGGCCAGTTGGGCGCGCAGGTGGACGGCGAGCGCCGCGGGTGTGGTGTGGTCGAAGAGCAGCGTGGCGGGCAGATGGAGACCGGTGGCGAGGTTGAGCCGGTTGCGGATCTCCACGGCGGTGAGCGAGGTGATGCCCAGCTCGAGGAAGGCGTGGTCGTCCTCCACCAGGTCCGGTGAGTCATGGCCGAGCACGGTGGCGGCATGGGTGCGCACCAGCTCGGTCAGGACCTGGGTCTGCTCCCTGGCCGAGAGCCCGTTCAGGCGCTGTCCGATCGGCTCCACTCCCCCGGCGCCGGTGGCGGAGCCGGAGGCGGCGTTATGGGCGGCGCGCCGGGCCGGGACCCGGACCAGCCCGCGCAGCAGATGCGGGACGCCGAGGGAGGCGGCCTGCACTCGTAGCGCGGCGACGTCGAGCCGCATGGGTACGAGGAGCGGGTGTGCGTCGGTGGTGCTTTCCGGGTGCACGTCGGTGGCGCTCTCCGGCTGTCCGCCGCCGCTCGCGTCGGCGCCCTCACCCTGACCGGGGCCCCCGGCCCGAGCGGCCCGGGCATGCGCCTGCGCCGTCGCCGCGTCGAAGAGCGCCAGGCCCTCCTCGGAGGACAGTGCGGTCACTCCCGCCCGGTTGAGCCGTTCGACGTCGCTGTCGTCCATGTGGCCCGTCATGGCGCTGCGTTCGGCCCACAGCCCCCAGGCCAGGGAGACCGCCGGCAGCCCCCGCGCCCTGCGCCGCTGCGCCAGCGCGTCCAGGAACGCGTTGGCCGACGCGTAGTTGGCCTGACCGCTGCCACCGAACACGCCCGCCGCCGAGGAGAACAGCACGAACGCGGACAGCGGCAGGTGCTCCGTCAGCTCATGGAGGTTGATGGCGGCATCGGCCTTGGGCCGCAGCACCGTGTCGACGCGCTCCGGGGTCAGCGAGCCGATCACCCCGTCGTCGAGGACACCGGCCGCGTGCACCACACCGGTCAGCGGATGTCCGGCCGGTACGGTGGCCAGCAGCCGCGCCAGCGCGGCGCGGTCGGCCGTGTCGCAGGCGGCCAGGGACACCGACGCCCCCGACGCGGTCAGCTCGTCCACCAGCTCGGCCGCACCCGTGGCCTCGCGCCCCCGGCGGCTGGTCAGCAGCAGATGGCGTACGCCGTGCTCGGCCACCAGGTGACGTGCCACCAGGGAGCCCAGCACCCCCGTGGCGCCGGTGATGAGGACCGTCCCCTCCGGGTCCCACAGCGGGGTGGCCGCGGGCTCGCCCTCCCGCTCGCCGCCCGGCGTGGACACGGTCTCGTGGGCCGCGTCCCGCACCCGCGCCACGGGAACCGGGGCCGCCGGGACCTGGGCCGCGGGGATCTGGGCCGCCGGGACCTGGGCCGCGGGGACCCGGGCGAGCCGTGGCACCAGCACCGCGCCGCCGCGCACCGCCATCTGCGGCTCGTCGCCGGACAGGGCCTGTGGCAGGGCGGTGAACGACGCCTCCTGGTCGTCCAGGTCGAGCAGCAGGAACCGGTCGGGGTTCTCCGACTGCGCCGACCTCACGAGTCCCCACACCGCGGCGCAGGCGGGATCGGCGAGCGGCTCCCCGGGCCGGACACCGACCGCCCCATGGGTGACCAGCACCAGCCGGGACCGCCCGAACCGCTCATCTGCCAGCCACGACTGCACCAGCGCGAGCGCCCGGTGCGCCGCGGAGCGGACCGCCTCGGCGGTCGGCGAGGAGAAGTGGGTCAGGGAGGTCGGGGAAGCCGAGGAGGCCAGGGAGGCGAACACCAGGTCCGGCGCCGCTCGCCCCGCCTCAATGGCCCCTCCCAGAGCGGACAGATCCGCGTGCGTCTCGGCCAGGGCACCGGTCGTGCCCGCCGACTTCAGCGCGGCCGACAGCCCCGTGTCACCTTCGGCGAGCACGGCCCAGCGACCGGCAGAGCCGGACGACGGGGGTACCGCCACGGACGCCGTCCACTCCAGGCTGAACAGCGATGCGTGGAAGGCACCGTGCGCCGCGCCGAGTTGGTCCCGGGCGACCGCGCGGGTGACGAGCGAATCCACCGAGGCCACCGGCTGCCCCGACTCGTCGAGCGCGGTCAGCGAGACCGCGTCCGGCCCGGCCGGTGCCAGCCGCACCCGCAACGCGGACGCGCCGGTGGCATGCAGCGCCACACGGCTCCAGGCGAAGGGGAGCCGGACGCGTCCGGTGCCCGCCCCCTCGTCCCGGCGGACGTTGCCACCGGGCTCGGGGAGGCGGACGAAGCCGCCGAAGGCCATCGCGTGCAACGCGGCGTCCAGCAGGGCCGGGTGGAGGCCGAACCGCTCGGCGTCCTGCCGTGCCTCCTCCGCCAGGCGGACCTCGGCGAAGACCTCGTCGCCCTTGCGCCAGACGGCGCGCAGCCCCTGGAAGGACGGCCCGTACCCCAGCCCGGTCCGTGCGAACCGTTCGTAGAGCCCGCCGACATCCACCGCCTCCGCACCGGCCGGTGGCCATGGCTCGGGTTCGGTGGCGCGATCGGCCACCGCCGAGGTGCCGCCGCTGCCGAGCACACCGGTGGCGTGCTGTGTCCAGGGGCCGTCCTCCGTCTGTGCGTACACACCGACCGAGCGCCGCCCTGTCCCGTCGGGACCGCCCACGGCGACCTGGAGCCGGACCGTGCCCTGCTCGGGCAGCACCAGCGGTGCTCCCAGGGTCAGTTCGTCCACCTGATCGCAGCCGACCGCGTCACCGGCCCGCATCAGCAACTCCACGAAGGCCGTCCCCGGCAGCAGCGTGACGTCCGCGACCGCGTGGTCGGCGAGCCAGGGGTGGGTACGGAGCGAGAGCCGACCGGTGAGCAGGAACCCGTCGGAGTCGGGCAGCGGCACGGCGGCCCCCAGCAACGGATGCCCGGCCGGGTCCAGCCCCGCCGATGCCATGTCACCGGTGGCATCGATCGCCTCGGACTCCAGCCAGAAGTGGGTGCGCTGGAAGGCATACGTCGGCAGATCGACGCGCTTCGCACCCGTTCCCGCGAACATCCCCGCCCAGTCGACGGACGCACCGCCCACGTACGCCTCGGCCAGAGAGGTGAGAAAACGCTCCAGGCCGCCTTCATCGCGGCGCAGCGAACCGACGGCGGTGACGCGGGTGCCGTGGTCCTCGGCGGTCTGCTCCACACCCATCGTGAGGACCGGATGGGCGCTGGCCTCGATGAACACCTGGAAGCCGTCGGCCAGCAGGGCGCGTACGGTCTCGTCGAAGCGCACCGTCTGACGCAGATTGCGGTACCAGTACCCCGCGTCCAGCCCCGTGGTGTCCAGCACACCGGCGGTGACCGTGGAGTAGAACGGCACCGACGAAGCCCGGGGAGCGATATCCGCCAGGGCCCGCAGCAACTCCTCCTCGATGTCCTCCACATGGGCGCAGTGGGAGGCGTAGTCCACGGGGATGCGGCGCGCCCGGACCTCGTCCGCCTCGCATGCCGCCATCAGCTCGTCCAGCGCGTCCGCGTCACCGGAGACCACGACAGCCGAGGGCCCGTTCACCGCCGCCACCGACAGCCGCTCACCCCACCGGCCCATCCGCTCCCGCACCTCACCCACGGGCAACGACACCGACACCATCCCACCGAGCCCCGACAACGCGCGCAGCGCCCTGCTCCGCAACGCCACCACGCGAGCCGCGTCCTCCAACGACAACGCACCCGCCACACACGCCGCCGCGATCTCACCCTGCGAGTGGCCGATGACCGCCGCGGGCTCGACACCGTACGAACGCCACAACTCAGCCAGCGACACCATCACCGCCCACAACACCGGCTGCACCACATCCACCCGCTCCAACGCCACAGAGTCGCCGAGCACATCCACCAACGACCACTCCACGAACGGCGCCAACGCCGCCGCACACTCCTCCAGCCGCTCCGCGAACACCGGCGAAGACTCCAGCAGCCCCGCCGCCATCCCCACCCACTGCCACCCCTGACCAGGGAAGACAAAGGCCGTACGGGCATCGGAGCCGACCACGGCCCCCCGCACCACGCCCGACACCTCGCGGCCCTCGGCCAACGCGGTCAGGCCGCTGACGAGCGCGGTACGGTCACCGCCCAACACCACCGCCCGCCGCTCGAACGCCGCGCGCGTGGTGACCAGCGACAGACCGATGTCCGCCACGGTCGGGCCGGTCTCCCCGGCCACGAGCGAGAGGAGTCGCCCGGCCTGCTCACGCACACCGGCATCGGACTTCGCCGACAGCACCCACGGCACCACAGCGGGCGCCAATTCCCCGGTCGACTCGGATGTCTCGTCCTCAGTCGACGGCGCCTGCTCGAGGATGATGTGCGCATTCGTGCCACTGAGGCCGAAGGAGGAGACACCCGCCCGGCGTGGGCGGTCAGTCTCGGGCCAGGGCCTGGCCTCGGTGAGCAGTTCGACGGCTCCGGCCGTCCAGTCGATGTGCGTCGACGGTTCGTCGACGCCCAGCGTCTGGGGCAGCAGACCGTGCCGCATGGCGAGCACCATCTTCATGATGCCCGCGACACCGGCCGCGGCCTGGGTGTGTCCGATGTTGGACTTGATCGAGCCGAGCCACAGGGGCTGTTCGTCGGTGCGTTCGCGGCCGTACGTGGCCAGCAGCGCCTGCGCCTCGATCGGATCGCCCAGCGTCGTACCCGTACCGTGGGCCTCGACCGCGTCCACCTCGGCGGCCGACAGCCGCGCGTTCGCCAGCGCCGCCCGGATCACCCGCTGCTGTGAGGGGCCGTTGGGCGCGGTGAGGCCGTTGCTGGCACCGTCCTGGTTGACGGCGGAGCCGCGTACCACCGCCAGTACCTGGTGGCCATTGCGCCGCGCGTCCGACAGCCGTTCCAGCAGCAGCATGCCGACGCCCTCGCCCCAGCCCGTGCCATCGGCGGCCGCCGCGAACGGCTTGCACCGGCCGTCCGGCGCCAGCCCGCGCTGACGGCTGAACTCCACGAAGGTGGCGGGGGTGGACATCACCGCCACTCCGCCCGCCAGCGCCAGCGAGCACTCGCCCTGGCGCAGAGCCTGCGCCGCGAGATGCAGTGCCACCAGCGATGACGAGCATGCGGTGTCGATGGTCACGGCCGGGCCCTCGAGACCGAAGGTGTAGGCGACCCGTCCCGATGCGATGCTTCCGGACCCACCCGTGGCGAGGTAGCCCTCGGCGCCCTCGGGGATGCTCCGGAGCTGGGATCCGTAGTCGTGGTACATCAGACCGGCGAAGACACCGGTCGCGCTGCCCCGAAGGGTCGTCGCGTCGATTCCGGCCCGTTCGAACGCCTCCCATGACGTCTCCAGCAGCAGCCGCTGCTGCGGGTCCATCGCCAGCGCCTCACGTGGCGAGATGCCGAAGAACGCCGGGTCGAACTCGCCCGCGGTGTGCAGGAAGCCGCCCTCCCGCGCATAGCTCTTGCCGTCCGCCTCCGGATCGGGGTCGTACAGCCCCGCCACATCCCAGCCACGGTTGACGGGGAAGCCGGAAATGGCGTCGTCACCCGCCGCGAGCAGCCGCCACAGCTCCTCCGGGGACCGGGCGCCACCCGGGAATCGGCAGGCCATGCCGACGATCGCCACCAGGTCGTCACCGGTGTCCGCCTTGCCTGCGGGCAGGGCGGGATGGGCGGACTGGGCCGTACGCACGCCGTCGTCCCCGTCGGTCAGCTCCTGGTGGAGATGGCGGGCCAGGGCGATCGGGTTCGGATAGTCGAACACCAGCGTGGCCGTGAGGCGCAGCCCGGTGGCCGTGCCCAAGCGGTTGCGCAGTTCCACCGCCGTCAGCGAGTCGAAGCCGAAGTCCTTGAAGGCGCGGCCCGGCTCCACCGCGGCCGCCCCACCGTGTCCGAGCACCGCGGCCACGCAGCGCCGCACCAGGTCCAGTACCAGACGTTCGCCATCCTGCTCCGACGACGCCGCGGCGAGTCGTTCCCGCAGGTCACCCGCGGCCCCGGTGCCCTCCGCCGCGGCCCTGCGCGCCATAGGCCGCACCAGCTCCCGCATGACGTGCGGCACTTCGCCGTCGGCGCCACGCGCCTTGGCCGGGTCCAGTCGCATCGGGACGACCACGGGCAGTTCCCCGGCACATCCCGCGTCGAACAGGGCCAGGCCCTCCTCGGGCGACAGACCGTCCACTCCGGCCCGGCCTATGCGGCGCAGATCCGCCTCGGCCAGCCCACCGGCCATTCCGTCGCGCTCGTCCCACAGACCCCAGGCGAGGGACAGGCCGGGCAGCCCCGAGGCCCGGCGGCGCCGTATCAGGGCGTCGAGGGAGGCGTTGGCAGCCGCGTAGTTGGCCTGTCCGGCCGTGCCGAAGGTCCCGGCGGCCGAGGAGAACACCACGAACGCCGACAGGTCCACTGCCTCGGTCAGCTCGTGCAGCGCGATGGCCGCGTCCAACTTCGGACGCAACACCGCGTCCACGCGCTCCGGTGTCAGCGATGCGATGACGCCGTCGTCGAGCACCCCGGCCGTGTGGACCACTCCGCGCAGCGGATGTGCCGCGGAGACACCCTTCACGGCCGCGGTCAGCGCGCCCCGGTCGGCCACGTCGCAGGCGGCCCAGCTGACCGACGCGCCCGCCGCCACCAGGTCGTCCTCCAACGCGCGGGCGCCGGGGGCGTCCGCGCCGCGACGGCTCACCAGCAGCAGATGGCGTACGCCGCGCTCGGCCACGAGGTGGCGGGCGACCAGCCCGCCCAGCGTGCCGGTGGCGCCGGTCACCAGGACCGTGCCTTCCGCGTCCCACACCGCCGAGTGCGTCGCCGAGTGCACCTCCGAGTGCGGCGCCGAGTGCGGCGCGGCTTCGGCGGTCGGAGTGGTCTCAGTGGTCCGCACTCGGCCCAGGCGGGGCGCCAGCAGCCGCCCGCCGCGCACGGCCACCTGGGGTTCGCCACTCGCCAGGGCCGCGGACAGCGGGGAGAGGGTCTCGGGGGTCAGTGGCCGGCGCCCGGCCTCGTGCTCCGGTTCCCGATCCCCACCGTCCAGATCGACCAGGACGAACCGATCCGGGTGCTCGGTTTGCGCGGTCCGTACCAGACCCCAGACGGCGGCCGCCGCGAGATCCACCACGGCCTTGTCGTTCTGGTTGCCCTCGCCGTCCTCGTCGTCCTCGTCGTCCTCGACGGTCACCGCGCCATGGGTGGCGATCACCAGCCGCGATCCGGCGAACCGCTCCTCGGCCAGCCATCCCCGCACCAGCTCCAGCGCCCTATGGATCACGTCCCGTATCGCGTCGCCGTCAGTGGTGGGCACGGGCGGGGCCACACACACCACCGCCGGAGGCACGACCCCTTCACTACCGATCACCTCACCGAATGCCGCCACGTCGTGCCAGTCGACGCAAGCCAGCGGCGCCACCTCGGTCACGGCGCCCTCCACCGGCGCCTCGGCACCCGGCAGAAGGCTCCAGTTCAGCTGGAAGAGGGATTGGTGCACCGCACCGCGCGCCGCGTTGACCTGCTCCGGGGAGACTGGGCGCGTCGCCAGCGAGTCCACCGTGGCCACGGGCGCACCGGTCCCATCCATCACCTCCATCGACAGCGCCATGCCGTCGGGGCCGGTGGGGGTGAGGCGTACGCGCAACATCGCGGCGCCCGCCGCGTACACCGACACCCCGCTCCATGAGAACGGCAGCCGGATCTCCTCCGACGTGGCGGTGGCCGCGGCGCCCACGGCGTGCAGGGCCGCGTCCAGCAAGGCCGGGTGGAGGCCGAAGCGGCGCGGGTCCTGCTCCGCCTCCTCGTCCAGCGTGACCTCGGCGAACACCTCGGTTCCGCGCCGCCACACGCCACGCAGCCCCTGGAACACCGGCCCGTACCGCAGCCCCGTCTCGGCAAGCCGCTCGTAGTGCCCGTCCAGCGCCACGGGTTCGGCGTCCCTCGGCGGCCATACGGACTCGGCGAGCGCGGTGCGGGCGGAGGTGGACGGCTCGGGCGCGACACTGCCCGTAGCATGCCGAAGCCACGGCCCTTCCCCGCCGTCCTCGCGTGAGTGCACGGTCAGCGCCCGGCGCCCCGAGTCGTCGGCGTCGGAAACCGTCACCCGCGTCTGTACGCCACCGTGCTCGGGCAGGACCAGCGGTGCCTCGAGCGTCAGCTCCTCCAGCCGGGCGCATCCGACGCGGTCGCCCGCGTGCAGCGCCAACTCGACGAACGCGGTCCCCGGCAGCATCACCGCCCCCAGCACCTCATGGTCGGCCAGCCAGGCGTGCGTACGCGCGGACAGCCGGCCGGTGAACAGACATCCGTCGGAGTCGGGCAGCGTCACCGCGGCGCCGAGCAGCGGATGCTCCGCGGAACCGAGCCCCGCCGAGGCCACATCCGCCGTGGCCGCGGCCGGCTCCAGCCAGTACCGCTCCCGCTGGAAGGCATACGTGGGCAGCTCGACGGTCCGGGGACGTGCCGGTGCGAGCAGGGCCGCCCAGTCCACGGAGCCACCCCGGACATGGACCTGAGCCAGCGCTTCGAGCAGCGAGGCGGCCTCATCACGACCGGTGCGCAGGGCCGGGGCGAAGGTGGCGTCGGGCGCGCATTCCTGGCCCATGCCGGACAGCACACCGTCCGGGCCCAGCTCCAGGGAGGTCGTCACACCGGCCTCCGCGAGGGCCGCCACGCCATCGGCGAAGCGCACGGTCTCGCGGACGTGCCGTACCCAGTACTCGGCGGAGCACAGCGCCTCGGCGTCCGCGATCAGACCCGTCAGGTTCGATACGACGGGGATGCGGGGAGGCGTGTACGACAGCCCCTCGGCCACCCGCCGGAACTCGGCCAGCATCGGCTCCATCAACGGCGAATGGAAGGCGTGCGAGACGCGCAGCCGCTTGGTCTTGACCCCCTGAGCCTCAAACTGCCCGGCGACCTCCGTCACCGCCTCTTCCGCCCCGGAGATCACGGTCGAGTACGGACCGTTGACCGCCGCCACACTCACCTCGGCCTCACGACCGGCCAGCAACGGCAAGACGTCGGCCTCGGCGGCCTGCACCGACACCATCACCCCACCCGGGG